>CAYSHC010000057.1:0-24084 GCA_964430855.1 uncultured Vicinamibacteraceae bacterium
ACCGCGACGAAGCGTTCCGCCGTGCA
Organism: uncultured Vicinamibacteraceae bacterium; assembly: GCA_964430855.1. Classification (GTDB taxonomy): domain Bacteria; phylum Acidobacteriota; class Vicinamibacteria; order Vicinamibacterales; family Vicinamibacteraceae; genus JAEZDP01. The sequence goes on from CAYSHC010000057.1 coordinate 27, forward strand.
CTGCCGTTCCTGCGCGAAGCGCGCGAGCGGGGCGTGCGCACGCTGGTCGAGTGCACGCCGGCGTACCTCGGCCGCGACCCGCAGCTGCTCCTGCGCCTCTCGCAGGCCGCCGACCTGCACATCGTCACCAATACCGGGTACTACGGCGCTGCCGGTGACAGGTACGTGCCGGCGCATGCGTTCAGGGCATCGGCGCGCGAGATCGCCGACCGCTGGATCGCCGAGAGCCGGGACGGCCTCGACGGCACGGACGTCAGGCCGGGGTTCATGAAGATCGGCGTCGACGCCGGTCCGCTGTCGCCCGTCGACGCGAAGCTCGTCGAGGCGGCGGCGCTGACGTGCAAGGCCACCGGGCTGCCGATCGCCTCACATACCGGCGACGGCGTCGCGGCACACGAGCAGATGGATCTGCTCGACTCGCTCGGCGTGCCGCTCGAAGCGTTCATCTGGGTGCATGCGCAGAACGAGCAGGACACGTCGCGTGTGATCGACGGCGCGCGGCGGGGGGCATGGATCTCGCTCGACGGCGTCTCGTCCGCGTCCGCCGAGCGCTACGCCGTGCGTGTGGCCGCGCTTGCCGACGCCGGGATGCTCGATCGCGTCCTGCTCTCGCACGACGCCGGCTGGTACCGGGTCGGCGAGCCGGGGGGCGGCGACTACACGCCTCACACGTCCCTCTTCGATGACCTGTTGCCAGCCCTGCGGGGGCGGCTGGGTGAAGCGGCCATCACCCGCCTGCTCGAGCACAACCCCGCGCGCGCGCTCGGCCTGCGCGCCACGGGCGCAACCGCGCCATGAGGTTCATATGCTTCACAGGATGATCCCCACCGGCCCGATCCGCGCGGCCGGCATGCTGTCACTCGCTGCGCTCGTCGCCTCGTGCGGCGGGGCGTCGTCGTCCGACCGTGCGGCCGGCAGGCAGGACGCGGCGTCGTTTGTCGCGGAAGCCAACGAGCGCCTGCTCGAGCTCGGCAACAAGCTCGCGCGCGCGCAGTGGGTGGCGTCCAACTTCATCACCATCGACACCGAGCAGCTCTCGGCCGACGCCACGCGCGACTACGTCGCGGCGTCGATGGCCTACGCCAAGCAGGCGGCCACCTACGACGCCGATGCGGAGCCGCCGGACGTCGCGCGTCAGCTGATGCTGCTCAAGCTGTCGGCCTCGCCGCTGCCCGCGCCGGAACGGCCCGAGGCCCAGGCGGAGCTGACCAGGCTCGTGGCGTCGATGGAGGCGGCGTACGGGCGCGGCAGGTACTGCCCGGAGGGACGCCCATGCCAGACGCTCGACGACCTGAGCCGGACGCTGACGGAGAGCCGCGACCCGGAGGCGCTGCTCGAGGCCTGGACGGGGTGGCATGCCGTGGGGCGCGAGATCCGGCAGCCGTACCAGCGGTTCGTCGAGCTGGGCAACGAGGGGGCGCGCGAGCTGGGCTTTGCGGATCTCGGCGCGTTCTGGCGCGCGGGCTACGACATGAGCCCCGACGAGTTCGCGGCCGAGGTCGACAGGCTGTGGGCGCAGGTGGAGCCGCTCTACCGGCGCCTGCACGCGCACGTGAGGAAGAAGCTGGGCGAGCGCTACGGCACCGACCTCGTGCCGCCCGACGGCCCCATTCCCGCCCACCTGCTCGGCAACATGTGGGCGCAGCAGTGGGGCGCCATCTACGACATCGTCGGCCCGCGGGGTCGGGGCAGCGCCTACGACCTCGACGCGCTGCTGCGGCAGAAGCGCGTCGACCCGCGCGGTCTCGTCAGGTACGGCGAGCGCTTCTTCACCTCGCTCGGCTTCGCACCGCTGCCCGACACGTTCTGGGAGCGATCGCTGTTTGTCAGGCCGGCCGACAGGGACGTGGTGTGCCACGCGAGCGCCTGGAACGTCGACAGCGTGGACGACCTGCGCATCAAGATGTGCATCGAGGTGAACGCCGACGACTTCGTCACGGTGCACCACGAGCTGGGACACAACTTCTACCAGCGCGCGTACAACCAGCTGCCGTACCTCTATCGCAACGGCGCCAACGACGGCTTCCACGAGGCCGTCGGCGACGCGGTAGCGCTGTCGATCACGCCAGCGTACCTCCAGCGCATCGGGCTGCTCGACCGCGTGCCCGACAACGGCGGTGACATCGAGTTCCTGCTGCGCATGGCGCTCGACAAGGTCGCGTTCCTCCCCTTCGGCCTGCTCGTCGACCAGTGGCGCTGGCAGGTGTTCAGCGGCGCGGTGCCGCCCGAGCGCTACAACGCGGCGTGGTGGGAGCTGCGCGAGAAGTACCAGGGGGTCGCGCCGCCGACGCCGCGCAGCGAGGACGACTTCGATCCGGGCGCCAAGTACCACGTGCCGGGCAATACGCCGTACACGCGGTACTTCCTCGCCCACATCCTGCAGTTCCAGTTCCACCGCGCGATGTGCAGGCAGGCCGGCCACCAGGGGCCGCTGCACACCTGCTCGATCTACGGGAACAAGGACGTCGGCGCGCGGCTCGAGAAGATGCTGTCGATGGGGCAGAGCCAGCCGTGGCCTGACGCGCTCGAGGCGCTGACGGGCGAGCGCGAGCTCGACGCGTCGGCCATCCTCGACTACTTCGCCCCGCTCAGCGACTGGCTGGACGCCCAGCAGTAGGAGGACTGCGGGGCGCTTCAGCCCTCGGGCTGGTGCTCGGCGGAGCTGGCGGCGGCGTCGACGTCCGGCGCGGCGGCGGGGCCCGAGGGCGTCGCCGCCGCCGAGCGCCGCCGCAGCTGCTTGTAGACCTCCCATGCCAGCGGCAGGACCGAGACGAAGATCACCAGCAGGATCACGTGGTGGATCTGCCTGGCCAGCGGGCTCTGACCGAGGAAGTAGCCCACCCACAGCAGCAGCGTCACCCACAGCACGCCGCCGAAGACGTTGTAGAAGACGAACTGCCGGTAGGGCATGTGGGCGACGCCGGCGATGAACGGCACGAAGGTGCGCATCACCGGCACGAAGCGCGCGATGACCAGCGAGCTGCCGCCCTTGCGCGCGTACAGCTCCTGGGCCTCGTAGAGATATTTCTTCTTGAAGAACCGCGAGTCGGGGCGCGCGTAGATGGCGCGTCCGGCACGCCGGCCGAGCGTGTAGCCGACCTGGTCGCCGATGACGGCCGCCAGCACCAGCAGGAGGTTCGTCAGCCAGATGTCGAGCGGCGGCAGGCCGGGGAACGCTCCCGAGCACACCACGCCGGCCGTGACGAGCAGCGAGTCGCCGGGCAGGAAGAACCCGGCCAGCAGGCCGGTCTCGGCAAAGACGATGGCCACGAGCACGGTCAGCCCGCCCCAGGCGATGAGCGAGCGGATGCCCTCGTCGCTGTGGAGCGTCCGCACCCAGTCGAACAGATCAGCAAGGATTTCCATGAACCTCGGCGTGTGCCGACTCGCCCCCCTCCGGCGCGGCCAAACGACAAGGATATGTTGCCTGCGCCGCCATGCCAACATCCCCGCCGCCCCCGTAGGGTAAGATGCCCGTGTTCAAGGACTTGCCGTGACCGAGCCAGCCCAGCCACACGCCATCGACATCGAGCAGGTGATGGCCGAGGTCCGCGCCCGCGTCCGTGAGGACGTGCGGACGCGCCTGGTGCGAAACGGCGTGGCCGAGTTCACCGAGGAGGAGCTGTTTCTGGTCACCGAGCAGCTGCTGCACGGCGCGCTGCCGTACGCCAACCGCGAGCGGCTGCTGCTGCCCGAGCTGCTCGACGACGAGGACAGCTGGCGGGTGGATCCCTCGCTGCGGCTGTCGAGCCACCGCCCGATGGTGGGTGGACTGCTGGTCTGGCTGAAGCGGCGCGTGCTGCTGCCGCTGATGCGCTGGCTGTTCGACTATTCGCGCGAGAACTTCACGCGGCAGGAGCGGCTGAACTTCGTGCTCATGGCCTGCCTCGAGCGGCTGGCCGTCGACCATGCCCGCCTCCTGGCCCGGGTCGAGGCGCTCGAGCGCGGCGAGGGGACATCGGCCACGTGAGGATCGCCTGCGTCGTCCAGCGTTACGGCACCGACGTGACCGGCGGCGCCGAGGCGCACTGCCGCGCGATTGCGGAGCGTCTCGCCGAGCGGCACGACGTCACGGTGCTGACCAGCTGCGCGAAGGACTATCTGGTCTGGGCCAACGCGTATCCGCCGGGCGAGTCGACCGTCGGGCCGGTGCGCGTGATCAGGTTCCCAGTGACGCGCCAGCGCCGGCTGCACCGGTTCGCCGACCTCAGCCAACAGGTGTTCGGCAGGCGCTCGACCCGCGAACAGCAGCTCGCGTGGTTCGACGAGAACGGTCCGCACACGCCTGGGCTGCTCGAGCACCTGCGTGCCCAGGGCGACCGCTACGATCTCGTCCTCTTCTGGTCGTACCGCTACTACCCGTCGTTCTTCGGCGTGCCGATCGTCAGGGATCGTGCCGTGCTCGTGCCGACGGCGGAGGAGGACCCGCTGGTCTTCCTCGACGTGCTGCGCGAGTTCTTCACGCAACCGGCGGGCTACGTGTTCCTGACGCCAGAGGAGCAGGAACTCGTCGCCTCGAGGGCGTCCGGCCCGCTGCCGCCGTCGTGCGTCGTCGGGTCGGGACTCGAGCCAGCACCGTCGCCGCACCCGGAGCTGCGATCGCAGCTCGGCGACCTGGGTGTGACGTTCCCCTACGCGCTCTATCTCGGGCGCGTCGAGCGCAACAAGGGCTGCGAGACGCTGTTCCGCCACTACCTCCAGTACGTCGAGCGCGGCAGGCCCGACCTGCCGCTCGTGCTCGCCGGGCCCGAGTTCATGGAGGTGCCGAGCCACCCGCAGATCCGACCGCTCGGCTTCGTGCCGGAGCACCTCCGGGACACGCTGCTCGGCTCGGCGCGGACGCTCGTGATGCCGTCACCTTACGAGAGCCTGAGCCTCGTCCTCCTCGAGGCCTGGAACCACGGCGTGCCCGCGCTGGTCAACGGCGGCTGCAAGGTGCTGCTCGGGCAGACCCGCCGCGCCAACGGCGGCCTGTACTATCACCACGCCAACGAGTTCGTGGAGGCGTTGACGCTGCTGGCCACCGACGAGACGCTCGCCACCAGGCTCGGCGCGCAGGGCCGCTCGTTTGTCGAGACCCATTACCGCTGGCCGAGGGTGATGGCCATCCTCGAGCCGTTCCTCGAGACCCTTGTCCGCTGAACGCACGCCGGTGCCGTCCCGCCGTACCGAGGTCACGGCAGGCCTCACCTCGTTCCTCGCCACCGCGTACATCGTCGCGGTGAATCCCGCCGTGCTCGCCACCGAGGGCACGGGCATGCCCTTCGACGGCGTGCTCACCGCCACCGTGCTGGTCACCGCGTCGATGACCATCCTGATGGGTCTGTACGCCCGGCTGCCGTACGTCATCGCGCCGGGCATGGGACTGAACGCGTTTGTGGCCTACACGCTCGTGCTCGGCGACGGCGTCCCCTGGCCGGTCGCGCTCGGGATGGTGTTCTGGAGCGGCGTGCTGTTCGTGGTGGTCTCGGCCACGCGGCTGCGCGAGCACGTCGCCCAGGCGATCCCGCCGGCGCTGCGGACCGGCATGGCGGCGGGCATCGGCCTGCTGCTCACGTTCCTCGGCCTGCGCGGCGCCGGGCTCGTCGTCGCCAGCGAGGCGACCATCGTCGCGCCGGGCCCGCTCGGGCATGCCGTTGCGTTCGCGTCGCTCGGCCTGCTCACCGCCGTGGCTCTGCTCGCCCGCAAGCGGCCGACGGCGTACCTCGTGAGCATCGCCGTCGTGTCCGTCGCGGCCTGGGCCGGCGGTTTCGTCGAGCCGCCCCAGCGGTGGGTGAGCATGCCCGATTTGACCAGCGCGGCGTTCAGGCTCGACGTCGCGTCGGCGCTCCAGCCGATGTTCTGGACCGGCATCGTCGCGCTGCTTTTCACCGACCTGTTCGACTCGCTGTCTACGTTCCTCGGCGTGTCTCAGGCGACGGGCTTCACCGAGGCCGACGGCCGGCCGGTGCGGATGCGCGAGGGACTGCTCGTCGACGCCATCGCCACGCTCTCGTCGGGCCTGTTCGGCACGTCGCCCGCGACGGCGTACGTCGAGAGCGCGGCCGGCATCGAGGCCGGCGGCCGCACCGGGCTCACGGCCGTCGTCGCCGGCCTGTGCTTCCTGCCGTGCCTGTTCCTGGCGCCGCTCGTCGCCGCGATCCCGGCCTACGCCACGGCCCCCGTGCTGATCCTCGTCGGCCTGATGATGTTCGGAACGGTGCGGTTCCTGCCGTTCGACAGCATCGAGCAGATGGTGCCAGCCTTCCTCACGCTGGTGCTCATCCCGCTGACGCTGTCGATCACCCAGGGCGTGCTCTGGGGGCTCGTCGCGCACGTCGTCGCGCACGTCGTGACCGGGCGGCACCGCAGGCTGGGGCTCGGCAGCTGGATCCTCGGCGCCCTCGCGGCTGGCCTCCTCGCGATAGGCCACTGACGTACCCCGGGGGCCGATATACTGCCGGAAGCCCATGCCGCCTTTCGCGCCCGACTACGTCCGCCTGGTGCTCAACGACATCTTCGAGGACGCCAAGCGGCTCTTCCTCACGCAGCTGCGCGCAATCGACTACGCGCACCTCGTGATGCTGGCCGAGCAGGGCATCGTCTCGCGCGATGACGCGCGCCGGCTCCGCGCCGGCCTGGACGGCATCGACGAGGACGCCGTCCGCCGCGTGACCTACGACGGCACCTACGAGGACCTGTTCTTCTACCTCGAGGATCAGCTGCGGCATGCCTGCGGCGACGACGTCGCCGGCCGGCTGCACACGGCGCGCAGCCGCAACGACATCGACATGACGCTGTACAGGATGCGCCTGCGCGCCTGCGTGCTCGAGATCGCCTCGGCGGTGGACGAGCTGCGCTCCGCCCTGCTCGGGCAGGCGTCGGCGCACGTCACGACGGTGTTCGCCGCGCACACGCACACCCAGCCCGCGCAGCCCACCACCGTGGCCCACTACCTGCTCGGCGCCATCGAGCAACTCACGCGCGACCACGCCCGCCTGCGTGCCGCCTACGCCACGGTGAACAGGTGCCCGCTCGGCGCGTGCGCCATCACCGGGACGGGCTTCCCGATCGACCGCACACGGACGAGCACGCTGCTCGGCTTCGACGAGCCCACGGGCAACACGTACGGCAGCATCGCGACGGTCGACTACGTGCTCGAGGCGACGTCGGCGCTCGCGGTGACGCTGGTGGGCCTCGGCCGCCTCGTGCAGGATCTGCTGCTGTGGTGCACGGCCGAGTTCGGCTACCTGCGCCTCTCCGACGGATTCGTGCAGTGCAGCAGCATCATGCCGCAGAAGCGCAACCCCGTCGCCCTGGAGCACGCGAGGTCGCTCGCCAGCAAGGCTCTCGGCCAGACGCAGGCGGTGATGCTGGCCGTGCACAACACGCCATTCGGCGACATCGTCGATACGGAGGATGACCTCCAGCCGCTGCTCGCAAGCGCGTTCCGCGACGGCGCCCGCGCGATCGGCCTGGTGGGCGCCGCGATGGCCGAGGCCACCTTCGACGCCGAGCGGATGGCATCGCGGGCGGGCGCGGGCGGCACGACCGTCACCGAGCTCGCCGACACGCTCGCGCGGCACCACGGGCTGCCCTTCCGGACAAGTCACGAGGTGGCCGCCGCCTTCGTGAAAGAGCAGCTCGAGACACCGGGGCTCCCGCCGTCGGTATCGCTCGCGCGCGCCCTCTCCGCCGTGCGCGCCGAGCCGCTGCCCATCGACGACGCGACACTCGAGACGCTGCTGAGTCCCCGCCACTTCATCGAGGTGCGGACGACGCCGGGCGGGCCCGCCCCGATGCGCACGGGGCCTGCCATCGACGCCGAGCGCGCGCTGCTCGACCGCGACAGCCAGTGGGTCACCGAACGGCGTCGCGCCCTCCAGGAGGCCGGCGCGATGCTGCGCGAGGCGGTGAGGGCGCTGTGAGCGACCGCCTCCAGCTGCCTCCGGGCTTCTGGCCCTCGGCGATCAAGGTCCTCGGCTTCCAGGCCCTCACCCTGATGCTGCTCTGGTGGCTCCAGGACTCGTTCGGGGGCTAGCGATGCATCCGGTCGACTGGCTGATCATCGCGCTCTACCTCGGCTGGATCGTCTACACAGGCGTCCGGCACACGCGGGGGAGCCGCGAGATCGAGGGGTACTTCCTCGGCCACAGGAGCAACCCCTGGTGGGCGGTGGGGCTTGCCGTGATGGCGACGCAGCTGAGCGCCATCACGATGGTCGGGACGACGGGGCAGGGCTTCACCGACGGCATGCGGTTCGTGCAGTTCTACTTCGGGCTGCCGCTGGCCATGGTGATCCTCTCGGTGACGGCGGTCCCGTTCTTTCACCGCACGAAGGTCTACACCGCGTACGAGTACCTCGAGCGGCGCTTCGACTCGAAGACCCGCACGCTGACGAGCCTGCTGTTCCTGCTCTCGCGGGGGCTGTCGTGCGGCACCATCATCTCGGCGCCGGCGGTGATCCTCTCGATCCTGCTCGGCTGGAACCTCACGATCACCGTGCTCGCCATCGGCGTGCCCACGGCCATCTACACGATGCTCGGCGGCGTGCAGGCCGTCACCTGGACCGACGTCAAGCAGATGGTCCTCATCGTCTTCGGGCTCGTGGCCGTGATGGTGGCGCTCGTCTTGACCCTCCCCGAGCAGGTGGGGATGGGCGACGCGCTGCGCATCGCGGCGTCGACGGGACGTCTCCAGGTGTTCGACTTCCGCTTCACGCTGAGCGAGACGTACACGTTCTGGTCGGGTCTCATCGGGGGTCTGTTCCTGATGCTGTCGTACTTCGGCTGCGACCAGAGCCAGGTGCAGCGCTACCTCACGGCGAGGAGCGAGAAGGAAGCCACGTCGTCGCTGTACATGAGCGCGTACTGGAAGATCCCGCTCCAGGTGCTCGTGCTGCTGATCGGCGTGATGGTGTTTGTCTTCTACCTCTTCCACCAGCCGCCGATGCTGTTCAACCCGGTGCACGAGGGCCGCATTCGCACGAGCCCCGAGGCCGGCCGCTACGCGGACGCCGAGGCGGCCTTCGCCCAGGCGTTCGAGGCACGGCGGCAGGCAGCAGCGGCGATGGCCGCGGCTGAGGGCGAGCAGCACGAGTCGGCACGGGCGGCCTTCCTGGCCGCCGAGGCACGCGTCCGTGACGTGCGCGCCGAGGCCATCGACATCGTCAAGCGGGTCACCGGTGATGCCGCGTACCGCGACGTCAACTACGTGTTCCCCACGTTCGTCATGACGGCCCTGCCCGTTGGCCTGGTCGGGATTCTGCTCGCCGCCATCATGGCCGCCGCGATGTCGTCCATCGCCTCGGAGCTCAACGCGCTCGCCACGACGACGGTGATCGACTTCTACAGGCGCTTCGTCAGCCCGCGTGCGCCGGACGAGCACTACCTTCGCGTCTCGCGGATCGCCACCGGCGTGTGGGGGCTCTTCGCCTGCGGCGTCGCCGTGTACGCCACGAACCTCGGATCGCTCATCGAGGTCGTCAACAGGTTCGGCTCGTTCTTCTACGGCTCGATCCTCGGGGTGTTCATCCTCGCGATGGTCACGCGGCGTGCGACCGGCACCGGCGCCTTCGTCGGCCTGATCGGGGGGATGGCGATGGTGGCGGCCGTCGCCGTCTTCAGGCCCGACATCTCCTTCCTCTGGCACAACGTCATCGGCGCCTCTGGTGTCGTCGTCGTGGGCCTGGCCGTGAGCCTCGTCACGCGTCCGACCGTTCGTCCCACCGCCTGACACGCCTGTCACGACGCCCCGACGCGTCGTGTCAAACCCGTGAACGCGCCCGCGCGGAGTCCGTCTCTCCCGGCATCAGCCATCCAGCCGGGGAGAGCCTGTGAGCGCCAGTTCCTGCAGCACCAGACTTTCGATGGTCCTCGCGGCAATCGGCCTCGTCGCTGGCAGCGCCGTGACGGCGGCGCAGCCGGTGATCGACGGCCGGTGGATCGGGGGCTTCAACGGCGCCAGCGGCGTCGTTGCCGTCGACGTTGCGTTCGGGAGGGTCGGCGGAACGCTGGTCGGCTCCATCGACGTGCCGCGCCGTGCCGAGTACGGCATCCCGCTCGGCACCGTCGAGCAGAAGGGCGACCGCGTCACGTTCCAGCTGCCGACCGCCGGGCTGCCCATGCACTTCGAGGGCCGCGTCCGCGACAGGCGGATGAGAGGCACGGTGCGGCAGGGCCCCGGGGGCTTCACCACCTTCGAGCTGACGAAGCTCGTGACGCTCAGCGACAGCGAGCTGGCACGCGTCCATGGCACCTTCGTCCGGGACGACGGCAAGGTGCTGCTCGTGGCGCCCTCGCTCAACGGCGCCATCTACGTCGACTACGATTCCGGCCGCACGGGCGCGCTCTACGCCCTGTCGCCGCGGCACTTCGTGGGCGGGCCGACGATGGGCACCGGCTATCCGGTGGCGATCGAGATCGTCTTCGATGGCGACGACGGGGCGCGGGCGGAGCGGGCGCGCATCACGCGAGGGAAGAAGACGGTCGAGGCGCGGCGGCACGTCTTCTACACGGAGGAGGACGTCCGCTTCACGAGCACGACGGCCGACATCGCGGGCTCGCTCCTCCTTCCGGCCACGCCGGGACCGCACCCGGCGCTGGTGATGATCCACGGGTCCGGCGGCGCCACCCGCGACGTCCTGCGGCCCTTCGCGGACCACTTCGCGCGAAACGGCGTGGCGGTGCTGATCACCGACAAGCGGGGTGTCGGCGCGTCCACTGGCGATGCCGCACGCGCCACGTTCGACGACCTGGCCGATGATGCCCTTGCGGGCGTGGCGTACCTCCGGGGCCGGGGCGACATCCGGGCCGACGCCATCGGCCTCCACGGCATCAGCCTCGGCGGGTGGGTCGCGCCGCTGGCCGCGACGCGGTCGCGCGACGTGGCCTTCGTCGTCGTGGAGTCGGCCCCGGCGCTCACGCCGCGCGAGCACGAGCGTCTGCGCGTGGAGTCGCAACTGCGTGCCGACGGGTTCGGACACGAGGACATCGCCCGCGCCCTGGCGTTCATGGACCTCAAGTTCGAGGTCGCGCGCACGGGCGAGGGCTGGGAGCGGCTCCAGCGCCAGATGCAGAACGACGCGGCCTGGCTGCCCTACACGAACCCGCCGACCTCGCTCGAGTCGCTCCGCTGGCACTGGGACCACATCTTCGGCTACGACCCCGTTCCCGCCCTGACGCGGCTCGAGGTGCCGATGCTCGTGCTGTACGGCGGGCGCGACGCCGTGGTGCCGCCGCGCGTCCACCGGCGGCGCATGGAGGAAGCGCTCGCGGCCGCCGGACGGCACGACGTGACCATCAAGGTGTTCGACGAGGCCAACCACGGCTTCTTCGAGGCCGTCACCGGAGGACGCCGCGAGCACGCCAGCCTCACCGGGTTCGTGGACGGGTACTTCGAGCAGCGCACCGCCTGGGTGCTGTCCACCGTGCGCGACGCCTCCTCCCTGGCGCTGGCCGAGACGCAGGAGTGACCTGCGGCGCGCCGGCCGCGCGACAGCCTTGCACGTAACCTGACACTTTCGTAAGTGGCCACGCGCCGGTTCGGTCCCGGAATGGGGCGGGCCGGCGCGTGGTGGCGTTGGTACGCTCGTTGCTGAGGTTGGCCCCGAAAGCGTGCACGGCCGTGGGAGGGCCACGTACATGCGCAGTCGGGGTCGGGAGCACGGGTTCACCCTGCTCGAAGTCTTGATCGTGGCGATGGTTGCAGCCACGCTGCTTGCCACCGCCCTCATGGTGCTGCCTGGCGTCGTCGAGGCCGCGCGCAGCGACAGCGGCAGCTCGCAGCTCGGTGCCGTGCTGCGCCAGGCGCGCGAGCAGTCGATCTCGGAGCGCCGCAACATCGAGATCCGCTTCATCGGCCCGAACCGCGTCGAGGCCTGGCGCGACGACATCGACGCCAACGGCGTCGTGGACGGGCAGACCCTGGTGCAGGAGGCCGTGCTCGAGCAGGGCGTCGTGTACGGCCGGTTCGACGGCATGCCCGACACGCCCGACGGCTTTGCCGACGTCGGCGCCTTCACCGCGGCCGGCGGCGCCGCGGTCTTCACGGGCGTTGGGCCGTGGCGATTCACGACCGAGGGCCAGCTTGTCGATGCCAATGGCGACGTGGTCAACGGCACCGTGTTCCTCGGACAGCAGTTCCGCCCTGACACCGCGAGGGCCGTCAGCCTGTTCGGGCCCACGGCCCTCATTCGCGACTGGCGCTGGAACGGCGCGGGGTGGATCGAATGACGGCGCCGCGCACGAGCGACGCAGGCTTCAGCCTGCTCGAGGTGCTCGTGTCGATGCTCCTGCTGATGGCGGGCCTGCTCGGGCTCGCCCAGGTGTTCCTGCTCGGCATGGCGCACGCCTCGACCTCCTCGGCCAACCTCGTGGCACGCGAGAAGGCCCGCGAGGCCATCGAGAGCGTGCACACGGCGCGCGACACGCGGACCATCACCTGGAACCAGATCCGCAACGCCACCGCCCGGATGTGCGAGGGCGTCGACGAGCCGAGCGGGTGGAACGCCACGCCCGGCACGTTCATCGACGGCCCCCAGGTCGGCCTGCGCGTGGCCGGCCCGGACGGCCTGGTCAACACGCCCGGCGACGAGGATTTGCCGCTCGAGCGCGTCCGGCACTTCGGCGCCGACGGGATCCCGGGCACGGCCGACGACTGGGAGCAGGAGCTGACCAACTACTCCCGCGAGATCTGGATTTGCGACCACAGCACGTCGCTGCGCGAGATCCGCGTGACCATCGACTATCGCGTCGGCGGCATCACCAGGCAGTACCGCCTGACGACGTTCATCTCGAACTACTCATGAGCAGCATCGACGACATGAGGCGGGGGCAGGGCGCGCATGCGCCGGGCGGCGTGCCGCACGCAGGCGAGCGGGGGCTGTCGCTCGTCGAGCTCGTGGTGGGCATGGCGCTGCTCTCGATCGTGATGGCGGGCGTGTTCGGCGCCATGACGGAGGCCATCCGCGCCAACGACACCGTGAAGATGTCGACGGCGATGAACAACAACCTGCGGGTCGCGATGGACCTGATGGTGCGCGACATGCTCCAGGCGGGTCAGGGCCTGCCGTCGGGCAAGGTGATCTCGATCCCGTCCGGCGACGGCGCGCTGCCCATCGTGCGGCCGGGGCCGGTCGGCACCGACTACACCTTCGACCCGGACGCGACGTCGCTGCCGGCCGTGACGGTGGGCGCCGGCATGGGGCCGCTGATCGACGGGCGGCCGACCGACATGGTGACCCTGCTCGCCGCCGACAACGTGCTGAACCAGGTGGAGGTCACCGAGCTTACCGCCACCTCGCTGCGGCTCAGCCCCGAGATCATCAACGACGACATGCCGGACGTCGCCGGCGACAACGTGCGCGTGGGCGACCTGATCATGCTGACGAAAGGCTCGATCAGCACGCTGAAGTACGTGACCGACGTCGAGGGGAACGAGCTGTTCTTCGAGGAGGGCGACCCGCTCGAGCTCAATCAGGCCGGCGCCGAGAACGGCACGCTCGCGCAGTACATCGCGGCCGCGCCGGCGGACGTGGCGGCCTGCCCGCAGCCGCCGCGGCCCTGCGACTTCCAGGTGGTGCCGACGGTCGCCACCCGCATCCGGATGATCAGCTACTACCTCGAGACGCCGAACGACGACACGCGCGACCTCCGGCTGATTCGCCGCATCAATGCCAATCCGCCGACGGTGGTGGCCTTCGCCATCGACGGCTTCAACCTGACCTACGACCTCGTCGACGGCGTCGACAACCGCGTCGAGGTCGCCATGACGCAGGCCGACCTTGACGGCACGGGGGCGTGCGCGCCGGCTGCGTGCTCGCAGAACCAGATCCGGAAGGTGAACGTGATGCTCACCGGCCGGTCCACGCAGCCGCATCCGCAGACGCGCGAGTTCCTGCGCAACACGCTCGTCACGCAGGTCAGCCTGCGCAACCTGGCCCTCGTCGACAGGTACTCCTGAGGAGTGTGGCGATGATTCCACGAACCATCCGCACGCGCCTGCGCGTCCTCGCGCGCCATGCCGGAGGCGAGCAGGGCATCGCATTGCTCTCGGCGGTCATGGTGATGATGCTGATGTCGGCGCTCACCGCCGGCTTCGTCGCCGTCGTCATGTCCGACCAGCTGACAGGCGGGCTGAACCGCGACCAGACGCAGGCCTACGCGGCCGCCCATGCCGGCCTCGAGAAGCTCACCGCCGACCTCGGTGACCTGTTCATCGGCGGCAACTACAGCCCGGACGCGGCCACGCTCGCCGAGCTCGAGGCCGACCCGCCCGTCGTGCCGGGCTTCGTCTTCGAGGGCCCCGGCGGCAGCCCGGGCTACCGCGTGCAGGCCGAGCCGACGGTCACGCGCCAGATTCCGTCTGGGCCGTACCAGGGTCTGGTGGGCCTGGTCACGCCGTACTCCATCACCGTGACGGCGCGCTCGGCGGGCGGCGCGGAGGTACGGATGCGCCGCGAGATGCAGACGGTGGGCATCCCGGTGTTCCAGTTCGGCATCTTCTCGGAGAACGACCTGAGCTTCTTTGCCGGCCCCGACTTCAACTTCGGTGGCCGCGTGCACACGAACCAGAACCTGTTCCTCAAGCAGGACGGGACCGCACTGCTGACGCTGTCGGACCGCGTCACCGCGGTCGGGGAGGTGATCCGTGCCCGGCTGGCCAACGGCCAGACGACGCACAACGGCCGGGTGCGCGTGACGCTCGAGCCCGGCACGAACCTGTACCGGGAGCTCGGGGCGCAGAACTGCTCGATGGCCGCCTGCGAGGGCAGCGTCGTGGACGGCCCGGGCAGCGCGCTCAACGAGCCGGCCTGGACGAACCTCTCGGTGGGTACCTACAACCGGACGATCATGAACGGCCGCACCGGCGCGCGCCGCCTCGACCTGCCGCTCATCAACGACGAGGCTGTGCCCGTCGACCTCATCCGGCGGCCCAACAGGTTCGCGCCGGATACGCCCGCCGTCGCGCAGCAGCGCTTCTTCTCGATGGCCAGCCTCCGGATTCTGCTGTCGGACACCCGCGACGACCTGATGCTGCTGCCGACGGTCAACGACGGCGTGGAGCCGATATCGCTCGAGAGCCTCACGCACCAGGCGGCGCTGCACGGCGGCGACGGCCTCCAGACGCGCGGCACGGCGCTCGGCATCCCGTATGCCGGCAACACGCTCGACGCGATGCCCCTCGCGCGTGGCGGCACGTCGAGCGAGTACAAGACCGGGACGGGCTCGCTCCTCGGCGGCTACATCAAGATCCAGCGGCAGTCGAGCGACGGCACGTGGAGTGACGTCACCTACGAGATTCTCAAGCTGGGGTTCACGGGCCGACGGCTGTCCAACGGCACGCTCAACACCGTCGGCACCTGCACCGAGCCGAACCCGGACGCCGTCATCCGGCTGCAGCGCATCAAGGACACCGTCGGCAGCTGCACGACGACGACCGCCACGAACCTGTGGCCCAACGTGCTCTACGACGCGCGTGAGGGCGCACGTCGGGACGACCCGTCGGCCTCGGGCAACCTGCCGCGGTTCGGCGGCGTGATGCACTACGTCGAGCTCGACGTCAACAACCTGCGGCGCTGGCTCGATGGCGAGATCGGCACGACGGGCAACGCCGACACCATGCGCGAGACCGGCTACGTCGTGTATTTCTCGGACCGGCGGGGCAACAGGACGCTCGGGGCCGACGGCTTGCCCGCGGCACCCGGCGGAACGCCATGGGACCCCGGTGACGACATGGAGACGGGCGAGCTGGGGATGGAGGACATCATCAACCCCGCCTCGTCGACCAGCGCGTCGAACAACGTGCTCGACCCTGGCGAGGACGTCAACGGCAACGGCACGCTCGAGACCTACGGGAACGTGCCACGATCGGCCGTCGCGCACACGTTCGGGTCGCCGAACCTCTGGTCGCAGTTGCCGAACACGAGCCCCGGCGCAGCGGCAATCGCGCGCGCGAACCGCGCGATCTTCTTCCGCCGGGCACTGAAGGTGGTCAACGGCGCGCGCGGACAGCTGCCGGCGGTCGGCACCCAGGGGCTCACCATCGCGTCGGAGAACCCGGTGTACGTGGAAGGCAACTTCAACGCCTGCACGCCCGGCAACGCCCCGGGCACCTGTACCGAGCCCGGCGGCCCCTTCGGTCCCGTGGGCAACGGCCACGTCTCGGCCGCGATCATCGCCGACGCCGTGACGCTGCTGTCGTCGAACTGGAACGACATCCGGTCGTTCACCTCGCCGCACGCGCCAGGCGGGCGCCCGGCGACCACGACCTGGTACAGGTTCGGCGTCATCGCCGGCAAGGGCCTCAGCTTCACGCGCCCGACGAGCAACCCGTCAAACGACCACACCGACTTCGGCACCGACGGCGGGGCGCACAACTTCCTCCGCTTCCTCGAAAGCTGGGGCGGGCAGGCGCTCCACTACAGGGGCTCGATCATCAGCTTCTACACGAGCCGCCAGGCCGTGGGTGTCTACAAGTGCTGCGACGTCGTCTACGGCGCCCCCGATCGCGGCTACCATTTCGACCAGGAGTTCCTGAACCCGCTCCTGCTGCCGCCGCGGACGCCGATGTTCCGCGACATCAACACGCTCACCTTCCGGCAGCTCCTGCGCCCGACGCAGTAGGGCGCAGGCTCCGTCCCTCGCGTCCTCACCCGATGGGATCTCCCGGCGGCGCCGGCAGCGGCCTCGGGGGGGTGACCGTGGCCTCGGGCCGGCGAAGGAACCGCTCGATGTCGGCCTCGAGGGCAGCCTTGTGCGCGCGCCATGCGGCGGCCGCGCCAGCGTCGGGCACGTCTGGCGCCGGCACCGCGGCGAGGCGTGTCAGCGCCGCTGTCGCCATCGCGCGGACATCGGCACTTGCCGACGCGTCGGACGCCAGGTCCATCAGCCGCCTCGCGTAGAGGGCCTGCACGGCCCGCCGCACGGCGCCCTCGAGCGTGTGGGCGGTTGACGGCGCCGGGCGGACGGCCTCGTGCAGCGCGTCGAGCACCTCGTGGAAGCCAGGCGCGGCCGCGTCGCGCGCGTGCTGCTCGACGAGTCGTGCGGCACGCTGCGGGTTGAGCAGCAGCGAGATGGTGTGATCGGCAGCGACGGAGGCCACGCCCACCGCATCGAACGTCAAGCCGGTACGGCGGGGGAACAGCTCGGTGTTGAACCCGCCGAACGCGTCGCTGCGCGGCTGGAGCAGCGCCAGGATGCGCTCCGGAATCACCAGGACCTCGGGCGACAGCGTGCGCAGCACGGCGGCCAGCGCCGCGCGCTGCACGGCCGGCTCGACGGCGCGCGGCGTCTCCGGCAGCGTCGACTGGCCGTGGCGCGCCGCATAGGTGTAGTGGACGCCGCCGACCGACTTCACCGTGGCCTGCACCTGGTAGCGGTGGTGCAGGTACAGCGGCAGGAACGTCTGCTCGAGGAAGCTCAGCGAGGCGCCGTCGCGGATGCTGTGCAGGCCGAACCGGTCCATCGCGATCCGGCGCACCTCGAGCTCGTGGGCGAGCTGTGCGACGGGGTCGGCGCCGTTGTCCCACAGGTGCGCGAGCGGGTGGGCCGCCCCGGCGGGCCTGGCGTCGGCGTCGCTGACATAGAGCATGCCGGCGGCGACGCCCTCCTCGACGATGCGCCGCAGCTCGGCAGCCTCGTCCGCGCCGTCGGGAAACTGCGAGTACGCGTAACGGGCGGCGAACACGTCGAACGGCCCGACGCCGACGCCGTACGCGTCGGAGAGGTCGATGGCGCCGTTGACGATGCGCGTCAGCGGCACGGGGTAGTCCATCACCGACGCGCGTCCATAGGTGCTGGCGGCGAAGTTGTGCGCGAAGCCGAGCGTGTGGCCGACCTCGTGCGCCGAGAGCTGCCGGATGCGCGCCAGGGCCATCGACTCGATGTCGGCCTCCGGCGACGCCTGCGCCAGGTATTCGCCGCCAGGAATGGCGGCGGCCTCGCACTGCAGCTGGCCCGGCGGGTCGTCACCGCCGGCCACGCGGCTGCCGCCCGCGAGGCCGGTCCCGAGCATCACGTCCTGCCTGACGCGCAGCGAGCCAAGGCTCACGTTGCCCTTCAGGATCTGCCCGGTGCGCGGGTCCACGACACTGGCGCCGTAGGACCAGCCCCGCGTCGAGCGGTGCACCCAGTGAATCATGTTGTAGCGGAGGTCCATCGGGTCGGCGTCGGCGGGGAGGACCTCGACGCGGAACGCGTTGCGGAACCCGGCGGCCTCGAACGCGGCGGCCCACCAGCGCGCCCCCTCGAGGAGCGCCGACCGGATCGGCTCCGGCGTGCCGTTGTCCACGTAGTAGACGATGGGCTCGACCGCCTCGCTCACCGGCGCCGACGGATCGCGCTTCTCGAGGTGGTGGCGAATCACCCAGTGCTTCTCGATCGGCTCGGTCACCGGCGAGGCGTAGTCGTGGAACATCATGTCGATCACGCCAACGCGAGGGTCGGCCACGCGGGGCCTGTAGCGGTGGGTCGACAGGTCGGGCAGCTCGACGAACGAATGGTGCTGGCGTACCGTCACGGCCACGGCCGTCGGCGTCACCTGGCTGACGAGCGGCCCGGGCTCGCCGTCGGTGACGAGCGTGACGATGGCTTCCACCTCGGTGTTCTTCGGGAAGGCCTTCGTGCGCGGCAGGTGGATGGCCGAGCGGTTCGGGTCGAGCCGGTAGGCGCCCTGGTTCGCGCGGCGCAGCCGCGGGCCCACGCCGTGCGCGTCGCGGACGAACAGGTCGGTGGCGTCCACGACGACACGCCCGTCGGTCTCGGCCTCGACGCTGAACCCCCACAGCACCGACCGCGCGAAGGAGTCGGCCACCGCCTGCCGCTCGGCGGGATCGTCCGACAACGCACGGAACCGGTAGTTCGACTCCACCATCAGGACGCGTGGCCCGACGCGATGGAACCTCACCACGTGCGTGCCGCCAAGCTGCCCGCGATCGAGGCCCACGGGGTTCGAGCCGAGGCCCGCGGGCAGCGACACCACGTAGAGCAGCTCTTCGTCGAACCTGCCGATCTCGAGGAGCAGGCGTCCTGCCGCGGCGTCCCAGTACATCGGGATGAACCCGTCGAGCCTGGCCAGGCCCGCGGTCCGTTCGCTGATCGACTTGATGGCCGGTGCCGGTGCGCCCGATGGGGGACGCTGCCCCGCGGCCGGTGACGCTGCCGCAGCCACGGCAAGCAGCGAGAGGACGAGAGTCACTCGTGTGCGCATATGGAATCTGGCGGGGAAAGCGCGGCGATTGTAACATCCGCCGCATGGAGCGGCGCGACTTCCTCCAGCGCACGGCCCTTGCCGGCGCTGCGGCCCTGACGCCACGATCGGCCCACGCGGCGCAGTCCCGGGTCCCGGCGTTCGCCTTCGAGGAGTCGACGATAGCCACGCTCCAGGAACGCATGGCGGAAGGTGCGCTGACGGCGCGCCAGCTGACCGAGGCATACCTTGCGCGCATCGCCGCCGTCGACAGGTCGGGGCCGCGCCTCAACAGCGTGATCGAGGTGAATCCCGACGCCCTCGCGATGGCCGAGGCCTGCGACAGGGAACGCACGGCGGGCAGGGTGCGCGGGCCGCTGCACGGCGTCCCCGTCCTCATCAAGGACAACATCGACACCGCCGACCGCATGAAGACGACGGCAGGTTCGCTGGCGCTGGTGGACGCACGGCCGCCGCGCGACGCGTTCATCGTGGAGCGCCTCCGCGAGGCCGGCGCGGTGCTGCTCGGCAAGACCAACCTGAGCGAGTGGGCGAACTTCCGCTCGAGCGACTCGACAAGCGGGTGGAGCGCGCGCGGTGGCCTCACGCGCAACCCCTATGCCCTCGACAGGAACGCCTGCGGCTCCAGCACCGGATCCGGCGTGGCCGTCTCGGCGAACCTGTGCGCGGTGGCCATCGGCACCGAGACCGACGGCTCGATCATCTGCCCGTCGTCACGCAACGGCATCGTCGGGATCAAGCCGACGGTCGGCCTCTGGAGCCGCAGCGGCATCATCCCCATCTCGGCGACGCAGGACACGGCAGGGCCCATGGCGCGCACGGTGGCCGATGCGGCAGCGCTGCTCGGGCCGCTGACGGGCGTCGACCCGCGCGACGCCGCTACACGCGGCCAGAAGGCGCTGCGCGACTACCGCCACTGCCTGCGCGTGGACGGCCTGGCAGGCCGCCGTGTGGGCGTGCTGCGCAACTACATGGGATACAACGCGCGCGTCGACGCGATCGTGGAGGAGGCGATCGCCGCGATCCGCGCGGCAGGCGCGGAGGTTGTCGATCCCGCGGACCTGCCGACGCGTGGGCAGCTCGGACAGCCGGAATTCGAGGTGATGCTGTACGAGTTCAAGGACGGCATCAACGCGTACCTGCGCTCGCTCGGCGACGCGTCGCCGATGAAGTCGCTGGCCGACCTGATCGCGTTCAACGAGGCGAACGCGAGCCGGGAGATGCCGTACTTCGGCCAGGACACCTTCATTCGCGCGCAGGAGAAGGGCCCGCTTTCGGACAAGGCCTACCTCGAGGCGAAGGAGCGGGCGCGGCGGCTGTCGCGCGACGAGGGGCTCGACACGGTGTTCCGCACGCATCGTGTGGACGCGCTCGTCGCGCCGAGCGGCGGCCCGGCGGGGCTCACCGACCTGGTCAACGGTGACTACTCGACGGGAGGCTCGTCGCAGCCCGCGGCGGTGGCGGGCTATCCGAGCGTCACGGTGCCCGCCGGCTTCGTGATGGGGCTGCCTGTGGGTGTGTCGTTCATCGGCCCGGCGTGGTCCGAAGAGACGCTGATCGCGATGGCCTACGCCTACGAGCAGGCCACCAACGCACGACGGGCGCCGCGGTTCCTGCCCACGGCGCCCGTCTGACGACCGGATCGATCCGGCCCGCCTACTTGAACTCGACCTCGAGCGGATCGACTTCGTTGAGCTTGAACCCCTTCACGCCGCCGAATGCCGCACGCACCTCGTCGAGCGACGGGTTCTTGCCGAGCTTCTCGAGCTTCTCGAGGCCTGCCGGATCGGCGAAGAGCTCGCCGAACGCGATGTCGAGGATGGTGATCTTCTGGCCCTCGACGTGTGTCGCGTTGGTGCGCACGAGTTCACCCTGCGGCTCGACGGAGACGGCCACGCGCATGTCCTTGAACATGGGCGCGAACATGCCCAGCATCTCCTTCGGCATGTCGCCGAAGGGGCTGGCCTCGCCCTCGGCAGGCGTGTCGGCCGCGGGAGGCGCGTCGTCGTGGCCGAACAGCTTGAACGAGAGCAGCGAGGAACCGCCGCGCTTCTGCATCGACATCTCGAGCGACCGCGCGTTCGACGACGCCTCGGCGCCGTCGCCGGCGTCGATATCGGGCGACGTGCTGACGCTCAGCTTGTTGAAGTCCGTGAAGCTGTAGATCGCCTTCACGCCCTTCATCTCGCCCTGCGTCACCGGCGTGCTCGACACGTACGTCACGCCTTCGCCGAGCTTGGCCGCGTCGGCCCGCAGCCGCTCCTCGCTGAACATCGCATCGGCCGACGGTGCGGCACCGCCGTCGGGCGACTCGCCCATCATCGTCAGCATTCCCATCGCCGACGAGTTGACGAGCGTCGTCTGCTCGATGATGCCCGTGCCGTCCGGCTTCACCTTGATGTTGGAGTCGACCGACAGGCACCCGGCCGTCACCGCCGCGGTCGCCAGCACCGCCACAACCCGAAGCATTCGCATGATGGTCTCCCGGGCCGTCCGCCGGCCCGCACTCGCGCCCGATGATAAGCTGCCTCGGGGGTCCATGTTTTCCGCCCGCCTGCCCGAGTCGGTCGCGCCGACGCCGCTGTCAGCACGAATGGACGAGGCGAGGCGCCTGGGTCGCATCCGCAGCGACCTCACGCTGTCGAACCCGACGGCGGCGGGCATCTTGTATCCCGAAACGCTCGCCACTGCGTGGTCGAACGTCGCCTCGCTGCGCTACGACCCGCAGAGCCTCGGCCTTCGAGCGGCCCGCGAAGCCGTGGCGGCCGCCGCCGCTGACAGCGCGTGGCGTTCCGACCCGGATCGCCTGGTGCTCACGGCGAGCACCAGTGAAGCCTACGCCTTCCTGTTCAAGCTGCTCTGCGATCCCGGCGACAACGTCCTGATCCCGGCGCCGAGCTATCCGCTGCTCGACCACCTCGCTGCCCTGGACGGCGTGGCGGTGGCGCACTACCCGCTGCACGACGCCGGACGCTGGACCTTCGACGTCGGCGCGCTCGATGCGGCCGTCACGCCGCGCACGCGCGCCATCGTCGTGGTCGCGCCGAACAACCCGACGGGGTCCGTCCCGGACCCCGAGGAGTGGGCGGCGGTCGAAAAGATCTGCAGCCAGCGGGACCTCGCGCTCGTCGTGGACGAGGTGTTCGCGCCGTACAGGTTCGACGGGCCGCCAGGCAGCGGCGCGCCGGCGGAGGTCTCGTGCCTGCGCTTCCGCCTGAACGGCCTGTCGAAGCTCGTGGGGCTTCCGCAGGCCAAGCTCGGCTGGCTGGCGGTCGACGGCCCCGACGCGCTGGCGTCGGACGCCATGACACGGCTCGAGATCATCGCCGACACGTACCTGTCGGTGTCCACGGCGGTGCAGCATGCGCTGCCGGTGCTGCTCGAGGAGGGCCGGGGCGTTCGCCAGGCCATCCAGGCGCGCGTCAGCGGAAATCTCGCCACGCTCGTGGATCGGTTCGCCCGCGAGGACGCGCTCTCGGTGCGCGTGCCGCAGGGCGGGTGGTCGGCCGTGGTCCGCACGGCGCGGCCCGAGACGCCGGACGCGCTGGCCGATGCGCTGCTGGCCGAGGGTGTGCTCGTCTACCCCGGCTACTTCTTCGACTTCGCCCATGACGGCTACCTCGCCGTCAGCCTCCTCACGCCGCCGGACGCCTTTGCCGCCGGGCTCGACGCGATCGCCTCGGTGTCGGCCTGCGTGGCACGATGACCGTAGCCATGTCCACGCCGACTTCCGGGTCGCTCTCGTCACGCCGCGCGGGGATCCTGCTGCCGCTGTTCTCGATGGTCTCGTCGCGCAGCTGGGGCATCGGCGACATCGCCGACCTCGCGGAGTTCGCGCCGTGGCTGCACGCCGCGGGGATGCGTGCGCTCCAGGTGCTGCCGGTGCTCGACATGGCCACGGGACAGAGCTCGCCCTACTCGGCGCTCAGCGCCATGGCCACCGATCCCATCTACGTGGCGGTGGATCGGCTGCCCGAGGTCCTGAACGGGGCGGTGTCGCTCGCGCCGGACGAGGAGGCGAGGCTCGAGGCGATCCGCCGGGGCGGTTCGGTGGACTACGACGGCGTGCGCGCGCTGAAGATGGCCGTGCTCGATCGTGCGTTCAGGCATTTCGTCGAGCACGACCTGCGGCACGGGAGCGCCGCGGCACGCGACTTCGAGCGCTTCGTGACCGACGAGAGCTGGTGGCTCGACGACTACGCCCTGTTTCGTGTCCTGCACGACGCCTTCGACGCGCGAGCATGGTGGGAGTGGCCGCAGGGCGTGGCCGACCGCGCGCCCGACGCGCTGGCCGAGGCCCGCGCCGCGCATGCCGACGCACTCCGCTTCACCTGCTGGCTGCAGTGGCAGGCCCAGACGCAGTGGACGGCATCGCGCAGCGCGCTCGGCGGCATCGCGCTCATCGGCGACCTGCCGTTCATGGTGAGCAGCGACAGCGCCGACGTGTGGGCGCGCCAGCACCTCTTCAGGCGCGACGCGACGGTCGGCACGCCGCCGGACGCGTTCTCGGCCACCGGGCAGGACTGGGGCCTGCCCGTCTACCGCTGGGACGAGATGCGGCGCGAGGGCTTCGAGTGGCTGCGGGCACGGGCACGCCGGGCCGCGTCGATGTTCGACGCGTTCCGCGTGGATCACCTGGTGGGGTTCTACCGCACCTACACACGCCCCGTCGACGGCAGCCCTCCCTACTTCGTGCCGGCCGAAGAGCACGAGCAGCGCGAGCTCGGCGAGACGGTGCTCGACGCGTTCCGCAGCGCCGGCGCCGAGATCATCGCCGAGGACCTCGGTACGGTGCCCGACTTCGTCCGGGCCTCGCTCGACAGGCTGGCCGTGCCGGGCTACAAGGTCCTGCGGTGGGAGCGCGACTGGC
>CAYSHC010000058.1:0-23901 GCA_964430855.1 uncultured Vicinamibacteraceae bacterium
GCGGCGCTCGGCGACCGAGACGCTGCCGTACAGCGCCTGACGCTTGCCGCCATCGACTACGGCGAGTCCTACTACGGCCGCCTGGCCATCTCGGCCCTCGAGCGGCTCGAGGCGCCGATCCCCACGAGCGAGGACGCGGCGGCGGCACGCGCGTACCTCGTGGTGGCGCTGGACGAGTCGGTGCCCGGCGAGCCGCAGGCCGACCGCCAGGTGGCGGGCGTCGAGGCCGTCGACGCCGACGAGACGCCGGCCTCGTTCAGCGCGAACGAGTTGCCGCCGACGGCCGAGGCCATCGAGTGGCTCGTCTCGGCCGGGCTGCTCGAGGAGGCGCGCGAGGAGGTGCGGTATGCGCAGCGCGCGTGGGGCTCGCATCCGCGGCTCGACGCGACGCTGGCGTGGACGTACCGGCAGGAAGGCGAGATGCGGCCGGCCATCAACACGATGCGCCGCGCCTATCCGCAGTACCTGTCGGTGCAGGGCACGGCACTGCCCCTCGAGGTGCAGCAGGTAATCTTCCCGATCGACTACGTGCCGCTCATCAAGCGGTATACCGCCGAGCGCAGGCTCGATCCCTTCATCGTCGCGGCGCTCATCGGCCAGGAGTCGTCGTACGTGCCGGATGCGCGGTCGCCGGCCAACGCGTGGGGCCTGATGCAGATCCTGCCGTCTACCGGACGGCAGCTCGCGCGTGCCGAGGGCATCAGCCCATTCAGCACGAGCATGCTGACGCAGCCCGAGATCAACATCCGCCTCGGGACGCGCTACTTCGCGCGGCTGCTCGAGAACCTCGGCGGGACGCATTACGCCCTGGCGGCCTACAACGCGGGCACGAGCCGCGTGATCCGCTGGAAGACCGAGCGCGGGCCGCTCGAGCAGGCCGAGTTCATCGACGACATCCCGTATCCCGAGACGCAGATCTACGTGAAGAAGATTCTCGGGACGGCGGTGGACTATCGCCGGCTGTACGGGGACCTGCTCGAGTAGGGCGGCTGGAGCGGAGGACCGAAGAACGGCTCGGCGCGAGGACGGCTCGGAGAGCCGTCCCTACCGAGTCAGCCGAAGGCGCGCAGGAGGCGCCGCTCCGCCTCGTCCAGCGTCTCGTCGCGCTTGCAGAAGCAGAAGCGCACGCCGTCACGCCCGCCCCCCGTGCCCGGGCGGTAGAAGCTGCTCGACGGCACGGCCGCCACGCCCACCTCCGCCGCCAGCCACCGCGCAAACGCCACGTCGTCACCCGGCTCGGGTGGCGTCAGCCCGCGTGCCCGCGCGCGCGCGATGGGCTCGCGCGTGTCGGTCATCGTGTAGTACGCGCCGTCGGGCGCGATCGGCGCGAAGCCGCAGCGCGTAAGCATGTCCAGGCACCTGTCGCGGCGGCGGGCGTAGTGCCCGGCGAGCGACGTGAAGTACTCGTCGGGCAGCCGCAGGGCCGCCGCTCCTGCCTGCTGGAGCGGGGCAGGGGCCCCGACCGTCAGGAAGTCGTGCACCTTGCGGACGGCATCGGTCAGCGACGGCGGCGAGATGGCCCACCCGACGCGCCAGCCGGTCACGCTGAACGACTTCGACAGGCTGCTGATGGTGACCGTCCGCTCGGCCATGCCGTCGAGCGTGGCGAGCGGCACGTGCCGCGCCCCGTCGTACACGATGAGCTCGTAGATCTCGTCGGTGATCGCCAGCAGGTCGTGCTCGCGGCAGAGCGCCGCGATGATCTCGAGTTCCTCGCGCGTGAACACCTTGCCCGTCGGGTTGTGCGGCGAGGTCAGGATCAGCGCCCGCGTCCTCGGCGTGACCGCCGCGCGCAGCTCGTCGGGGTCGAACGACCAGTCGGGCGCGCGCAGCGTGACAAACACCGCCCTGGCGCCCGACAGCGCCGTGTCCGGTCCGTAGTTCTCGTAGAACGGCTCGAAGATGATGACCTCGTCGCCCTCGTTCACGGTGCCGAGCAGGGTGGCCATCATCGCCTCCGTCGACCCGCAGCAGACGGTCACCTGCCGGTCGGGGTCGATCGTCAGGCCGTAGCGCCGGGCCATGTGCTCTCCGATGGCCGCGCGCAGCGCCGGTGCGCCCCAGGTGACGGCGTACTGGTTGACGTCCTCGTCGATGGCCGCGGTGGCCGCGGCCTTGACCTCGTCGGGGGCGGCGAAGTCAGGGAACCCCTGCGACAGGTTGACGGCGCCGTGCGCGAGCGCGACGCGTGTCATCTCGCGGATGACCGACTCGGTGAAGTGGGCGGTACGGCGGGCTGGCTGCATGGTCAGGGCGTGGCGATCTGGTAGATGCGGATCCGTTCCGTCTGCGCGAACAGCGTCACGCCGGGCACATCGCGCAACGCCGCCGCGGCGTCCGGCGCGTGCGCCATGTGCACGACGATGTGCGTGACGCCGGCCTCGCGCAGGGCCGCGATGGCCGACGGGTCGGGGAAGGTGGCAAACGCTTCCCAGTGCTTCCCGTAGCTCTGGGGCATGAATCCCGAGTAGCCGTTCAGCAGCGGCTTCCAGTGTTGCGTCGACGCCCACACGTAGGCGCCGTTGGCCGCGAACCGCCGCGGCTCCGGGAACGGCAGCTCGGCGACGACGGCGCCCTCGACGGGCGCCAGGGTGCGGTAGATGGCGGGGATGTCGGGCGCCTCCACGAAGCCCATCGGCACGCGCGTGTTCTCGACGTTCACGACGATCAGGCAGGCTGCGCCACACGCCGCCGCCCAGCGGCGCCGCGCCGGCCGTGCGTCGCCTGCGATGCGCCCGCGCAGCCACGCCACGCCGAACCCTGTCAGCATCGCCACCGCAAACAGCCAGAGGAATCCGAACCGCGCGACGGCCCTGATGCCCTGGAGCAGCGGGAAGCCGTAGTACAGCAGCTCGTAGCCGGGCAGGCGCGGGCCGAAGCTGAGGGCCATGCCGACCAGGCCGATGGCCAGCCACATGCGCGCGCGTCCGTCACGCAGCGCCACGCCCGACAGCACCGCGACCAGTGCCAGGGCGAGCGGCAGCACCCCGGGGAACGCCGCCGAGTTGGCCTCCGCGTAGTACGGCGCGGCCCACGTCTCGAAGTGTAGGCGTGCGCCCGTCGCCAGGTAGTTGGGCCACACCGCCGCGTACATCGCGATCTCGTCGAACGCGCGCGTCAGCCCCTGGTCCTTCTGCACCCGGTAGTACTGGTACAGGAACGGCGCGGTCACCAGGGCCGTCACGCCGACGGCGAGCGCGAGCGCCGGGGCGACCCTCCGGAAGCGGTCGCCGAGCCAGCGCCGCGGCTGCACGAGCACGCCCACGACGAGGCTGACGGCCGTCATCACGAGGAGGTAGCCCGAGCACAGCATCTGCGCGGCGGTGACGACGCCGAGGCGCAGCGCGTTGCGGCGCGTGCCGTCGCGCAGCACGTCGTCGAGGGCGAGCAGCGCGAGCGGCAGGAACTCGACGTGCATGGCCTGGATGTGCCCCATGCGCGTCAGCGTCTCGGTGTTGAACGCCGCGAGCGATCCGGCGGCAAGCGCGGCCCACCAGTCGCCTGTCCAGCGGTGGACGACGAGGCTGCTCGTCCACGCCGTCAGCGCCAGGCCGCACCACAGGACGACGTTGTAGGCGAGCACGGGCGAGGCGCCGAGCCAGAAGAGCGGCGCGCCGAAGAGCGCCGGCACGAACAGGTGCTCCGAGAAGGCCAGCGTACGCGGCTCGGGATGGAAGATGTTGGCGTTGAACAGGTCGAAGGGATTGGTGGCGAGCGCGTGCGCGACCCACGCCAGGATCCACTGGTTCAGCATCGTGTCGGCGTTGTCGGTGCGCGAGAGCGTACCGGGAGCCGACGCGAGCGGCCAGGTGTGCACCAGCGCCAGCCCGACGAAGAAGGCTAACGCGGGTAGTCGACGATCTCGTAGAGCCACACGTCCCCTTCCACGTGGATGGGCCGCAGGTACTCCGCGTAGGTCGCGAGCTGCTCCTGCAACCGCGCCTTGCTGCGGCCGGCGTACCAGTAGGTGTGGAAGATCGCGTACCGGACGCCCCTCGGACGCAGCAGCTCGAACGACTGCCGCGTGGGAAAGCTGCTGAGCGGAATCACCGCGTCCCGGAACCACTGCGGGATGTGGTCGCTGTAGCCGTTGACGAGCGGATTCCAGTGGTACGACGACCAGAGCATGTAGCGCGAGTGGCGCGGGAAGTCGGTGCGCTCGTACCAGAACGGCATCTCGATCACCGGTCCGGGCGGCAGCGTGCCGAGCAGGACGTGCGTGGGCGGTGGCGCCGCGGCGTCCTGCAGGTTGATCGGCGCGGTGAACGACTCGGCGCAGACGAGCACCGCGGCGGCGACGCCGACGGCCGTCGCGGCGCGGCGCGTGCGCATGCGCCGTGCGAGCGCGTCGAGCGCGACCAGTGCCAGCACGCCCATCGCGAGGACGACGAGAATGCCGAAGCGGCCCGGCGCCCGCAGGAACGAGAACACGGGGATGGCGTGGTAGAGCAGCGTGTACAGATGCGCGGCGGGCCCGAAGCTGGCCCAGAACGCGATGCCGCCCACCAGCGCGTAGAACACCGTCGTCTCACGGTAGGGACGGCTCTCTGAGCCGTCCGCCTCCGCCGTCTCGTCCCCGCTGCCGAGTGGTTCGCCCTCACGCGACGGACGGCTCGGAGAGCCGTCCCTGCCGACGCCATGCCTGCCGCCGAGACCCACGACCAATCCGGCGAGCGCGAGGGCCGTCAGCAGGAAGCCGGGGAAGAGCACCTCGCTCCAGCGCTCGAGCCACGGCAGCATCCAGCGGTGCGCCCACGCCGACGAGGCCAGCCACGCCTGCCAGTCGGCCGAGTACATCATCGATTCCTCGAGCGACCTGCCGAAGCCGAACTCGCGCTGCACGCGCAGGTAGGGCAGGAAGAACGGCGCCACCACGCCCACGCTCGTGGCCGCGCCCGCCGCGATCGCCAGCCAGTATGCCCGCGACGCGTACAGCCGTCGCGTGACGGCGTAGTAGAGCGTGCCGAGGCCGACCGTGAGGCCGGCGAAGATCCCGAAGTACGCGCACGACAGCGCCTGCGCGGCCAGGGCGGCGCCGAGCGCGACGCCGCGGCGCACGGACGGCGCGTCCACCGTCCGGTGGAACATCCACAGGCTGAGCGGCAGCCCGAAGGTCATCATCAGCTGGATGTGCGCCGTGCGCGCGAACAGGTACGGACAGTACGTGAACGCGATCGCGAAGAAGCAGCTTGCCGGGTTGCCGGCCCCGAGGTGGCGCGCGAAGGACCACGCGAAGGTGAAGCTCAGGACGAGGCCCGTCATGATCGCGCCGTTGTGCGTGGCGTACGGGTTGCCGCCGCTCAGCAGGTGGAACGGCACGCCGAGCGCACCGGTGACGACGTTGGCTTCCGAGTAGGCCAGCGTGTCGCGATCGGGATGGAAGATGTTGGCCTGGTAGAGCGACGCAGGCGACGTGGTGAGGGCGTGGGCCACCCAGGTGACGTTCCAGACGCTCCACTCACCGTCGCCGAAGTTCAGACGCGCGGCTCGGTCGAACTTCGCGGCCATCGGCCAGGTCATGACGACCGCCAGCACGATGCCGAAGGCGACGCGCCCGGCCCAGGACGCGGCGCGACCGGACGACATGGCGCGCTATGGTAGCATGCCGGCCGATGCGGCTCCTGGCGCGCCTGATCCTGGCTGGCGCGGCAGCCGTGACCGCCTGGCTCCTCTCCGGCATCGTCACGATCCGGGCGGTGGACGACCCCACGCGCGTCGGCCTGCTGCCCGGTCTTCACGTCCTTCTCGTCAGCCTTGCCGTCCTGCTCACGCTGAGCGCCGCCGTGCGCCGTCCGGAGCGCGCGGCGGCCCTGGTCGCGCTGGCGTGCGCAGCATCACTGCCATGGTGGCCGGTGGACTGGCCGCCCGCGGTGCTGCTGCTCGCCGGGCCTCTCGGCTGGGCGTGGTTTGTCGGCTGCCTGCTGGCCGTCGTCGAGGTGCCCAGGGGCGGCTGGTGGTGGTGGCGCGCGCGGCGCGTCGTCGCCGACCCCGTACGCGCGCCGCGGCTGGTGGCCGGCA
Organism: uncultured Vicinamibacteraceae bacterium; assembly: GCA_964430855.1. Lineage (GTDB taxonomy): Bacteria > Acidobacteriota > Vicinamibacteria > Vicinamibacterales > Vicinamibacteraceae > JAEZDP01. Next base: position 6,019 of record CAYSHC010000058.1, read on the forward strand.
TCGTGGCCGCCCTGCTCGCAGCGGCGGCGATCGCCGGTGCGGACGGCCGTCCCGACGGCGACGAGCTCGACTACCTGATGATCGCGCAGAGCCTCGTGGTCGACGGCGACCTGCGCATCGAGGACAACCATCGCCGCTTCGAGTACGAGGCGTGGTACGACGGGGTCCTGCCACCCAGCTACCTCCAGCGCGGACGTGACGGCGAGATCTATTCGGTACACGCGCCGGGGCTCGCCGTGCTGATCCTTCCGGGCTACGCCGCGGCGGGATACGCAGGGGCCGCCGCGACGGTTGCCGTCGTGTGCGCGCTGGGCGCGGCGCTGGTGTGGCGCCTCGCGTTCCTGCTCACCGACTCGGCGGCGGCCGCCTGGATGGGCACCGTGGCCGCGGCGGGGGCGGCGCCGTGGTTCCTGCACGCGTCACTCGTGTTCCCCGACGCACCCGCGGCGGCCCTCGTGCTCGTCGGGCTGTGGCCGCTGCTCGAGCCCTCGCGCTTCGCGGGCCCGAGGATGCTGTGGCCTGCGCTGGCGCTCGTCGCGCTGCCGTGGATGCACACGCGCTTCGCGGTGCTCGCCGGAGGCATGGGGCTGGCGTTGCTTGCGGGCACGTGGACGCTGACGCCGTTGTCGCGACGCTCGACGCGCGCCTGGCTGCTCGTGCCTGCCGTTGCCGGTGCCGCGGCCTGGCTTGGCTTCTTCTGGATCATCTACGGCACGCCCGATCCGTCCGCCCCGTACGGCACCTACACCCAGACGGCCTGGCGCCACGTGCCGACGGGGCTCGCCGGTCTGCTCGCCGATCAGCAGTTCGGCCTCCTGGCCACGGCGCCGGTGCTCGGCCTCGCGATCGTCGGCGCGTTGCGTGCGCGCGCGTTGGCGACGACACCAGCCTTCGACGCCCGCGACGACGAGATCGCCAGAGGCACGGTCGTCGTCGCCGTCGTCGTGACGGCGCTGGCCTACACGGTGCTCACGGCTTCCTACCGGATGTGGTGGGGTGGTCTCTCGGCGCCGGCCCGGTTCCTGGCGCCGCTCGTGCTGCCACTCGGTCTGCTCGTCGCAATCGGCTGGCGCACCCTCCGTACGAAGACGTCCCAGGGCAGCGCTCTCGTGCTCCTCGCGATCTCGCTCATGCTCACGGGCGTCATGGCCGGCGTCGACGGTGGCCGGCTCGGTTTCAACGTGCGCGACGGCGTCGCGCGCTGGGCGGCGTGGGCGAGTCCCGTGGTGGATCTCGCCGCGGCGCTGCCGGCCTCGCACCGTGATGCGCCATGGCTCGTCGTCCGCGACGCGCTGATGTGGATACTCGTCGCGGCTGCCGGGTGGGTGTTCCTGCGGGTCAGCGAACGCCATGCCGCGCTCACGCGTGCACGCGTCCTCGGGGCGACGCTGGCGGTCGCGCTGGTCGCGCCCTCTGCCGTCTGGGCCGTGCGCCAGGCGCAGCCCTGGCATCCCGCGCCCGCGCAGCTCGCGTGGCTGCGCGCCGACGCGGGGCACGCGTTCGGGCCGCCGATACCGGTCACCTCCGTCGACGGCCAGCCGCCCCAGCGCCGGTACGACCTGCGCCTGCAGTCGTCGCCGTCACGCCACGACGACCCGTATACCGCGCTTGCCATCGACGGGGTGCCTGCGGGCCGCTACAGGCTCGTGGCGACGGATCTCGAGGCGGGGACGCGCCTCGGGGTGGCCGTCGGGCGTGGGCGGCCGACGTCGTTCATCGCCGAGGCCGAGGCGGCCGACGGGCGCGCCGTGGCGGACGTGGTGCTGCCGATGGATGTCGATCGGCTCGTCGTGCGCTCGTCGCCGCGTGCGCCCAAAGGCGGCCGCGTCTGGCTCCAGCGCGATCGGCTGTTCACCCGTGAATCCGAAGGTGTACCGCTTCTCACGGCACCTGCCACGACCGCGGTGCGCGCCGGCGCCACGACGCTCTTCTACCAGGCGCGCGGCGCCTTTCCCGAAGGCGATGGCGCCTGGCTCGCCGGTGACGCGGACGGCGTCGTCGGCATCACCGGCCCGCCGCGCATGCCGGTCAGGTTCCGCGTGCGGGCGGGGGCGGCGACGGTCCTGCTCGAGGCGCGCATCGGACAGCAGCGCCAGCGGCTGCAGCTCGCGCCCAACGAAGAGACGACGCTGGAGGCCGGACGCCTGCCGGGCCACGGCGCCCAGCGGCTGCACTTCGTCGTGCACGGCGGATTCCGCCCGGCGCTGGTCACCGGCTCGGACGACGGGCGCAGGCTCGGCGTGTGGCTCGCGCCGGATCAGAACCTGACGACGCCGCTGAGGTAGAGACCGCGCAGCGTGAAGTCGCCGTGGTCGAAGTCGACCGTGTAGCCGACCGTCATGCGGCGGTAGCCGGCGTTCACGCCGATATTGTTCGTGAGGTTCACCGTCCCGTAGATGTCGAGTTCGTAGAACTTGCCGTCGTAGTCGCGCGACTCGCTCTCGGGGATGGCAAAGCCCGTGAACTCGCCGGTGACGGCGAGGTTCGGCAGCAGGTAGCCGCGCCCGATGAGCCCCAGCGTCGGGATGGGCGCACGCGCCCGCGCGAACTCGGAGTTGACGGGCGAGTCGAGGTGCACGCGCGCGTCGGTGACCTTGGCGTCGACGATGAAGCCCAGGAACCCGCGGTCGCGGTAGATGAAGTCGTATTCGTAACCGATTCGGTACGCTTTCCAGCTGAAGTCGGTCTGCACCGGCAGGCCCACCTGGTAGAGGAGGCCGTTGAACACGATCGGGCGCTGGAGCACCGTGTCGGACGTGTACTCGATCGGCGTGTAGCTGAAGCGGAACTTGTGCTTCCGCGCCGGCCGCAGCACCAGGCGGAAGTCGCGGAAGCGCGACTTCTCGATGCCGAGATCCTCGACGGCGTCGATGAGCGTCCCCGGGATCTCGAACTGCTCGCTGCTGAAGACCACATCCGGCGTCGGATTCCAGATCCCGAACGTCACCTCCACGTGGTAGCGCTCGCCCGTCGCCGGGTCGGGGGCACCGTACTGCGCCGAGGCGAGGGCCGGCGTGCCGAGCAGCCCGAGCGCGAGCAGGATACGAAGAGACACACGTCGCGTGCGCATAAAGGTCCGTCAGATCCCCGGGATGTTGGTGTTCAGGGCGGCCGGCGGCGTCGCGACGACACAACCCGGCCTGGCGCAACCGCTGGGAAGGATGCGCGCACGACGATACCACAGGAGGGCGCTCGCTATACTGGGCAGGTGCGCGCCGCACTCGCCAGGCTCCTGCCGTATGTGCTCCGCTACCGGCGCGACGTGTCCATCGGCCTCGCCGCCTGCTTGGTCAGCAACGGGTTCGCGCTCACGACACCGTGGCTGCTGAAGTACGCCGTCGACGACCTGACGGCCGAGGTCACCCGCGCCAAGCTCGCGGCCTACGCGGGCGCCGTCCTGCTGCTGGTCGCCATCGGCGGCATCTTCCGGTTCACCATGCGCCGGCTGATCGTCGGGGCGTCGCGCGAGATCGAGTACGACCTGCGCAACGACTTCTTCGCGCATCTCCAGCGGTTCGCGCGCGAGTACTACGACCGCGCCCGCACCGGCGACCTGATGTCCCGCGCCACGGCCGACCTCGGCGCGGTGCGCATGATGGTCGGGCCGGCCGCCATGTACGCCGTCTCGACGGCCGTGCAGGCCAGCGTCGCGCTGACGCTGATGATCTCGCTCAACGCGCGCCTGACGTTCACGCTCGTCGTCGGCCTGCCGCTGCTGTCGCTGATGGTCAAGTACTTCGGCGCCGCCATCCATCGCCGTTTCGAGCGCATCCAGGCGCAGCTGTCGGAGATCAGCGCCATCGCGCAGGAGTCGCTGGCCGGCGTCCGCGTCGTCCGCGCCTACGGGCAGGAGGACGCCGAGCGGGCGAAGTTCCACGCCGCCAACGAGGAGTACGTGCAGCGCAACCGGCGGCTCATCCTGCTCCAGGCCTGCTTCTACCCGCTGATGACGTTCGGCTTCGGCCTCGCCATCGCCGGGTTCCTGTGGCTCGGCAGCCGCGAGGTGATTCTCGGCCGGCTGACGCTCGGCGAGTTCGTGGCGTTCCACGGCTACCTCGCGCAGCTCGCCTGGCCGCTCGTCGCGTTCGGCTGGGTCACCAACCTCGTCCAGCGCGGCATGGCCTCGTGGCTCCGCCTGCTCGAGGTCTTCGACACCGCGCCGACGATCGTCGACGCACCGGACGCGGCGCCGCTGCCGGAGCCCATCCGCGGCGCGCTGTCATTCCGTAACCTGACGTTTTCCTATGGCGGCGCGCCCGTGCTGCACGACGTGTCCATCGAGGTGCCGGCGGGATCGACGCTGGCCATCGTGGGCCCGACGGGCGCCGGCAAGTCGACGCTCGTCCAGCTGCTGACGCGCGTCTACGACCCGCCGCCCGGCACCGTGTTCCTCGACGGCCACGACGTCCGCACGGTGCCGCTCGCGCAGCTGCGCCGGGCCGTCGCGATGGTGCCGCAGGAGACGTTCCTGTTCAGCACGACGCTGGCCGCCAACATCGCGTTCGGCCTGCCGCCGCTGCCCGAGGACGAGCTGCGCCGCCGGGTCGAGGCCGCCGCACGGCAGGCACGGCTCGACAAGGACGTCGAGCAGTTCGCGCACGGCTACGACACCCGCGTCGGCGAGCGCGGCATCTCGCTCTCGGGCGGCCAGAAGCAGCGCACCGCCATCGCGCGCGCGCTGGTGCTCGACGCGCCCGTCCTGGTGCTCGACGACGCGCTGTCGGCGGTGGACACCTATACGGAAGAGGAGATCCTGGCACGGCTGCGCGAGGCCACCGCGTCGCGCACCGCCATCATCGTCGCGCACCGCATCACCGCCGTCCGCCACGCCGACCAGATCGTCGTCCTCGACGCGGGACGCGTGGTCGAACGCGGCACCCACGAGGAACTGGCCGCGGCCGGCGGCCCCTACAGCGAGCTGGTCCGTCAGCAGCAGCTCGAGGAAGAGCTGGCGGTGTCGTGACCACGGCCGACGAGGAGGTCCTCGGCAAGGCCTACGACAGCCGCCTGATGCGGCGGCTGCTGACCTACCTGCGCCCGTACTGGGCCCGCGCCGTGCTGGCGCTCGTGGCCATCGTCGCCGGCGTCGGCTTCCAGCTGGCGCAGCCGTACCTCATCCGCGTGGCCATCGACGGGTACATCGCACCGGGCGACCTCGCCGGCGTCCGCACGGTCGCGCTGCTGTACGTCGCCACGCTGGCCGGGGCGTTTGCCGCCGAGTTCCTCCAGACGACCACGCTGCAGATGCTCGGGCAGCGGATCATGTACGACATGCGCCGCCAGGTGTTCGACCACCTCCAGCGGCTCGACCTCGCCTTCTACGACAGAAATCCCGTCGGCCGCCTGATGACGCGCGTCACGAGCGACGTCGATGCGATCAACGACCTGTTCACGTCGGGTGTCGTGTCGGTCTTCGGCGACGTGCTGTCGCTGGCCGGCATCACCGTCGTGCTGTTCGCCCTCGACTGGCGCCTCGCCCTCCTGACGCTCGGCGTGCTTCCGCTGATCGTGCTCGTGACGCAGTGGTTCCGGCGGAACGTGCGCGAGTCGTACCGGGAGGTGCGGGGATGGGTCGCGCGGCTGAACGCGTTCCTCCAGGAAAACCTCACGGGCATGAGCACCGTGCAGATCTTCCAGCGCGAGGCGCGCAGCTTCGAGGAGTTCGACGCGGTCAACCGCGGACACCGCGACGCGAACATCCGCTCGATCTTCTACTACGCCGTCTTCTACCCGGCCATCGAGCTCGTCGGCGCGCTGTCGACGGCCCTCATCATCTGGTGGGGCGGCTCGTGGGTACTCGAGGGCACGCTGACGATCGGGACGATGGTGGCGTTCCTCCAGTACGGCCAGCGCTTTTTCAGGCCCATCTCCGACATGTCGGAGAAGTTCAACCTGCTCCAGGCGGCGATGGCCTCGTCCGAGCGCCTGTTCGGCCTGCTCGACACGCCGTACACGATCGGCAGCTCGGCGACGGAGGGCGATCCCGACCGCCGGGCCGACGCCGCCACCGCGGTGCCCGCCCCGCGCGCGACGGGCCCCGGGCGCATCGCATTCGAGCACGTCCACTTTGCCTACGTTCCCGGCACCGACGTGCTGCGCGACGTCTCGTTCGTCGTCGAGCCGGGGCAGCGCATCGGCATCGTGGGCGCGACCGGCTCGGGCAAGTCCACGCTGATCAACCTCCTGCTGCGCTTCTACGACGTGACGAAGGGGCGCATCACGATCGACGGCCGCGACATCCGCGAGATGCCGCTCGCGACGCTCCGCAGCCACTTCGCGCTGGTGCTCCAGGACGTCTACCTGTTCTCCGGGACGATCGGGGGGAACATCCGTCTCGGCCGCGCCGATATCTCCGACGAGGCGGTCCGCCGGGCGGCGCGTGCCGTCCATGCCGACGAGTTCATCTCGGCGCTGCCCCAGGGCTATGACACGCCCGTCGCCGAGCGCGGGGCCACGCTTTCGGTGGGACAGAAGCAGCTGCTGTCGTTTGCCCGCGCGCTGGCGTTCAACCCCCAGGTGCTCATCCTCGACGAGGCGACGTCGTCGGTCGACAGCGAGACCGAGCTGCTGATCAGGGACGCGCTGCGCGTGCTGATGCGTGGCCGGACGACACTGGCGATCGCCCACCGGCTGTCGACGGTGCAGGACATGGACCAGATTCTCGTGCTGCACAAGGGCGAGGTCCGGGAAGCGGGGACGCACCAGGAACTGCTCGCGCGACGCGGCATCTACCATCGGCTCTACCAGCTGCAGTTCCCGGGCGCGGTCGCGGCGCCGGCCGGCGGTGGCGCGGCGGGTCCGGGTGGATCGGCGGAAGGCCGACGGCCGGGCGACGGCGGGGGGGCGGGCCGCGTCGGCGCCGACGAGACGGAGCGTGCGCGGCGCGAGGCCGAGGAACTCGCCCGGCACACATCGCCATACGTCGAGCCGGCGGAGTAGGTCTGCGGTACCCTTGCCGGCATGGTCGACCTGTGTTCCGCGCGCGTGCTCGTCACCGGGGGCGCCGGCTTCATTGGATCCGCGCTCGTGTGGGCGCTCAACATGCGTGGCTGCGACCGCATCGTCGTGGCCGACTTCCTCGGCACCGACGACAAGTGGCGCAACCTCGTGCCGCTCCGCTTCGAGGACTACGTCGAGGCCGACGCGCTGCTCGACCAGCTCGAGGCGGGCACCCTCGGCCGCTTCGACCTCGTGCTGCACATGGGCGCGTGCTCGTCCACCACGGAGCGCGATGCAGCCTACCTGCTGCGCAACAACTACGCGTTCACGCGAAGGCTGTGCACGTGGTGCGTCGGAGCTGATGCGCGCTTCGTCTACGCGTCGTCAGCGGCCACGTACGGCGACGGCGGGGCCGGGATGGAAGACGGCGTGCAGCGGTTGTCGGCGTTGCGCCCGCTGAACATGTACGGGTACTCGAAGCACCTCTTCGACCTCTGGGCCGCGCGCCAGGGGCTGTTCCCGAAGATCGTCGGCCTGAAGTTCTTCAACGTGTTCGGCCCGAACGAGGGACACAAGGGCGACATGCGCTCGGTCGTCCACAAGGCGTGGGGACAGATCCGCGAGACCGGCCGCGTGCAGCTGTTCCGGAGCCACAGGGACGGCATCGCCGACGGGCACCAGCGGCGCGACTTCGTCTACGTGAAGGACGCCGTGGCCATGGCGCTCGCGCTCGCCGAAGGCGGGCACGGCGGGCTGTTCAACATCGGCTCGGGACGCGCGCATACGTGGATCGACCTCGTCACGCCGATCTTCGGCGCGCTGAACCTGCCCGTGCAGATCGACTTCGTGGACATGCCCGAGGCGCTGCGCGAGAAGTACCAGTACTTCACGCAGGCCGACCTCTCGCGCCTGCGCGCGACGGGCTACGACAAGCCGCCGACGCCGCTGGCCGAAGCGGTGTGGGAGTACGTGACGCACTACCTCGCCCACGACCGCCGTCTCGGCGACTAGGCGGACGCGCCGCTACGCGCGGGCGAGCAGCAGCAGCGAGCTGCCGACGGGCATGTCGACGTGGCGCAGGAGTGCTGCCTCGACCCGCAGGACGCCGGTGAGCGCGGCGTTGACGGGCGCCACGGGCAGGGTGATCTCGCCGTGTGCCTCGCTGGCCGGCTTCAATCCGCGCCACCGCTGGAGCGTGCGGGTGACCAGCATGATGGGGAACAGCGACAGGTTGGTGAAGGTCAGGCGACGCACCGTGAAGCCCGCGCGCTCGAGCAGGCCGCGCAGCTCGGCGCGGCCGTAGCGGTGCGCCTCCTCGGCCAGCACCGAGTGGTCGCCCCTGAGCAGCTCGAGCGCCGCGACCGTCATCACCAGGTGCCCGCCGGGACGCAGCACGCGGCGGTACTCCCTGAGCACTGCCAGCGCGACGTCGGGCGGCACGCACTGGAGCACGTCAAAGCACGTGACCACGTCGAACGACGCGTCGGCATACGGCAGGTGCGTGATGCTCGCGCGCGCCAGCCGCCTGTGCCCCTGGGCGTGCGCGAACTGAAGGCCACGCCAGGTGAGGTCCATGCCGAACGCCGTGCCGTGCCGGGCGAGGGCCGGCAGGTTCACGCCCGTGCCGCACCCGCAGTCGAGCAGCCGCAGGTCGCCGCGTCCTCCGGCCGCGCGGTCCAGCATCGGCCTGACGAAGGCGCGGAAGCCGCGGAACCAGAAGTGATCGCGCTCGGCGCGATGGGTGGCTTCGAGCAGGAGGTCCATGCAGCGCGCTAGCGGGGCGGGGGCTCGCCCTCGTGCGTCTCGCCGGGCGTGCCGGACGCATCAGGCGTCTGAGGCACCGGCGCGTTGCCCGCCGGCTGCGCGGGGGGCGCGTCGTCGGGAGGCGTGTCACCGGATGGCGCGGGCGTCGTCCCGGGAGCCGGCGCGTCAGGCTTGCTGCCGGCGTCTGGCGCCGGGGCGGGCGTGGCGGGCGGCCGGGTTTCGAGGTCGCGCTCGCGCCGCTGGAACTCCGGCGCGACGCGTTCGGGAGTGCTGACGCGTGGGTTCCAGCCGAGGCGCAGCACGTTGATGGTCAGCGTGCGCCGCCCGAAGGCGAGCGCCTCGTTGCAGTTCCACATGTAGATGTCGATCTGCCGTCCCCGCACCTTCGGCCCGGTGTCCATGATCGTGTAGATGCCGTCGTACCGGGGCCCGAGCGACTCCACCTGAATCACCGACCCCACGGGCAGGAGGGCGGGGTCGGCCGCGGCGATGCCCGTACGGATGGCCGTGCCCGACGCCGTCGTCGTGCCCTTGCAGTACGCCGTCGCGCGGAAGCGCAGACGCACACCGGGCGCAGGTGATGCGACGTCCTCGGGATCGGGGATGCCGGGCGCGGCGACCGGGTCGTCGCCCCCGCGCCGCAATGCATGCGACAGGTACTCCGAGTCGAGGATCGGGCTCTCGTAGAGCATCACGAACCCGAGCGCGGCGCCCGCGAGCACCACGAGGCGGCGCTGCAGCGATCGGCTGAGCAGCATCAGGTGTCGTCCGCGCCTCCTCCGCGGAAGTGCTCGTGCCCGGCAGGAAGCGGGGCCTCCGTGCCGTCGGCGTCCACGAGCACCAGGTCGGGCTCCCGCGTGCAGACGCCGATGCGTGTCACGCCGGGCAGCCCGCGACGGCTGATGGCGTGCTGAAACGCGCGGCGTACACGACGGGGGACCGTGAACACGAGCTCGTAATCCTCGCCGCCCGCCAGCGCCAGGTGCCACGGGTCGGCTCCAGTGAGGGCCGCGGCCGCCGAAACGGCCGGATGCAACGGCAGCGCGGCCTTGTCGACGCGCACGCCCACGCCGCTGCCTGCCGCAATCTGTCGCAAGGCATCTGCCAGTCCGTCGCTCGTGTCCATGCAGGCCGACGCGGCGCGGTTGCGCGCCACCTGTACGCCGAGGGCGACACGCGCCTGCGGCGACCGGTAGCGTTCGACGGCCGACGCCCAGGGCTCGTCGGGCGGCGTGTCGAGCGCGCCCGGTCCGGACGCGCGCAGCCAGGCGAGCCCGGCCGCGGCGCCGCCGAGGTCGCCGCTGACGTAGAGTTCGTCGCCGGCCCGCGCACGGTTGCGGCGCAGCACGTGGCGAGCCTTCACGCTGCCGGTCAGCGTGACGTCGACGACCAGCGCGGGTGCCCGCGAGACGTTGCCGCCGACAAGCGTCACCCCTGCCTTGCGTGCGGCGTCGAGCAGCCCGGTGAGTACGCCGTGCAGCCGCGTGCCGGACAGCGCAGGCGGCAGCCCGAGCGACAGCAGCGCCAGGCGCGGGGTCGCGCCCATCGCCGCGAGATCGCTCATGCTGACGTGCAGCGCACGGGCACCCACGGCCTCGGGCGGCGTCCAGGCCCATCTGAAGTGGACGTCCTCGACCTGGACGTCCGTGGTCAGGACGTCCACGTGGTTGCGCACCGGCGCCACCACCGCCGCGTCGTCGCCGATGCCGGCGATGACGCCGTCGGCGGCCGGCAGGCAGCCGGCCGCGTCGCGTATCCAGCGGATGACGGCGTGCTCGCCGATGTCGGCGACGGTCGCCGTCGCGGCGTGGGGCCAGGGAGGGAACATGTGCGTGGCGTCGCGTGCGGGCGTCAGTGGGCGATGTCGACGGCGCGCGTCTCGCGGATGACCGTCACCTTGATCTGGCCCGGGTACTGGAGTTCGTGTTCGATCCGGCGGGCGATGTCCTTCGAGAGCCAGACGGCATCCTCGTCGCTCACCTTCTCGCTGTGGACGAGCACGCGCACCTCGCGGCCGGCCTGGAGCGCGAACGAGCGCGCCACGCCCGTGAACGAGCCGGCGATGCCCTCCAGCTTCTCGAGACGCTTGACGTAGGTCTCGAGGATGTCGCGCCGCGCGCCCGGGCGCGCCGCCGAGATGGCGTCGGCGGCCTGGACGATCATGGCCTCGAGCGAGGGCCACTCGATGTCCATGTGGTGCGCCGCCACGGCGTCGATGACGGGCTGGCGCTCGCCGTACTTGCGCAGCAGCTCGAGGCCGAGTGCCAGGTGCGTTCCGTCCATGTCGCGATCGACGGCCTTGCCGACGTCGTGCAGGAACCCGGCCCGCACGACGACGCCGGCGTCGAGCCCGAGCTCGCGCGCCATGATGCCGCCGAGGCGCGCCACCTCCGTCGAGTGGCTGAGCACGTTCTGGCCGTAGCTCGTGCGGAACCGCAACTTGCCCATCAGCCGGAGCAGCTCCGGCGCCACGTCGAACAGGTGGAGCTCGGCGGCCGCGGCCTCGCCGTCCTTCTGCATGCGCTCGTCGAGCTCCTGCCGCACCTTCTCGACCACCTCCTCGATGCGCGCCGGGTGGATGCGCCCGTCGGCGATCAGCCGCTCGATGCACAGGCGCGCGACCTCGCGGCGGAACGGATCGAAGCTCGAGAGGATGATGGCCCCCGGCGTGTCGTCGATGATGAACTCGACGCCCGTCGCCTGCTCGAGGGCGCGGATGTTGCGGCCCTCGCGGCCGATGATGCGGCCCTTCATGTCGTCGCCCGGCAGGTCGACGACCGACACCGTGGTCTCGATGGCGTGCTCGGCGGCGCTGCGCTGGATGGCCTCGGTCACCAGCTGGCGCGCGCGGTCGGCGGCGGTGGCACGTGCCTCGTGTTCCAGCCGCGCCACGAGCTGCGCGGCCTCGCGGCGCGCGTCCTGCTCGATGTCGCGCAGCAGCTGCGCGCGCGCCTCGTCGCGCGTCATGCCCGCCAGCCGCTGGACGGCCTGATGGTGCTCCTCGGCGCGACGGGCGTGCTCGGCGCGGGCGTCGGCGACGGCGCGCTCGGCCGCGCGCAGCGCCGCCTCGCGGGCGTCGAGCGTCGCGGCCAGCGCCGTGAGCTCCGTCTCGCGCGCGGCGAGCGCGCGTGCCCTGTCGGCGACGGCGCGCTCGGCGGCTTCGGCGCCGTCACGCTGGACGCGCGCCGAGCGCTCGGCGTCGACGATGATCTCGTGGGCCCGCTCGCGGGCCGCGAGCTCCACTTCCTTGCGGCGGGCTTCCGCCTCGCGTTCGGCGTGCTGGAGCAGGCGCGTGGCCTCGGCCTGGGCGCGCCCGACGGTCTCGGCCGCGAGCCGCTTGCGCGTCGCCAGCCACCAGGCGAAGACGGCGCCGCCGGCGGCGAGTCCCACCAGGACGTCGAGGATCAGGCTGAGCGCCGTCTGCTGCCCCATCACATCGACCATACCTCACATGCGGCCCGTCAGGCCTGCGTCCGTCCCGTTGCGATGGCGGGCGCGCGTGGGTACGGCTCGGGAGAGACCTCGACGCGTGGCCACGAGGTGGAGGCGGGTGGACAATCCCGCGTTGCCGTGTGGGGAGGTCGTTGAACCTGCTGAGCAGGTGGAACCACTCGTGAATCACGCTTCAGGCTTCCTCGCTGCGGAGGCATGCACACCACGTGACCCTCGCGATTCGCTTGGGTAAGACATCGGCTCAGACGAGCCTCAACCCATCACGTACAACGCAGGCGGGAGCGATCTTAGCACGGCGCGTCCGGTGCCGCCGGCGCACCAGTGGGCTCTGGCGACGCGGGTGACCGGGGCCCGGGCAGGACACGGCCGCGCGGGGCTGACGCCCGGTCCACCAGGGGCAGGGTGTGCTGGCGCGACGCGCCCGCTACACCGACGTGGCCAGCACCTCGTCGATCAGGCGTTCGAGTTCGGCGGCGCGGTCGAGCAGCTCCGCGGCGGCCCGCGACTCGTCGTCGCGGCCGCGGAAGTGCTCGTCGGCGATGTTGAGTGCCGCCAGCACGGCGAGCTTGGTGGACTCGCCGATGGGGACCGCCGACGCGGCGGCCTGCATGCGCTCGTCGACGAAGCGCGCCAGCTGCTGGACGTAGGCCGGCTCGAGCGCGCTGCGCACGGGATAGCGCAGCCCCTGGATGTCCACCATCACCACGTGCGTGGGCGTGGACTCGTCGGAGAGCGGAAGCTCGGCGCCGTCGGACACGTCGGACGCTCCCCGCTCAGAGCTGCAGGGCCTCGAGCTGGTCGAGCATCGACGCGACGCGCGTACGCACCTGGTCGCGCTCGTCCCGCATCGCGAGCAGTTCGGCCGACAGCCCCTCGGCATCGGCCAGCTGTGCCTTCAGCGTCTCGACGTCACGTGTCAATCGATCGTTCTCGGCGCGCAGCCGCTGCACCTCGGAGCGGCTCCGCTCCACAGCCGTGATCAACAGGCGGATCTTCTCGTCGAGACGATCGACCACCCCCAGGTCGACCGCAGGCATCGTGTTGCTCATCGTGCATCCCGTCTGGCCCGTCACACGGGCCCAATCTCATCGCCGCGTCACGCCATGGATCCGGCCGACCTCGGCCAGCATGGCTTCGATGGCTGCCTGCACGTCACCCTCGGTCAGCGTGCGTTCGGGATGCCTGAACGTCAGGCGGAACGACAGGCTCACGGTGCCCGCCGGCAAGGCGCGGCCGGCGTAGCGATCGAACTCGATCACCTCCACGAGGGTCGGCGGCGCAACCGCCTGCATCGTGCCACGAAGCGTGGCAGCCGGCAAGTCGGCCGGCACGAGCAGCGACACGTCGCGCACGACGGCCGGGTGGCGCGGCAGCGGCGTCATCTGCACGAGGGCATCGGCGGCATACGCGGGCGCCGCGAGGTCCAGGTCGATCTCGGCGATCCACACGGGATCGTGCGTCGGCAGATCGCGTGCCTCGGCAAGCGCCGTGTCGAGCTGCCCCGCGATGCCCACGCGCCGCGAGCTGCCCTGGCCGTCCGCACACCAGAGCGACACCGCGTAGCCCTCGCGCAGCACGGGGCTCGCCTCCGGCCGGCGCTCGAACGTGACGCCGAGCGTGCGTCCCAGGCGATCCACGATGCCGAGCATGTCGAACAGGTCGGAGGGCCGGCCCGAGCCGCTCCAGTGCAGCGGCGAGGCGAGGCCGCTCAGCCCGAGGGCTACCGCGCGGGTCTCGCCATGGGCCTCCGTGAAGCGGGTGCCGACCTCGAACAGCCGCAGGTCCTGCTGGGCCCGGCGCCGGTTGTGCGACAGGCTGTCGATGACGCCGGGCAGCAGCGACGGGCGCAGCACCGCGAACGTCTCCGACAGCGGGTTGGCGATGGCCACCGGCGACGCATCGAAGCGGGCGGCGACGTCGCGCTCGATGAACGTGAACGTGACGCACTCGTGCCAGCCGTGGCCGACGAGCACATCGCGCACCGCGCGGTCGCGCGCCAGCCGTGGCGAGATCCGCGCCGGCGGCGTCGTCAGCGGCGGGAAGGTCACGGGCAGCTGCTCGTAGCCCGCGCACCGTGCCACTTCCTCGATCAGGTCCTCCTCGCGCGTGACGTCGCGGCGCCAGCCGGGGACGCCGACGTCCCAGACGGGCGGGTAGTGCGGGTCCGGCTGCGGGATCGCCTCCGGCTCGAACCCCAGCCCCGACAGGATGTCGGCGACCTGCTCCGGCGGCACTTCCATTCCGAGCACCCTGTCGATCCGCGACCAGCGCAGCCGCACCGTCGCCCGCGGCGCGGCCTCGCCCGCCGCGACGATCAGGCCCGGGCGCGCCTTGCCTGCCCCGATCGCCTCGAGCAGCTCGACGGCCCGCGCCAGGGCGGGTACCGGCGTGCCGGGGTCGGTGCCGCGCTCGAACCGGTAGGACGCCTCGGTGGAGAGCCCCAGGGCCCGCCGCGTACGGCGGACCTGCGCCGGCGCGAAGCACGCGCTCTCGAGGACGACGGTCCGTGTGGCGTCGGTGACCTCGGTGGCTGCGCCGCCCATCACGCCGGCGACGGCCTGCGGCACGTTCGCGTCGGCGATGACCAGCATTCCCTCGGCGAGCGTCCGCGCCTGCCCGTCGAGCGTCGTCAGGCGCTCGCCGGCGCGCGCGGTCCGCACGCGGAGTTCGGGGCCGGCGAGCGTGTCGAGGTCGAAGGCGTGCATCGGCTGCCCGAGCTCGAGCATCACGTAGTTGGTCACGTCCACGACGTTGTTGATCGCCCGCACGCCGGCATGCGTCAGCCGCTCGGCCAGCCAGGCGGGCGACCGGCCGACGCGCACGTCCACCACGGCCGCCGCGTAGACGGGGCACAGCGCCGGCGCCTCAATCACCACGCGGACGGGCAGCGCGTGGCCGGGCTCGAGGGGCGGCGGCTGCGGCGCCCGGAGCGGCACGCCGTACCGCTGCGCAATCTCGCGCGCCATGCCGACCACGTTCAGGCAGTCGGGCCTGTTCGCGGTGACCTCGAAGTCGATCACCGCGTCCGGCCCGGCCGCGTCGCCGGCGGGCGAGGGCAGCCGCTCGATGCCGGCCACCTCGAAGCCGCGCATCGTCATGTCGGCGGCGAGGCGGTCGACGTCGACCGGCACGTCGACGTAGTCACGGACCCACGACAGCTGGATCTTCACGACGCGAACTGCTCCAGGAAGCGCACGTCGTTCTCGTAGAACGTGCGGATGTCGTCGACGCGGTGCACGAGCATCGCGATGCGTTCGATGCCCATGCCGAAGGCGAAGCCCGTGTAGCGCTCAGGGTCGATGCCGACCGCCTCGAACACCGACGGGTGCACCATGCCGCTGCCGCCGATCTCGAGCCAGCCGGTGCGCTTGCACACCGCGCAGCCCGGGCCCATGCAGGCCTGGCAGCCGATGAACACCTCGGCGCTCGGCTCGGTGTAGGGGAAGAAGCTGGGCTTGAACATCACCGGCGTGTCCGGCGCGAACAGCTGGCGTGCGAAGCCGAGCAGCGTGCCCTTCAGGTCGGCCATCGTCACGCGCTCGCCGACGACGAGCCCCTCCACCTGCTGGAACATCGGCGTGTGCGTCAGGTCGAGGTTGTCGCGTCTGTAGACGCGTCCGGGCGCGATGATCCGGATGGGCGGCCGGTGCGACGTCATGTAGCGGATCTGCATGGCCGACGTGTGCGTCCGCAGCAGCGTCGCCGGCGCGGGCTCGGACGCCGAGCGGGCGAAGGGCTTCGACAGGTAGAGCGTGTCCTGCATGTCGCGCGCCGGGTGGTCGTGCGGCATGTTGAGCGCCTCGAAGTTGTGCCAGTCGTCTTCCGTCTCCGGGCCGTCGAGGATCTCGTAGCCCATGGCCGTGAAGATGCGCTCGATGCGCTCCCGCATCGCGTTGAGCGGGTGGCGGCTGCCGACGGGCAGGGGACGCGGCGCCAGCGTCACGTCCACCTCCACGCGGCGCGACTCGGCGGCGGCGAGCGCGGCCTTCGCGGCGGCGAGGCCGTCCTCGACGTCCTGCTTCAGCGCGTTGGCCAGCTGGCCGAGCGTGCGGCGCTCGTCGGGCGAGGCCTGGCCGAGCTTCGCGTAGAGCGCGGTGACGAGGCCCTGCTTGCGCCCGAGGAACCGGTCGCGCACGGCCTGGAGGTCCTGGAGGGTCTTCGCCCGGGCGAGCGCGTCGGCAAGCTCGGCGCGCAGGCGGGACACGTCATCGGCGGTGAACATGGTCGGCAGACGCGGGTAGTGTCGCGGAAACGAAAAACGGGACGAAGGTGCCGCGGCATCCTTCGTCCCGTCATGGACTGGTGCGCCGCGCGGGGGCGGCGCCGGCCGAGACGCGATCAGGCGCTGGCGGTGGTGGACTTGTGCGCCTCCCTGGCGCGCTCGGCGAGCACGGCAAACGCCGCGGGCTCGGTCACGGCCAGGTCGGCCAGCATCTTCCTGTTGATCGTGATGCCGGCCTTGCGCAGGCCGTTCACAAACTGCGAGTAGCTGATGCCATGCGTACGCGCGGCGGCGTTGATGCGGACGATCCACAGGCGGCGGAAGTCGCGCTTCTTGCGCCGGCGGCCGACGAAGGCGTGCTGGAGCGCACGGTCGACCGCCTCCTTCGCGAAGCGGTACAGCTTGCTCTTGTTGGCGTAGTAGCCCTTGGCAAGCGTCAGCAGCTTCGCGCGCTTGGCCCGGCGTACGGTTCCACGTTTGACTCGAGGCATTCATCTTCTCCGGCAGAGACGGGGCGGTGGCATCCACCGACTTCGTTCGGCCCGTTCCGCACCATGCGGCCTTTCCTGCCGCGCGCGCCGCGTGCCCCAGCCGGGGGCGGCGCCGGACGGCAGCCTGCGTCCGCCTACAGGTACGGCAGCATGTGTTCGAGCCTGGCCTGGTCCTGCGCCGCGACCACCGTCATCCCGCGGAGGCCGCGCTTCCGCTTGGTGGTCTTGCTCGTCAGGATGTGCCGCTTGAACGCGTTGCTGCGCATGAACTTCCCGGAGGCGGTCCGCTTGAACCGCTTCGCGGCGCCCTTGTGCGTCTTCAGCTTCGGCATGATCTCACTTCGTCTCGTGCGCGCGCCCTCGTCGTGCGCTGCTTACGCGTTGTCCACGTCGGGCGAGGGCTCCGGCGTGCGTGCGGCGGCCTTCTCGGCGGCGGCCTTCTTGATGCCCGGCCGTGCCGTGAGGATCGTGTGCATCTGGTTGCCTTCCAGACGCGGCAGCGATTCGGCCAGGGCGATGTCGTTCAGCTCGCCAATCAACCGCTCGAGGATGCGGCGACCGATCTCCGGGTGCGCGATCTCGCGCCCGCGGAAGAAGATCACCGCCTTCACCTTGTCGCCATCGGTCAGGAAGCGCTCGATGTTGCGCTTCTTGAACTGATAGTCGTGCTCGTCGACCTTCGGGCGGAACTTGACTTCCTTGACCTCGATGGTCTTCTGGTGCTTCCGCGCCTGGCGCTGGCGCTTCTGTTCCGTGTACTGGTACTTCCCGTAATCGGTGATCCGGCACACGGGAGGCGTGGCTGTCGGGGCCACCTCGACGAGGTCGAGGCCCTTCTGCCGCGCCAGGGCGACCGCCTGCGCAGGCGGCATGATGCCGAGCTGCGCGCCGGTTTCGTCGATGACCCGCACCTCACGAACACGGATTCGATCGTTGACCCGGACCCGGTCGTCCCGTCGGGGACCACGCATGCGAGAGTCGTACGCGATAACAGCCTCCTTGCCAGGCGCGCTG
>CAYSHC010000059.1:0-8997 GCA_964430855.1 uncultured Vicinamibacteraceae bacterium
ACGGCGTCCCCGACAGCCACGCCGCGATGCCGTTGATCTGCCAGTTCTTCACGATGTGCGCCAGCGGGCTGCTCGACTCGCGCGCCCACGGCAGCTCGTAGACGAAGCCCAGCTGCAGCATGTGCGGCCGGTCGTAGCCCGCACGCGCGTAGTTGCGGTGCATCTGCGAGGGCTGGTTCCAGGTCAGGCCCACCCAGCCGTCATCGTCGGCCTCGTTGAGCGCCTTGCTGTAGGTGTAGGCGCCCTTGAGCAGCAGCCCGTTCTTGAAGGGCCGGTTGAGGGCCATCTGCAGCGAGTGGTAGTTGGCCTTCGTGCGCGCCGCCCAGTCGAGGATCTGGGCCGTGCCCGCCTGCTCGAAGAACCGGCGGTTCACGTTGCCGCCAGACTCGGCGTAGTTCATGTTCCAGTCGGCATAGCCCTCGCGGGTCGCGGTGCCGACGTAGCCCACGCTGAGCGCGAGGTCGGCGGGCAGACGCCGCTCGACGAACACGTTCCACGAGTCGATCGTGCCGCGCTGGACGTCGTTCGGATCGGGCGAGCGCATGTTCACGCCACGCGGGAGCGGGATGCTGCCGCTGTCGATGTCCGGGTTCGGCGCACCGGGGATGCCGTTGGCGAGCGTGCCGTACGGGACGAACCCGTTCGGGCCGGCGTCGCTGTGGGCGATGGTGGCCGGGTAGAAGCCGCGCAGCGGGCGCGACCAGGGCATCGGGTTGAACGTCCGGCCGTAGCCGGCGCGCACCACCGTGTCGTCGTCCAGACGGTAGGCGATGCCGATGCGCGGGGCGAACAGCGTCTTGCTCGACTTGATGCCGAGGCTCTCCGGGTTGCCGCCACGACCGCCGATCGCGATGTTGAACGTGTTGTAGTCCAGCACCTCGAGGCCGCGGTCAGCGCGCTTGGCGATCGGGTAGAGCTCGTAGCGGAGACCCAGGTTGACGGTCAGCTTCTCGTTGACCTGCCACCGGTCGGCGATGTACACGCCGAACTGGTTCTCGCGCATGGTCATCTCTTCGAACTGGACGCTCTTGCTGTAGCCGCTCAGCAGGCCGAGCATGGCCGTCGCCGTCGAGTTCCACGCGAGGCTGGCATACCCCGGCACGCCGGTGATGCCGCCGCCGAAGTCGAACGAGCCGCGCGGGTTGGCGATTTCCGGCTGCCAGTGGTCGAGCTGCAGGCGGACGAAGTCGAAGCCCGTCCGGAGCTCGTGGCGACCGGCCACCTTCGTGAGGTTGGTCGAGAAGGTGTAGCTGCGCTCGTCGCGCCACACCGGCGTCCAGGTGGCGTTGTTGCCGAGCGTGCTCAGCGTGTTGAACTGCGGCATGCCGCTGTAGCGGTCGAGGTCGGCCGAGCCGGGACCCGTCACGGCGCTGCCGTTGAGGCCCGCGTTCGCACCCGGGATGCCCAGGACGTCGAGCCCGTAGTTCGTGCCGTAGTCCGGACCCTGCGACTGGTGCTTCATGATGTTGAAGCCGGTCGTGAAGTCGAGGATCGTCGTGGGCGTCAGCGTCCAGGTGCTGCCGATGTTGCCGAGGTGGATGTTCGTGTCACCGCCCCCGGCGTTGTCGAAGGGCAGGTAGAACAGGTCGAGGACCTCGGCATCCATCGTGGAGTACTTCACGTACCACTGCTGCGCCGACGTCGGGTTGTAGTTGACCTTGAAGTCGTAGTTGTCGCGGTCAGCCTTCGGCTGGCGCTCGACAAACAGGTTGTTCTGCAGCCCGTTGTTCGTGCCGGGGTTGTTCGGCATCGGGTAGAGGTCGAGGATCCGCTTGCCGAGCGGGTCGACACGGTCGGCCGGGATCACCGCGCCGGGGAAGAAGTCGCGGCCGGCGCCCGTCTCAGGGTCACCCGTCAGCGGGTCGTAGATGCGGAAGTTCGGGTTGACCGCCAGCACCTCGCTGAAGTCGCCGTTGCGCATGCGCTCGGTGGGCACCGTGTAGGTGTCGAACCGCGCGCGACGCTCCGCGTTGCGCTCCCACGACCCGAAGTAGAACAGCTTGTTGCGGACGATCGGACCGCCGAGGGTGCCGCCCATGATCGACGTGCTCGAGTCGAGCTTCTGGGGGTCGAAGTAGCCCGGGCGAGCGTTGAACTCGTCCTGCTGGCGGAAGAAGAACGCCGACCCGCGGACGTTGTTCGTGCCCGACTTGGTGACCACCGTCATCGCCGCGCCGCCCGTCATGCCCTGCGACGCGTCGAAGCTGTTGGTCGAGACGTTGACGTTCTCGATCGTCTCCGCCGGTGCCACGTAGCCCACGTGGTGCGGCAGCCACACGTTGATCGAGGCCGCACCGTCGATACGGGTCACGTTGTTGTTGCGCGCCGTGCCGTTGACGTTCGTCGTGAGCGCGCGGCCCGGGGTGTCGGTCTGCGCGTTCTGGAACTGCGGCGGCGTCGCACCCGGCACCAGGTTCAGCAGCGCCTGGTAGTTCCGGTACTGGTTGAGCGGCATGTTGACGACGTCCTCGGGCCGCAGGTCGACGCTGACGTCGGCCTTGTCGGTCTGCAGGAGCGCCGCTTCCGTCGTGACGGTCACCGTCTCGGTCAGCGCGCCGACCTCGAGCCGCCCGTTGATACGGACGATGCTGTTGGGCGCCACGGTGATGCCCGTCTGCTGGTACTCCTTGAAGCCCTGCAGCGAGGCCTTCATGGTGTAGGTACCGCCGGGCATGTTGCGGACGGTATAGGTACCCGTCTCGTCGGTCACGGTGTCGAACGTCAGGCCGGTGGCCTCGTTTGTCACCGTCACGGTGGCGCCGGGGATGGCGGCACCCGAGTCGTCGGTCACGGTGCCGGTCATCGTGCCGTACAGCGCTTGCGCAGAAGCCGAGGAGGGCAACAGACACAACAGCGTGCCTGCCATCATCACGGCCATCCACGACTTGAGGATGGTTCGTACAGGGGGCTTCACTTACACCTCCACATGTGAGTCATGTGCGTGTGAACTACTTCGACGCTGCCAATACTGCAACCCGCGAGCCAGATTTGTCAGAGGGCCCGGACGGCCGGGCACTGACCGGCCGAAACCCTAAGAAAAACCACGGGTTGCGGGTGGCCGCGAGCACACGGTAGTGCTTTGGTATAAGGCTGTCAACCCGATTCCACTAGCCCCGGGATCCATGAAATCGAAGGTTCCCACTCCGGGAAATTGAAGACCTTGGATCGGGCGGGTAACCGACGAGATCGCGCGGCACTCCCACGAATGCCGCGATCCAGAAAATCGGATCAGCTCCGGAAGAGCTTGGGGCCGGAAATTGACGGGCTTGCCGACCCTCGCGGTCGCGGTAGGGACGGCTCTCCGAGCCGTCCCCCGCGAGCCGTCCTCTCTGACCGCGAGGCGAAGCAGCCGAAGCCGCCTCTCTGAAGCCGCTCTCTGAGGAGTGGCTCCCTGTCTTCCCGCCGGTCAGGCCGGGGAAGCGGGAAAGAGTGATGCGGGTCAGGGACGGGTTGGAATCAGGGACGGCTCGGAAGCAAGGACGCTCGGCATCTCGGGACGGCGCGGCATTTCAGGGCGGCTCTGCGTCTAAGGACGGCTCGGAGAGCCGTCCCTACCGAGGCGGTCCCTGCTCGTGTTGGGCAGCAGCGCGACGGCCGTGGCGCCGATCGCCGCCAGCACGACGAGCAGCATGAACCCGGGGTGGTAGGACCCGCTGCGGTCGCGGATTGCGGCGACCAGCATCGGTGACAGCGCCTCGGCCACGCCATCGGCCGTCAGCACGAACCCCATCACGCGGCCGAGCCTGTGGACGCCGAACAGCTCCGCCGCCATCAGCGGGATGATCATGTAGTCGCCGCCCAGGCCGATCCCGAAACAGAGGGCAAACGCATAGAGCATCGTCCACGACTGCGCGAAGAACAGCAGCGGGATGGAGGCCGCCACGATGCTGTAGATGAGCAGCATCACGTGCTTCTTGGCCCAGCGGTCGGCCAGCCAGCCCATGAGCAGCCGGCCGGTGATGCTGCCGAGCAGCACGAGCGACAGCACGCGGGCGACCTCCGCCTGTTCGTAGCCCTGGTCGAGCGACAGGAACAGCTTCAGGTTCTGCATCGTCCCGCCGACGGCGCCTATCGAGCACATGCTGCCGACGAGCAGCAGGTAGAAGGCCGGTGACGTCAGCAGCTCGCGAATGCTGAACGCGGCCGCACCGGCCGGGACCGTGGAGGCCGCAGGTGACGGGCCGGCCGCCCCGCCGGGGGGCGCGGCATCGGGCGCGTCGCGAACGAACCAGGCGAGCGGCCACGCGCACAGGATCATCAGGACGCCGAGCGCCTGGAGCGCACGCTGCCAGCCGAACTGCGACGTCAGCCAGAAGGCCAGGAGCGGCACCACGGTGCCGCCGATGCCGATGCCGAGGTACGCAAAGCCCATGGCCTTGCCGCGCGCCGCCGTGAACCAGCGGGAGAGCAGCACCTGCGCGGGCAGCGGCCCGCCGAACACGTAGCCGAGGGCGTTGAACAGGTAGAAGACGTAGAAGCCGGCGAGCGTGGAGATGGCGCCGAGGCCGACCAGCGCGCCGCCGGCCATGAGGATCCCCACGAGCAGCAGCCGCCGCGGGCCGTACCTGTCGATCAGCCAGCCGGCGAGATACCCGAACAGCGGGCCGACCACCAGCTTGCTGTACGCGTTGCCGGAGGTGACCTCCTGGCGCGACCAGCCGAACTCGGTGACGAAGAAGTCGTAGAAGAACGGCAGCCCGTACAGCGCGATGCCGACGACGGCGAAGAGGGCCGAGAAGGCGGTGGCGGCGGCCAGCGCCTGGCCGGTGCGGACGTTGGTCATGTCTGTCCCTTCGCGGCCTTCAGGCGCGCGTGGTCAGGATGCGCCGTGTAGAACGGGTCGAGCGGGTAGCAGCCCGACACCAGCCCGTTGCGCGGGCCCGTCGTGCAGTCGCTGAACGTGCGGCAGATCAGCTTGCGCTGCAGCGGACGCCCTGCCAGGACGTCGGCCGGCAGCTCCGGGTACGACAGCACCATCCGCCCCAGGCCGACCAGGTGCGCGCCGCCCTGCCTGACGACGGCCTGCGCCACATTGGGCAGCCAGTCCTGGAGGTAGCTGTACGCCGAGCCGACGACGACCAGGTCCGGGAACTCGCGTGTCAGCGCCGCGGTCACGGCGACCTGCCGCGCGACGCCGACGAGCGGGTCCTCGGGTGGCTGGTAGCCGTCGGACGGCGGGAAGGTCGCCGGGCGCTGGATGTGCGGGTTGTAGTAGGGGCTGCCCGCCGTGAGGCACACCAGGTCGATGCCGAGCTCCCGCAGCAGCGCCAGGAACGCGCGGGGCTCCTCGAGGTCGGGCAGCGCGTCGGGCCGGCGCATCGGGCCGAACGCGAACGCGTAATCCTCGGCTGACGCTTCTGGGGTACCGACGTCGCCCTCGCCCTTGCGAAACGGCACCGCGTCGAACGCCGACAGCCGGACACCGATGGCCAGGCCCGGGGCGTCGCGGCGGATGCCGGCCACCACCTCGCGCAGGAAGCGTGTGCGGTTCTCCCAGGCACCGCCGTAGCGGCCGGGCCGCTCGCGCGCCGACAGCAGCTCGTGGCCGAAGTAGCCGTGGCAGTGCTTCACGTCGACGAACGCGAAGCCGGCGCGTTGCGCGAGGACCGCGGCCTCGACCATGTGCGCGATGACGCCCTCGATCTCCCCGTCGGTCATCACGTGGACGGGGCGGTCTGGGCTCACGCGCCTGTCCAGCCACGGGTGCGGATACGCCACCATCGGCTGGAGCGGTCTGCCGGCATCGGGCCGCGCGTAGCGCCCAGAGTGCGTCAGCTGCAGCCCGACGACGAGGCCGTCGGTGCTGCCGTGACGCGCCGCATGGGCGCGCGTCACGAGGGCGCGCAGCTCGGCGAGGTCCTGCTCGGAGGTCGGACCGAGGCAGAGCTGGTTGGGGTTGGCGCGGCCGTCGTGCTGGACGGCGAACGCCTCGCCGCCCCAGATCAGCTTTGCGCCGCTCTCGCCAAAGCGCTGCCAGCGGCGCCGGGTGAGGTCGGAAGGACGGCCCTCCGGCGTGCCGTCCCACCCTTCCATCGGCAGGATGCAGAAGCGGTTGCCGACACGACCCGCGGACGTGTCGATCGGGGCCGCCAGCGGCGAGTCGGGCGCCGCCTCGACCTCGGGCTCGAATGGCAGGGTCCAGCCGAGCGTGGCCATGTGCGCCACGAAGCGCTCGGCGTCCTTGAGGGCGGCAACCCGCGGGTACGCGCGGCTCATCGCGGCGTCACAGCTTCCACGGCGCGCGGTACTCGCGCGACAGGAAGGCGTTGGCCTCGGCGTCGCCCACGCATTCCTCCTTCGCGGCGTCCCACACGATCTTGTGACCGGTGCGGTACGCGATGTTGGCCAGCATGCACATGGCCGTGGCCTGGTGCGCGATCTCGATGTCGGAGCGCGGCCGCTCGCGCGAGCGCATGCAGTCGAGGAAGTTGCGGATGTGGCTGAGGTTCTGGTCGGACTGGCCGCCCCGGACCGCCGGGGTGCGCGCCGGGCTGCTCGACCAGGAGCGCTCCCAGGGCTCGACGGGCGGCTCCTGCTCGGCGAGGAAGGGCGGCGTCGGCGCCTGGGTGCGGCCGCCCGTCTCGGGAATCACCTCGAAGCCCGAACGGTCGAGGAACAGCGTCGCGTCGGTGCCGTAGAACTCCCACCCGTAGCCCTTGCCGGCGCCGTGGTACGCGTTGCCCGTCCGGTTGGAGTAGGTGCAGATGAACGAGTCGAACTCGTAGAGCGCGTCGATCGTGTCGGGCGTCTCGCGGTTGTCGTCGAGGACGAAGTTGCCGCCCGCGGCCGTCACCTTCTTCGGGGCCTCCACCTGCATCGCCCACAGGACGATGTCGAGCAGGTGCACGCCCCAGTCGGTCATCATCCCGCCGGCGTAGTCCCAGAACCAGCGGAAGTTGAAGATGAAGCGGTTCGGGTTGAACGGTACCTGCGGGGCGGGGCCCAGGTAGAAGTCCCAGTCGAGACCCGCGGGCGGCGACCCGTCCGGGGGACGGCCGATGCCGGCAGGCGCCTCGTTGCCGTAGTTCCACGTCGCGATGCGGTGCACCTTGCCGAGCGCGCCCGACTGGACGATCCGCACGGCTTCCTGGAAGTGCAGGCCAGACCGCTGCTGCGTCCCCACCTGCACCACGCGGTTGTGCTCGCGCGCCGCCTTCACCATCGCGCGGCCCTCGGCGATCGTGTGCGAGACGGGCTTCTCGACGTAGACGTCCTTGCCCGCGCGACAGGCCATCACCATCGGGATGGCGTGCCAGTGGTCGCTTGTCGCGATGACGACCGCGTCGATGTCCTGGCGGTCGAGCACCCGGCGGAAGTCCTGCTCGGCAGACGCGGCACCGGTGCGTTGCCGCTCGCTCATGCGCCTGGCGCGGTTGCGGTTCATCTCCCAGAGGTCGCAGACCGTCACCACCTGCACGTCGTCGTGCTGCATGAAGTTGTTCAGGTGCGACCGACCCATCCCTCCGACGCCGATGAACCCGACGCGGATGCGGTCGTTGGCCCCGGCCACGCGGGCGCGGCTCTGCGCGCTCTGCGAGAAGGCCGGCCCGGCGCCATCGGCGCGCCCGACGCCGGCCACGAGCCCGCCCGCGACCCCGGCCGCGGTGGACGACAGGAACTCACGCCGCTTCATGCAAACCTCCCGAGCAGGTCGGCGATGTTGACAGGCCGGTTCTCTTCGCTGCTGCGGACGGCGGCGATGCCCGTCAGACACGACATCGCCCCGGCGCGCGAGCCCGGCAGCGCCAGGTGCGCTGGCACCTCCCGCGGCCGGAAGATGAGGTCGCGCAGCACGTCGTCGCCGCCGCCGTGCTCGCCCTGGGCCTTCGGCATCTCGATGCGCGTGCGCGAGCCGAACGCCTTGATCACCCACACCTCCATGTCGTCCTCCACCTCGAACGGCTGGCGCGAGAACTCTCGGATCTCGATGCGGCCGCCGTCGCCGTTGAAGGCGATGGAGAAGCCCTCGAGGGGCAGGTAGCAGGTGAGCGAGTACGACATCATCACGTCGTTGTCGTACTTCACTGTCGCCGTCATCGTGTCGTAGGTGGTGATCGCCTCGCGGAACACGCAGGCGTCGCGCAGGTAGCCGTCCACGTGCTCGACGTCGCCGTAGAGGCGCATGGCCGACGGCGACGTCGTCATGTCCCAGTAGAAGTCGCACTTCGCCTTGTGCGGGCACGGGCGGCAGTTGGTGCTGCGGAACGGCCCGGCCGTCCCGTACCGCCGGATGGCGCTGTAGGCCTGCACCTGCACCGGCTCGGCATCGAGCAGCCAGTTCATGAAGTCGAAGTGGTGCGTCGCCTTGTGCACCCACAGCGAGCCGCTCTTGTCCTTGAGGCCATGCCAGCGGCGGAAGTAGTCGGCGCCGTGGTTCGTGTCGAGGTACCAGTGGAAGTCCACCGAGCGGATGGGGCCGACGGGCTGCTCGAGCATCAGCTCCTTCAGCCGGACGTGGCGCGGCGCGTACCGCATGTTGAAGCCGACGGTGATCGTGCGCTTGTTGCGCTCCTCGGCCTCGAACACCGCCTGGCACTGCTTCTCGTCGGTCGTCATCGGCTTTTCGGCGATGACGTCGATGCCCTTGTCGAGCGCGCGGACGATGTAGTCGGCGTGATAGGCGTCGACGGTGGTGACGGCCAGGAGGTCGGGGCGGGCCTCGGCGACCATGCGGTCGAAGTCGGTGTACACCGGGCAGGAGGCGCCGATGATCTCGCGCGCCACTTCCGCGCGCTTGCCGTTCGGATCGCACAGGCCGACGAACTCGACGGCGTCCCCCCACTTCTCCCTGACGCCGCGTCCCCACATCGACGAGCCGCGCGAGCCCGTGCCTACGATGGCGTAGCGGCGCGGACGCGCGGGCCCCTGCGCGTGCAGCAGCGACGCCCAGGACGGAGTCAGCGTGGCGGCCGCAGCTGCCGCGGCCGTGGACTGCAGGAAATCTCGGCGATGCATGCGCGGAACGATACACCAGGTAGGGACGGCTCGGTAGGGACG
>CAYSHC010000059.1:9097-23329 GCA_964430855.1 uncultured Vicinamibacteraceae bacterium
GGACGGCTCGTAGGGACGGCTCGGAGAGCCGTCCCTACCAACACAGGGGTCAGAAGAAGAGTCGGAAGCCGATCTGGAGGTTCAGCGGCACGTTGTTCTGGCTCGTGACGATGCCGAAGTTCGCGTTGCGCGGATCGAGGTTCGGGTTGTTGTAGAACACCTGGTTCAGCGCGTTGTAGATCTCGAAGTGCAGCTGCGCCCGCACGCGCTGCGTCACGTCGAACCGCTTCACGACGGACATGTCCATGTAGTTGAGCGTCGGCCCCCGCAGCTTCGCCGGCCGTGTCGGCTGCGTGCGGTACTGCGGCGTGCCGTTGACGTTGATGCGCGGATCGTTGCGGCGCTGGCTCTCCGCGACGTCCGGGAAGTAGAACCCGCTGACGTCGAAGACCGGCCGGGTGATGTCGCCCGAGTAGTCGGCCGTCAGCTGGTTGATGTCTCCCGAGTAGTAGTAGTTGTTGCCGATCGTCAGCGGGCGTCCGCTCTGCCACTGGTAGATCGCCGAGATGCTCCAGCCGCCGGCAATGGCGTCGAGCGCGCGGTTCCACGAGTTGCCGAACCGGCGGCCCCTGCCGAACGGCAGCTCCCAGATGCCGTTGACGACGATGCGGTGCGGTACGTCCACGTCGGAGCGGCGCTTCTCGTAGTTGCTGTCGTAGGCGTCCACCGCGTTGAGCGCCGAGGTCTGCTCCACAAACCGCGACACCGTGTAGGTGGTGAGGAACGAGAACCCGCGGTCGAACCGCTTCTCGAGGCGGAACTGCCCCGAGTGGAAGCTGCTCGAGCCGTCGTAGTTGCGGCTCAGCACCTGCGTGAACTGCGGGAACGGCCGCAGCAGCTGCTGGCGCGCGACGGTGTTCGCGTTCAGGCCGGTGCCCGGCAGCAGCCCCGCGAACGGGTTGGGCACCAGCTGCGACATGCGCGCGATGTGGGCGTCGTCACGCACCGCCGAGTCGCTCAGGAACTCGCGCGGCACCGGGTTGATATCGGTCTCGACCGTCAGGTCGTAGCCGCGGTTGCCCGTGTAGCCCGCCTCGACGACGAACTGGCCGGGCAGCTCGCGCTGGACGCTGACGGCCCACCGCATCGCCTGCGGGTTCCTCACGTCGAGGTTGGTCGTGTAGCGGCTGAGGTTCTGGCCGACAAACGTGTTCGGGCCGCGACTGCTGCCGGCCGGCGCGATGACGCCATCGGGGAACGGGTTGTCGAGGCTCGCCCGGAAGGTGAGCCCGTTGTCGTTGCTGGCCACGACGGGCGTCGATTGCGCGAAGCCCGGCTGGAAGATGGCGTAGTCGAACAGGAGGGGCACCGTGTAGATGGCCCAGCCGCCGCGCACGACGGTCCTGTCGTTGACCTGGTAGGCGAAGCCGAGCCGGGGCTGCCAGTTGTTGGTGTCGGCGTTCCAGAATCCCCGGTTCTCGGGCGTGGCGAACATGACGCCGCCCACCGGGTTGAACTGGGCCGGCGGCAGCTCGGGAATCGGCCGCTCGGCGTAGTTGGCGCGGGCTGGCCCGGTGATGTCGAGCGACGCCGTCGGGTCGAACCCGCGGACGTTGGCGTTGTTCACGTCGAACGGCGCGCCCTCGTACTCGTAGCGCAGCCCGAGATTGACCGTGAGGCGGTCGGTCACCTTCCAGTCGTCCTGGATGAACAACGCGTGGTACCGGCTGCGCGTATCACGTCCCGTCGCGATCTCGATGGCGCTGTCGCTGCCTGACGGCAGGCCGAGCAGCAGCGCGGCCAGCTCCTGGCCGATGGGGGCGCTGCCGAGGCCCGTGCCCGGGCTGGTGTAGTCACGGCCGAACTCGTACCGGCCCGCCGCGTGGTAGCTCGGCCGGGAGGTCTCCCGGTACTGGCGGTAGTCGTACCCGACGCGCAAGGAGTGGTTGCCGATGAACCGCGTCAGGGTCGGCTGGATCGTCAGGATGTGGAAGTTGGTGCCGCCGGCGTAGCTGTCGCCGATCGCGGAGAAGACGTCCCCGGGGAACTCGATGCGCGGGAAGTAGCGCACGTCGCCGAACAGGCGCACGGTCTCCGGCGAGAACCCGAGCGACGCCGGGTCGAAGAGGCCCTGGTGCTGCCGGATGCTCGGCTCCTGGAACCGAGACCAGCTGCCGCGCACGTTGAGCACGGTCGCCGGGTTCACCGTCCAGACGTGGTCGCCCGTCACCGCGTCGTTCTTCCGGTACAGGAAGTTGCCCGTCGGACGGATCCCGTTGACCTCTCCCGTCCAGTTGCCGCGGTACTCGCGGCGGCTGTTGCGCGAGTACCGCACGAACGACCGGTGGTCGTTGCTGAACTGGTGGTCGCCCCGGAGGTTGACCGAGTAGAAGTCGTCGCCCCGCGGGTTCGACGTGATGAAGTTGTTCTGTCCCTGCGCGTTGCCCGGCTGGTTGGGCAGCGGGTAGTAGTTCAGGATGTTGCGCGCGACGGGGCTGATGCGGTCGGCCGGGATGATGTTGTCGGGGAACGGATCGCGGCGGACCTGTCCGTTCTCGATGCGCGCCGTGGCCGGGTCGTAGATCCGGATGCCGAGCGGGAGCAGCGCCGAGAAGTCGCCGTTGCGCTGTGCCTCGGTGGGCACGGTGAACTGCCCCGGCTCGGGGAACTCGTCATACAGCCACTCGACGGCGCTGAAGAAGAACGTCCGGTTGCGGCCGTTGTAGAAGCCGAGGTCCACCGGCCCGCCGAACGTGAAGCCGTAGCGCTTGTAGTCCATTGCCGCCTTCGGCTGGTTGGCGCGCTCGAGGAAGAAGTCGTTCTTGCTGAGCGCCTCGTCCCGGTAGTGGTAGTACCCGTCGCCGCGGAATTCGTTCGTCCCGCTCTTCATCGTCACGTTGACCGTCGCGCCGGCGGTGTGTCCCTGCTGGGCGTCGAACGTCGCGGTCTCGACCTTGAACTCCTGCACCGCGCCGGCCGGCGGGACGAAGGCCACGCGGCGGCCGTTGGCCATGTTGGGCGAGCCGTCGAGCGTGAACTCGTTGCCGCCCGCGGCGCCGTTGGCCGTGACCGCCGACGTCCCGCCGTTGTCGAACGGACGCGAGAACTTGAGGTCGCCGGTGTAGACGGTGCCTGCGGCCAGGCGCGTCAGCGTGAACGGGTTGCCGTCGGAGAGCGGCATCAGCTGGATGCGCTTCTCGTCGATGACCTGGCCCGCCGACCCCGTCCGCGTCTCGAGCAGCGGGGCGCCCCCCACCACCGACACGGTCTCTTCGAGGCCGCCGACCTCCAGCGTGAAGGGCAGCTCAAGGCGGTCGGCCGTCCTGGCCGTGACGCCGCGCTGCTCGATGCGCTTGAAGCCGCTGAGCTCGACGACGATGTCGTAGGTGCCGGGCGTGACAAACGGGAAGGCATACACGCCGTTCTCGTTGCTGACGGCGGTGTTGCGCGTACCGGTCGACGTGTTGGTGATGGTGACGGTCACCCCGGGCACGGCGGCACCCGAGGTGTCGGTGATGCGGCCCTGGATGGCGGCCCGCGGATCCTGGGCGGCTGACGGCCCGGCGACGAGCGTCGCCGCGAGCGCGGTCAGGCCCGCCGTGCGGGCCAGTCGCCCCATCCTGCGGGCGACGCGTTGCAGAAGCAGCGGAAGACTGCGCATGCGATCTCCTTGTGTCCGTGAACAGGTCAGAAGGCGTACTTGAACGCGAGCCGGATGACCCGCTGGTTGCTCGCCCCGTTGATCTCGCCGAAGGTCGGGCTCGCGAGGCTCGTGTTCGGGTTGTTCCAGGCCGGCGTGTTCGTCAGGTTGAACGCGTCGAGGCGGAACTCGGCGTAGCGGTACGTCGAGCCGAACATCGCGCGCTTGACCAGCGAGAAGTCGAGCGCCGTGAAGCCCGGCCCGCGCATGCCGCTGCCGTTGCGCGTCTGGTTGCCGAAGGTGGCGGGGGCCGGCTGCGCGTACGCCGACGGGTCGAAGTACAGCTGGCCCGGGCCCCGCCCGCCGAGGATGCGCGGCGTGCCGACGCGGTCGGCATACAGCGTGTTGCCGGGCGCGCGCAGCAGTGCCCCGTCGGCCGTCACGCTGAGCGGCGTGCCGCCCATCAGCGTGAGCAGGCCCGACGCCTGCCAGCCTCCCAGCACCCACCGCAGGGGGCTGGTCGACTCGCGGAAGAACGGCAGCTCGACGACGAAGCTCGAAACCCAGGTGTGCCGCCTGTCGAACCCGGCGAGGCCGTAGGAGCGCTCCCAGTCGGCCGGCGTCGCGATGAAGCCGTTGTCGTCGGCGTAGTTGCGCGCGCGGCCGAGCGTGTAGCTGTTGGTGACCATGAAGCCGTTGCGGAAGCGGCGATCGAGTTTCACCTGGAGCGAGTGGTAGTCGCTGCGCCCCGGCACGAACGTGTTCACCGCGGCGGTGCGGCCGAAGGGGGCAAAGAGGGGACGGCCCGCCTGGTCGAGACCCAGGACCGTGGCGGCGTTGGCGTCCACGCGGTACTGGATGTCCACGCCGCGATTGCCCACGTAGGCGGCCTCGCCGGTGAACCCCCACGGCAGCTCGCGCTGGTAGGCGAGGTTCCACGAGTGCAGCATCCCCTCGTAGTTGCGCTCGTCGATCATGATGAGCCCCGAGTTGCGGAGGAACTCCTGGTCGACGGGCACGATGCCGTCCTCGGGAATGTTGACCGTGCCCTGCACCGGGAAGCCCGTCGCGAGGCGGCCCGCGCTCTGGAACGCGTTGGGCGCCTGGAGGATCACGTTGCCGCGCGTCGGGTAGTTGAACGCGTACGTGTTGTCGGGAAACGGCGTCGTCGTCGCGCCGTAGCCGAGGCGGAGGACGTCACGGTCGGTGATGCGCCACGAGAGGCCCGTGCGCGGCGCGAAGTTCGTCTTGCGCGTGCGCACGCCGAGATCCTCGGGGATGTTGCCGTACCCCGACACGCGCAGCGTGTTGTTGCTGGCGTCGTAGTTGGAAAGCCCGCCGCGCGACTGGATGCCGACAAACGGCGTGTAGTACTCGTAGCGCAGCCCGATGTCCACGGTGACCGTGGGGCGCACCTGCCACTTGTCGTGCACGAACAGGAAGTACTGGTTGTGCCGCGTGCCCGGCTCGTCGACGATCGGCACGTCGCGCCGGATGTCGTTGGGGTAGTCCAGCAGGAACGACGCCAGCGAGTTGGCCGGGTTGTTGCGGATGGACGTCGGGTCGACCGGCCGTGACGTCCCCGACCCGTTGAAGGAGAACGTCCCGCGCGGCCCGCCGAACTCCTGCGTCTGAAGCAGGAAGTCGCGGTTGCGCCGCAGGTCGCCGCCCCACTTCACCGAGTGGTTGCCAATCAGCTTGGTCACCACCGCCGAGATGTTCGCCGTCGTCTCGCCGCGCTCCCACGGCATCGAGTTCGAGAACCCGACGACGGGGTTCGAGTAGCCCTGGATGGACATCGACGAGATGCCGCTCGTGTAGTCGCTCAGATTGACGCCGGGAATCCCGAGCTGCTCCGAGAGGTTGATGCCCTGGCCCTGGGCGATGGCGTCGTTGGCGTACCACGACGTGCCGACGCGCAGCTCCATGACGAGGCTGTTGGTCCAGGTGCGCGTCCAGTTGACAGCGGCGCTCACCGTGCGCTGGATGCCGTCGCCCGCGAAGCCGCCGTTGGCCGGGCCGCCCACCTCGCCGTACGGCGACGGGTCGAAGATCGTCGGCCGCGAGTAGCTCACGCGCGGCGACACCTGGTCGTTGCCGCTGGCCTGCCAGTTCACCTTGACGTCGAAGCTGTCGGTGCGGCGCTCGCGGACCGTGGTCGCCTCGTAGTTGGGCTGTCCGATGGGCTGGCCGCTCAGGTTGGGCAGCGGCACCCGGTCGAGGATGGCCCGGGCGATCGGGCTGATGCGGTCGGCGGGGATGACGTTGTTCGGGAACGGGACGCGGTCGTTGCCGGTGCCGTCGCCCGTCAACGGGTCGTAGATGGTGGTGTTGGTGGCGGAACTGAAGTCGCCGGCGCGCCACTCGGCGGGCGGCACGAAGAAGCGGAAGACCTTGCCCAGGTCGTCGTTGGTCCGTTGGTAGTCGCCGAAGTAGAAGAGCCGGTTGCGCCTGATGGGGCCGCCGATCGTGAAGCCGAACTGGTTGTAGGTCGTCTCGGGCTTGCTCTGCGCGAAGTAGGGCGTCGCGTTGAGCCCGTCGTTCCCGTGGAACCAGAACGCGCTGCCGCGCAGGTCGTTGGTGCCCGACTTGAGCGTCACGTTGGTGACGGCGCCGCCGGCCCGTCCGAACTCGGCGTCGAAGTTGCTCGTGGTGACGGCCACCGTCTCGAGCGCCTCGGCCGACGGGATCAGCACCGTCAGCAGCCCGGTCCGGTGGTTGTTGTCGACGCCCTCGATCTGGACGTTGTTGCTCAGGCGGCTCTGGCCGTTGATCTTGCTCTCGAGGCTGTCCTGCGGGTTGAAGAACTCCGAGTGCGGGCGCGAGGGCCGCGTGGCGCCCGGCACCGTCGCCCACATCCCCTGGAAGTTCCGGCCGAAGCCGAGCGGCATGTCCTGCACCTGCTTGCCCGGGATGATGCGTCCGGTGTCGGCCCTGTCGGTCTGGAGCGCCGGCGCCTCGGTCGCGACGGTGATCGACTCGCTCAGGTCGCCGACCTCGAGTCGCATGTCCACGCGGATCGTCGTGTTGACGTCCACCTGGACGTTCTCGCGCACGGCCTTCTTGAAGCCGGCCAGTTCGGCCTCGACCCGGTACAGGCCGTCACGGACGTTGGGAAACGCGTAGTTGCCCGATTCGTTGGTGACCGTGGTCTGCGTGAGGTTGGTGCGGATCTCGGTGATGGTGATGAGCACGCCCGGCACCGGCGCGCCAGAACTGTCGGCGATGTTGCCGAGCATGCCGCCGCGCGCCGCCTGCGCGCGGGCCTCGCCGGAATTGCCGGGAAGAAGGAGCAGGGCTGCGGCAGCCACCGCAGCGGTCAGACACCGGGCAGAGGTTCGATGCGTCATGGACGCCTCCTCTTCGTCCCGGCCGGAGGACCGGGACGCAACTGATGGGTGTGCGCTGCAACGCGTCCCGGCCACCCGGACCGGAACGCCGTCCCGTGGTGTGACCAGTCGGGGGAGCGACAGGCCCTTAACGTTGTCTGATGGGGTCGGACTCTAGCTCGTGCTGCGAGCCTTGTCAAACCACTTGCGGAGGCGACGGAGGAACGAGGCGGAAGGAGGCGAGGACGAGGCCGACACGGGGGCGGGCGCTCGGCCGTTGGTATACGATCGCGGGATTGTGACCTACGTCGTGACTGGAGCCCTGGGCTGCATCGGCGCGTGGATCGTGCGCCGGCTGGTCGAGCGGGGTGACCGCGTGGTGATGTTCGACGCGCAGCAGGATCGGCACCGCCTGCGCGCCGTGTTCGACGATCCCGAGGCTGCCGATGCCGTGCCGCTGGTGGTGGGTGACCTGACCGACGCGGCCGCCGTGCGCGACCTGCTCGAGCGGCACGAGGCGACGCACGTGATTCACCTGGCAGGGCTCCAGGTGCCCACCTGCCGGGCCAACCCGGCCCTCGGGGCCATGGTCAACGTGGTCGGGACGCTGCACGTGTTCGAGGCCGCGCGCGCCGTCGGGATCCCGCGCGTGGTATACGCCAGTTCGGCCGCCGTGTTCGGCGTCAGCGAAGACGACACGCCCGTGCCAGAAGAGGCCGCCGATGCGCCGCGCACGCACTACGGCTGGTTCAAGCGGACCAACGAAGGCAACGCCGACGTGTACTACCGCGACACGGGCCTCTCGAGCGTCGGGTTGCGTCCGCTGACCGTCTATGGCGTCGGGCGCGACACGGGGCTGACGAGCGACACGACCGAGGCCCTGCGCCACGCGGTGCTCGGCCGGCCGTTCCAGGTGCGCTTCGGCGGCGTCACCGATTTCCTCTACGTCGCCGACTGCGCGGAGGCGTTCATCGCCTGCGCCGACCGGGCGCCCGAGGGGGCCCACGTGTTCAACCTCCATGGCGAGACCGCGCCGGTCGAAGCGTTCGTCCGTATCGCCAACGAGTGTCTGCCGGAGGCGGCGCGCGGCCTGATCCGCGTGGACGGTCCGCCGCTGCCCATCGCCTCGTCACTGAGCGACGCCGCGCTCCGGCGCGCCGTGCCCGGCCTGCCGTCCACCGACCTGCGCACCGGCATCGCCGAGACGGTGCAGCGCTTCACCCGCCTCCGCGACCGCGGCTGGTGGGCCGCCGAGGTGTCCGCATGAGCCCTGCCGTGTCGCCCGCGTCGCCGCTCTCCGCCTTCGCCATCAGGGTCGACGCCCGCGACAACGTCGCCGTCGCCCGCGTGGCGGTACCGCCGGGCACGCGCGTCGAGACCGACGCCGGCCC
This sequence comes from uncultured Vicinamibacteraceae bacterium, assembly GCA_964430855.1. Taxonomy (GTDB): domain Bacteria; phylum Acidobacteriota; class Vicinamibacteria; order Vicinamibacterales; family Vicinamibacteraceae; genus JAEZDP01. Next base: position 17,398 of record CAYSHC010000059.1, read on the forward strand.
GCTCACGGTGACCGACGCCGTCACCCCGGGCCATCGCTTTGCGCTGGTCGACATCCCGGCGGGCGAGTTCGTGCGCCAGTACGGGCAGCCCATCGGCACGTCGCTCGGGATCGCCGCCGGGGCGCTGATCTCGCACGGCAACATGTCCAACGACGTGCCGGTCGTGCGCGAGCTGGACCCCGGCCTGCACACGCCGCCGCCCGACTACGTCCCCGAGGCCGAGCGCGCGACGTTTCTCGGCTACCGGAGGCCCGACGGCCGGGTCGGGATCCGCAACTGGATCCTGATCGTGCCGACGAGCATGTGCGCGAGCCACGAGGCCGCGCAGATTGCCACGGTGGCCGAGTACACGGTGTTCGACAGGGCGCGCTACCCGAACGTCGACGGCGTCGTCGCCATCCCGCACAACAAGGGGTGCGGGTGCTCGGACGGCAGCAACATCGAGGTGATGCTGCGCACGCTGGCCAACTACGCGGCGCACCCGAACGTCGGCGGCGTCGTCTTCATCGGGCTCGGCTGCGAGAAGACGAACCTGACGGTGATGGAGCGGTACCTGAACGACCGCGAGCGGCCGCTCAACAAGCCCGTCGCGCGCATCGGCATCCAGGACGCCGGCGGGACGCAGGCCTCGGTGCAGCGGGGTGTCGAGGCCGTGACGGCCATGCTGCCCGTCGTCAACCAGGTCGTGCGCACGGAGGTGCCGATCTCGGAGCTGGTCATGGGCGTCAAGTGCGGTGGCTCGGACGGGTTCTCGGGGCTGTCGGCCAACCCGGCGCTCGGCCGGGCGGCCGACGAGCTCGTGCGCCAGGGCGGCACCGTGCTCATTACCGAGGTGCCCGAGTTCTGCGGCGCCGAGCACATCCTCGCCTGGCGCGCGAAGGACGCCGAGACGGGCCGCGCGGTCTACGAGATGGTCGACTGGTACAAGGGCTATGCGGCGACGTTCGGCACCGTGCTCAACGAGAACCCGAGCCCGGGGAACATCGCCGGCGGCCTGCTGAACATCACGATCAAGTCGCTCGGTGCCATTGCCAAGGCCGGCACGACACGTGTCGAGGGCGTGGTGGGCTACGCGGAGCGGCCGGCGGGCAAGGGGCTCTACCTGATGCAGGGACCGGGGTACGACCAGGAGTCGACGCCGGGCCTCATCGCCGCGGGGGCGCAGCTTGTCGTGTTCACGACCGGGCGCGGCACGACCATCGGCAACGCCATCGCGCCGGTCGTCAAGCTGGCGTCCAACACGGCCATCTTCGAACGGATGCGTGGCGATCTCGACCTCTCCGCGGGCGGCATCGTCGACGGCACCGCCACCATCGACGAGGTCGGCCTCGAGGTGTTCGAGTACTGCCGGCGCGTCGCGAGCGGCGAGATCCTCTCGCGCAGCGAGGAGAACAAGCACCGCGAGTTCCAGGTCTGGGCCGAGCAGTCGGTCAGCTTGTAGCCGCGTTCCGCGGCAAGGGGCAAGCGGTAACCCATACAAACAGGCATGCGTGCTGCAGTGCTCCGCGACGTGGCGCGGATGGTCGTCGAAGAGCTTCCGGACCCCTCGCCGGGTCCGCATGACGTCGTCGTGCGGGTGACCGGTGTCGGCCTGTGTGGCACCGACTTTCACATCTTCGAGGGCCACGCCAATTACCATACGGACCGCCTCGGACGGCCGGTGCCGCTGACGGTCGCGCCCCAGGTGCTCGGGCACGAGATCGTGGGCGAGATCGCGGAGGTCGGCGCCGAGGTCCACGACCTGCAGGTGGGCGACCCGGTCGTGGTGGACCAGGGGCGCAATTGCCACAGCGTGGGCCGCGCGCCGCTGTGCGAGTACTGCGGCACCGGCCATTCGCACCAGTGCGAGGACTACGGCGAGCATGGCATCACCGGGCTCCAGGGGGGCCTCGCCGATCTGCTGGCCGTGGCGGCCGTCAACTGCATCAGGCGCGGCCCCGCGCTGCCCACGGCGCAGGCCGTGATGACCGAGCCCCTCGCCTGCATCATCCACGCGTGCGACGCGCTCGAGGCGGCGGCCAGCCGCTATCGCCTGGACGGGGCCGGCGCGTCGGCGGTGCAGGCGACGGTGATCGCCGGGGCGGGGCCGGCCGGCCTCCTGTTTCTCCAGTACCTGCGCCGGGTGCTTCGCGCCGGCGGCCGCATCATCGTGAGCGAGCCGAACGCGCACCGCATGGCGCTGGCGAAGGCCTTCGGCGCCGACGTGGTCGTCGATCCGCGGCAGCAGCCGCTCGCCGAGGCGGTCCTCGACGCGACCGGTGGCCGGCGTGCCGAGCTGGTCATCGACGCGTCAGGGGCCGCGCAGGTGTTCCAGGATCTGCCCGGCGTCATCCGCAAGCAGGGCTCCTTCCTGATGTACGCTCACGGGCAATCCGGTGTGGACATCGGCGTCCTGAACAACATCCAGTATCGGGAGCCGGTGCTCGTGGCGCCGGTGGGGGCGTCGGGCGGCTTCGACGCCGACCGCCGGCCGTCGGTCTACCGCCGCGCGCTGCGCCTCATCGAGGACGGCACGATAGAGGTCGCGCCGATCGTCACCCACCGCTACACACGGCTCGAGCAGATGCCGGACGCGTTTGCCGGAGCCGACCGGCGCGAGGCCGGGTACGTCAAGGGAGCGCTCGTTCGATGATCGACAGACGACATGTCCTCGCCCTGCTGGTGGCGGCGCTTGGCGCCGGCGCCTGCGGCGGCGGCAGCGGCGACGGCCTGCACGTGGCCGTCATCCCCAAGGGCACGACCCACGAGTTCTGGCAGAGCATCCACGCCGGGGCCGTGAAGGCCCAGCGTGAGCTTCAGGCCGAGGGCGTCGACGTCCGCCTGACCTGGAAGGGGCCGCTGCGCGAGGACGACCGCGAGCAGCAGATCCAGGTGGTCGAGGGCTTCCTCAGCCAGGGCGTGTCGGGCATCGTGCTGGCGCCGCTCGACGCCAGCGCGCTCGTCCGCCCCGTCGAGGAGGCGCAGCGCGCGGGCATCCCGACGGTCGTCATCGACTCGGACCTCGAGTCGGACGTCCAGGTGAGCTTCGTCGCCACCGACAACTACAGGGGCGGCGTGCTGGCGGCCGACCGGCTCGCCGAGCTGCTCGGCGGCAGCGGCGACGTCCTGCTGCTGCGCTATCAGGAGGGATCGGCGAGCACTGACGCGCGCGAGCGCGGCTTCCTCGAACGGCTCGCCCAGGCACACCCGGGCATCACCGTCGTGTCGGACGACCAGTACGCGGGAGCCACGCGAGACACCGCCAAGCGTGCCGCCGAGAACCTGCTCAACCGCTTCGGTGGCCGGATCCAGGGCGTCTTCACGCCGAACGAGTCGTCCACCGCGGGGATGCTGCTCGCGCTGCAGGATGTCGGCCGGGCCGGCGAGGTGCGCTTTGTCGGCTTCGACGCGAGCGAGACGTTCGTCGCCGCCATGCGCCAGGGGCAGCTCCACGGCCTCGTCCTCCAGAACCCGTTCGAGATGGGCTACCGCGGCGTCCGGACCATGGTGGCGCACCTCCAGGGACAGGACGTCGAGCGGCGCATCGACACCGGCGTCCGCATCGTGACCCCCGAGACCCTCGACACTCCGGAGGCGCAGGAGCTCCTGAACCCGCCCATCGCGGAGTACCTCGGCTCGTAGTCGCCCCCGCGCCGTGCCGTCACGGCGGACGTGCCTGGATCGTCGATGCTCGTCCTCTCAGACCTGCGCAAGCGCTTCGGCGCCACCGTCGCCCTCGACGGCGTCTCGGCGTCCTTCGCCCCAGGGCGTGTCCACGCGCTCGTCGGCGAGAACGGCGCCGGCAAGAGCACGCTGATGAACGTCATCGCCGGCGCCATTGCCGCCGACGCCGGCACGATGACGCTCGACGACGCGTCCTACCGGCCGGAGTCGCCGCTCGAGGCGCGCCGGCGCGGCATCGCCCTGATTCACCAGGAGCTGTCGCTGTGCGACCACCTCACGGTGGCCGAGAACATCCTCCTCGGGCGGGAGCCGCGCCGCGACGTGCGCTTCGACCGCGCGGAGGCCCGCCGCCGCGCCGCGGAGGTGCTCGAGCCGTTCCATCATCCCGAACTCCATCCCGACCGGCGCGTGGGCGACCTGCCGATTGCCGCCCGCCAGGTCGTCGAGATCTGCCGGGCCGTCGCCGACGATGCCCGCGTGGTGCTGATGGACGAGCCGACGAGCAGCCTGCCGCGCGAGGACGTGGATCGGCTGTTCGCGCTCGTCAGGCGCCTGCGCGCGCGCGGCGTCGCGGTCGTCTATATCAGTCACTTCCTCGAGGAGGTGCGCGCCCTGGCCGACGACATCACCGTCCTGCGCGACGGCCGCACCGTGTGGACCGGCGCCGTCGAAGACGTGAGCGACGCGCAGATCATCGGCCGCATGGTCGGCAGGGACGTCGCCGACCTGTTCCCGCCACGGCGTGCGCTGGACGCGTCGGCGCCCGAGGCGCTGCGCGTCGAGGGGTTCGCGGCGCCGCCCGCCGTACGGCACGTGAGCCTCTCGGTCAGGCGCGGCGAGATCCTCGGCATCGCCGGTCTCGTCGGCGCCGGCCGCACCGAGCTGCTGCGCGCGCTCATGGGGCTCGGCGTCCATCGGGGCCGTGGCCGCGTCGTCGTCGAGGGCGAGGTGTGCGACGTGACCGCGCCGACGCCGTGGACCCGCCTGGCCAGGGGCCTGGGCTACCTGAGCGAGGATCGCAAGGGCGAGGGGCTCACGTTGCCGATGTCGGTGGGCGACAACATCGTCTGCACGCGCTATGACGCCTGCAGCCGGGCGGGCATCATCAGGTCCGGCGCACTCGCGGCGCACGCCGGCCGCTGGATCGCGCGCGTGGGGATCAAGGCGGGGTCGCCCTGGCAGCCCGTGCGGACGCTGTCGGGCGGCAACCAGCAGAAGGTGGCGCTCGCGCGGCTGCTGCACCAGCAGGCGCGCGTGTGGCTGCTCGACGAGCCGACGCGAGGCGTGGACGTCGGCAGCAAGGTGCAACTCTACGAGTCGATTGCGGCAGCGGCCGCGGACGGGTGTGCCATCGTCTTTGTCAGCTCCTATCTCCCGGAACTCTTCGGCATGTGCCACTCGCTGGCCGTCATGTCGCGCGGCACCCTCTCGGAGGCGCGCCCGATCGACGCCTGGACGCCGGAGGACGTCATGACCGCGGCGGTGGCGCGATGAGCCGGCTGCGCGTCGGCATGTTCGGGCCGGTGCTCGGGCTGCTCGCCGTGGTGCTGTTCTTCGCGCTGCTCAGCGACGACCCGGCGCAGTACGTCTCGGTGCGCAACCTGCGCATCGTCCTGGCCCAGACCGTCATCGTCGCGCTCGGCGCCATCGGGATGACCTTCATCATTGTCAGCGGCGGCATCGACCTGGCCGTCGGGTCGACGCTGGCGCTGAGCGGCGTGGTGACGGCCGTCGGGCTGCGCGACGGCTGGTCGCCGCCGGTCGCCGTCGCGGCCGGCGTGCTGACGGGCGCGGTGGTGGGCCTCGTCAACGGCCTGGCGATCACCAGGCTGAAGGTGATGCCCTTCATCGCGACGCTCGGCATGCTGGGCGTCGCGCGGGGCCTGGCGAAATGGATGGCGGGCCAGCAGACCGTCAACGTGCCGGCGACGTGGGTCAACGAGCTCGCGGTCACGTTCCCGACGCCGGCCTGGCTCGTCGTCGCCCCCGGCGTGTGGGTGACGATCCTGCTGGCCGTGCTGGCGACCTTCGTGCTGCAGCAGACGGTGTTCGGACGCCGCGTGTTCGCCATCGGCAGCAACGAGGCGGCGGCGCGGGCGTGCGGCGTGCCCACCGACAGGCTCAAGGTGTGGATCTACACGCTGGCCGGCGTGCTGTTCGGGCTGTCGGGCGTCATGCAGATGTCGCGGCTGCGGCAGGGCGACCCCACTGTTGCCATCGGCACCGAGCTCGACGTGATCGCGGCCGTCGTCATCGGCGGCGGCAGCCT
>CAYSHC010000060.1:0-22084 GCA_964430855.1 uncultured Vicinamibacteraceae bacterium
GAGCTGTCGCTGCCTGTGAGCGGCCCCGTCCGGGACGTCCGCTTCAACGACGACCACGCCGCCCTGGTGCGGGTGGAGCGGGCGCGCTGACCTCTTCCCCCGAGGGCCCGGGCTGGCCCTCTCTGCTATCATCCGCAGGTTGGGAGCGCCTCGCCCGGGAGCCACCGGGCGCACCTGCCGCCTCCGGGCGCCAGACCGCTGGCCCACGCTCGAACTCCTATGGACACAGTCACTTTCACGATCGACGGCCGTGAGCTGACGGTGCGCAAGGGCACGACGGTGCTGCAGGCGGCCATCGAGAACGGCATCGACCTTCCGTACTACTGCTACCACCCCGGCATCGGCATGGACGGCAACTGCCGCGTCTGCCTGGTGCGGATCGAGAAGATGCCGAAGCTGCAGGTGTCGTGCGCCATCACGGCCACCGACGGCATGGTCGTGGACACGCGCTCGCCGGAGGTCGTGAAGGCGCGGGCTGGCGTGTTCGAGTTCCTGCTGCTGAACCATCCGCTCGACTGCCCCGTGTGCGACAAGGGCGGCGAATGCCCGCTCCAGGACTTCTCCTACACGTTCGGCCCCGACAACAGCCGGATGGAGTTCGAGCGGCGCACGTTCGACGGCACGGGCGTCAGGGCGGACGTCGACTTCGGTCCGACGCTGATGCTCAACCGCAACCGGTGCATCATGTGCACCCGCTGCGTCCGCTTCATGGAGGAGATCGACGGCGACGCCCAGATCGGCATCGTCACGCGGGGCAACTCGAGCCACATCGCGACGTTCGAGGAGCGCGGCGTGCACTCGCTGCTGTCGGGCAACCTGATGGACGTCTGCCCGGTCGGCGCCATCACGACGCGCGACTACCGCTTCAAGTCGCGCCCCTGGGACAACCCGAGCGCCGTCGACACGATCTGCACGTTCTGCGAGAAGGGCTGCAACACGACGATCTGGCTTCGCGCCAAGCCCGAATGGGCCCAAAGCGCGCGGCTGGCCCGCATCACGCCGCGGCTGAACCCCGACGTCAACCAGTACTGGATGTGTGACATCGGCCGGTTCGGCTACGACTGGGTCGAGTCGGAGCAGCGGCTCGTGCAACCGCTCGTCCGGGACGCGGCGGGCGCGCATGCCGCGACGTCGTGGACCGAGGCGCTCGGGACCGTCGGCGAGGCGCTCAGCACCGGCCGCGAGGGCCTGCGGTTCCTGCTGTCGGCGCACGCGAGCCACGAGGAGCTGTTCGTCTTCGCGCGTCTCGCGCAGGAGCTGCTCGGGGACGCCGCGCAGCAGGCCTTCACGATCGGCTGGACGACGAGCCAGAAGTCGCAGCCTGCCAACACGAAGTTCCCGGTGCCGCCGGTGGACGCGCCGAATGTCACCGGCGCGCGGCTGCTCGGGCTGACCGACGCCCCGGCCGGCACGCCCGCGGACCTCTCGCCGCTGCGCGCGGCCGTCGAGGCGGGGCGCGTGTCAACCCTGTACGTCTTCGACCCGGGCCCGGAGGGCTCGCTCGGCGACGTCGCGTGGATTGCGGAGGCGCGCGCGGCGGGCCGCATCCGTACCCTGATCGTCCAGGGCGTGCTGATGACTCCGCTGGCGGCCGCCGCCGACATCATCCTGCCCGGCAGCGCGTTTGCCGAGAAGGACGCGTCCTACGCGAACATGCAGGGCCGGCTCCAGTTCACCTCGCGGGCGATCCCCGCCCCGGGCGACGCCCGCGACGACGTGCTGATCGTCGTGGAGGCGGCGCGTGCCGCCGGTGCCGAGCTCGGCTACGCCTCCGCCGACGATGTGCGCCGCGCCATCGCGCAGACGCTGCCCGGCACGCCGGGCATCCAGGGCATCGACGACCCCGACTTCCGCACGCCGGTGGCCGCCAGGCACTGGCTCCAGGCGAGCAACGCGTCCGAGCGCGTGAAGTGGGACACGCTCTTCCAGGACCTGCCACCGGTGAAGTTCATCGAGATGCTGAAGCCCCAGGCATCCGGCACGGTGATTCCGCTGCGTTCGGTGGACTCGTAGCGTCGCGCGGCCAGGCCGCCGCGTGGAATGGAACCTGCAACCCCGACCGGGGATGACCGACGGGCCACAAGACGCGGCCCGTCGCGTTTCCACAGATCGGTCGAAAGGAGCCATGCCATGCACCGCAGCCGTGCCCACGCGACACCTCACCTCATCCCTGCCTGCCTTGTCGCGCTCGGTCTCCTGACCACCTTGCCGGCACGGGCCGCCGCCGACCCGGTGACGGTAATGCTGCGCTCCGGCGAGAAGGTGGCGGGGCAACTGGAAGACCTCGAGAACGGCACGCTCTACATTCGCGTCGCCCGGGACGACCAGCGGAAGCTCGCGATCGGCGACGTCGCGGTCATCGACTTCGTCGGCGGCGCGAGCGGGCTGCCGGAGACCGAGCTTGGCCAGGCACGCGGCGACGACCACCTTCTGGTGCTGCGCAACAGCTCGCTCGTGAGCGGGCGGCTCACCGACATCGCCGGCGGGGCTGGCTCCCAGGCGCCGGACGAGCCGAGGGTCTTCGTGTTCCGAACGTCCGAGGGCGAACAGCGGATCGCGGCGTCGGAGGTCGGGCGCGTCTACGTCGGGCGCTATCCCGGAGCCGCCCCGCCGCAGGCGGAGGCAGGGGCGACCGGGGCCGGCGGCAGGACGGTGCGTGTGGCGGCCACCGCGGCGTGGGTGCCCACGGGGATCTACGTGATCCAGGGCCAGCCCGTCACCTTCGCCGTCGAGGGTGACGTGCAGCTCAGCGGGGACGCAAGCGATCGCGCCAGGGCGGCAGGCGCGCTGTCGGGCCGCCGGGCCGCGGGCGCCCCGCTGCCGACCGCCCTCGCGGGTGCGCTTGTCGGCCGCGTCGGCCAGAACGGCCAGCCGTTCGGCATCGGCGATCAGTCGAGTGCCATGCCCATGCCCAACGGCGGCGAGCTGTTCCTGGCCGTCAACGACGACGAGCCCAGCGACAACCAGGGCGAGTTCGTCGTGACGGTGACGCCGGGCAGGGCCACGCTGCCGCAGCGGGGCCCGCGGCGCTGAGCGGCTCAGCGACTGACGACGAGGAGCGCGCGCGGGCGGACGGTGAAGTGCACTCCGCCGTGCACGCGCTCGACCTCGCCGTCACGGTGCAGCAGCGCGCCGTCACCAGCGTGGACCGCCACGCGCGCGCCACGGGTCGTGCGCACGCCCGGCACGCCTGGCAGCGAGCCCGTGAAAAGCCGCCAGCCATGACGGACGAGGAGCGCGGGCGTGATCACCGGCAACACCACGACGTCCAGCTCGCCGTCGTCGAGCACCGCGCCGGGCGCGATGAACGCGCGATGGCCGTACTGCCGGCCGTTGGCCAGCGCCACGAGCGGAGCCGTGCCGGCGAACCACACCACGTCGTTCACGCGGACCTCGACGGGCACCGGCCCGTGCGCCCCGAGCTCGGCGACGCACGCGCGGACGTAGGCGCGCAGCCCGCGCTGCCGGCCTGCGGTCTCGTCGTACCTGCGGGCAATCGCCGCATCGAGCCCGAGGCCGGCAACGTTGACGAACGGTCGCCCGTCCGCGAGCCCCAGGTCCACGGGGCGCGCCGGTCCCGCGGCGGCAAATCGCAGCGCCGCCTCGGCGCGGAGCGGTATGCCGAGCTCGTGGGCAAACCCGTTGCCCGACCCGCCCGGGACGATCGCCAGTGCCGTCGTGGTGCCGGCGAGCGCCGCCGCCACCGCGTTCACCGTGCCATCGCCACCCCAGACGACCACGCGCGACACGCCGTCGGCGACGGCCCGCCGTGCCGCCGCGACGCCGTCATCGGCGGAACGGGTCTCGACGGCCCTCACGTCCGTCACGCCGCACGACCGCAGCACGCGTGCCGCAAAGGACACCCGCGCCGTGCGCGGCAGGCGCATCGTGGCGGGACCGGCGAACGGGTTCACGATCAGGTCGATGCGCACGGGCAGGGCATGCGTAAGCGCGGTGCTATAGTACCGAGTCGATGACCGCATCAGACGGAGGCTCCGAGCGGTGACGCGAAACGGCCTGCGTCTCACGCTGTTCCTGCTCCTCGTCGTCTTCGTCGGCGTCGCGGGCTGGCAGTACTACGGGCTCGAGCTCGACAGCGCCCGTTCGGCAGAGGAGGCGAGGCAGCTCGACGGCTTTCGCGACGCGGTACATCACGCCGTCAGCGAGGCACGCACGGCGCAGCAGGCCTACCTTGCCGACGGCCAGGGCGTCGACTACTGGGGCACGCGTTTTGCGGAAGCGATCGCTGACATAACTGGCGCGCTCGAGAACCTGCGCGTGACGGCCGGCGACGACGAGACGACGATCGCCGCCCTCGACCGGGCGGACCGCGCGCTGAAGGTGTACGACGGCCTCGATCGGAAGATCCGCGGCTTCGTGGAGAGCGGCAGCCTGCTGATGGCGGCCGACGTCGTCTACGAGGACGGCATGAAGACGAGCGGCCTCATCCTCGAAGCCGTCGACGAAGCGCACCGCGCCCTCGCGTCGCCCCAGCAGGCGGCCATCGAGAGCAACACCCTGCTGCGGCGCTGGCTGGCCATGGCGGTGGCCGCGGCGGGCGTCCTCGTCTCCCTGCTGCTGCTGCCGTCGGGGCGGCCGGTCTCTGCGTCCGTCGCACGTGACGAGGCAGCGACGAGATCCACGCTCATCGACGACGAGAACGACTGGCGGCTCGATCGCCCGGCCAGGGCCGAGGCCCCGGCGCCACAGCCGCCCGCGCCGGCGGCGGAAGCGCCGCCACCACCGGCCCAGGCCGCGCCCGCCGCGACACCGGTTCCAGCCTCACCGCCACGCGAGGCCGCCAGCGCGGCGCACGACGCGGCAGCGCTGGCCGCGGCCGCACAGGTGTGTACCGACCTCGCACGCGTCCAGGACGGCGACCAGCTGCGCGACGTGCTGGGGCGTGCCGCGCGCGTGCTCGACGCGACGGGCGTGATCGTCTGGATCGTCGATGCCGAGGGTCGCGCCCTCAAGCCGTTGCTGACCTACGGCTATCCGGAAGAGGCGCTCCGGCGGATTCCCACGTTGCCTCGCGACGCCGACAACGCGACTGCCGCCGCCTGGCGCGACGGCGTGACGCACGTCGTCGAGGCGACCGACGCGGCACCGGGAGCCGTGGCTGTGCCAATCCTCGGGCCGCAGGGGTGCACGGGCGTCCTGGCGGCGGAGATCGGCCATCACCGCGAGGCGGCGCGGTCGACGCGCGCCGTCGCGCAGCTCGTGGCCGCTCAGCTCGCGGTCCTCATTCCTCCGGACACGGCGGGCAGCACCGAGACCTGACACCCCGCTGCAGCCTTCCCGCGTGACCGTGCGGCGGCCTTTCCGGTTCCCGCGGCCTGCGCAGGACCGGCGGTCTTCTGGGCTCGGGCGCCCCGTTGGCGCGCCGTCGCTGGCCACATCCGCATGGACCGGGGCTCGTCGGCCCCGACGTCGATCGACGGGATCGCCGGTGAGGGCGGGAGGTCACGCGGGGGCGGAGGCGGCGCGTCCGGGAGTTCCACGGACCACCACGAGGGCAGGGACAACGGCGCGCTCTCCGGAACGGCTGCCACCGCGCTGCCGGCAAGTGAGGCGCCGAGCAGGCAGGCAACGACCAACGGCACTCTTCGCGACGCGTGGACGGGCATCGGCGCATCTCCTTGCTCGACTCGTACGTCCGACTCGCCGCGGATTCAGATCGCCGCGGATCGACTGCGCGACCTGATGACCCGCCGCTCGCGCGTCGGCGTCGCGTCGGGCGTCACGGTGAGCGTCTGCGACTGCCTGTCGCGCGTGATCTGGACTTCCACTTCGTCGCCGCCCTCCGCGTCGCGCAGCGACCGCATGAGGTCGCCCACCGAGCCGACGTCGGTGGCCCCGAACTTCGTGATCACGTCACCGGCCTTCAGGCCGCCACGCGCGGCGGGTGAGCCGTCGGTGACGTTTGTCACGAGCACGCCGCGCTCGACGCCGAAGTACCCGGCCAGCTGAGACGAGAGGCCCTGCACGGCGATCCCGAGCCGTCCCTGCACCGCGACAGGCGGCATGCCGATCCCACGCCCCGGCGCGAAGCTGAACACGCGGCGGCCCGGGAACGGACGCGCCCGGCCGGGCGCCGCCATCGCCATCGCCGACTCCGGCGTGACCGTGGCCGTCGCGCGCTGCCCCCCGCGCAGGTACTCGATCGAGACAGCGCGGCCGGCCGGCGTCTCCGAGACGAGCCGGGACAGGTGACGCGCGCTGCGCACGTCCTCGGCGTCCACGCGCATGATGACGTCGTTCTCCGCGAGGCCCGCCTTCGCGGCCGGAGAGTCGGGACGGACGTCGGTCACCCACGCACCGCGGATGCCGTCGAGGCCGGCGCCCTTCGCCTCGTCGGCCGTGAGGTCGCGGATGCCCACGCCCAGCCGCGGCGTGCCGGGGAAGAACGGCTCCACGACCTGCATCGCCTGGGCGACGATGCCGTCCACGTCGATCTCGTCGAGCTCGTCGAGTTCCTCCTCGATCACGTCCTGGATGTCGATCGCCTCCATCGCGCGGGCGACCTGCTGCTCGACGTCTGCGAGCATCGCGTCGACATCGATGTCGCCGACCGCGATCGGGACGCGCCGGGCCCGAGGTGCGGGCGCGTGCGTCGCGGCCTGCCCCCCCGCGTCGGCCCGGGCGGCAACCGCCGGGGCAACCCCGGCGTCGCGCTCCGCACGCAGGGGCGCGTGGGTGTCGAGCACGGCGGCTGCGCCGGCCGCCGTGGCGGCGAGCAGCGCGATCACACTGGCGAACAGGGTTCGTGACGTCATGGCGCAACACCTCGTGACGCAGGAGCCGCCGGGCGCCCGTCGCGCCGGTCGTGGCCGTGCGTCATTGCTTCAGTAGTCTCTGTAGACGGCCGCCACGGCAGAAAGGTTGACCCGTCCGGTCGGCTAGACTGTGACCAACCGGGGCCGACGCGGCCTGTTGCTGTGAGCAACTACGTACGGCAACGGGCCGGCGGGTGCACCCCGGGCACCGACAGCGGGGACGAGTGGCCGATGGCGGGGACGGACGTGCCGGACCGCCGGCGGGCCGCCCCGGTCGTGGAGCCCCCCGATGACGAGCGATACCACCCACCCCGACCAGCCCACCGACCTCGACAAGGCGGCCATCCTCGAGATGGCCCGGGAGCAGGGGGTCCGGTTCCTCCGCCTCCAGTTCACCGACATCCTCGGGGTCATCAAGAACGTCGAGGTGCCCGCCGGGCAGTTCGAGAAGGCGCTCGACGGCCGCGTGATGTTCGACGGCTCGTCGATCGAGGGCTTCGTGCGGCTCGAGGAATCGGACATGTTCCTCACGCCCGACCTCTCGACCTTCCGGGTCTTCCCGTGGACGGAGTCGTCGGGGGAGAAAGTGGCGCGCCTGATCTGCGACATCACCAACCCGGACGGCAGCCCGTTCTCCGGATGTCCGCGTCAGACGCTGAAGCGCGCGATGGCCGAGGCCGCCAGGCGCGGGTTCACGATGGACGTCGGCCCGGAAGCGGAGTTCTTCCTCTTCCAGACACGGGACGGCGAGCCGACGACGGGCACGCACGATGCCGGCGGCTACTTCGACCTGACGCCCGTCGACCAGGGCGAGGACGTGCGCCGCCAGATCGTGCTGGTGCTCGAGGCCATGGGCTTCGAGGTCGAGGCGGCCCACCACGAAGTCGCTGGCGGGCAGCACGAGATCGACTTCCGCTACGACGACGTGCTGCGTGCGGCCGACAACGTGAGCACCTTCCGGTTCGTCGTGAAGAACGTGGCGCGGCGCTACGGGGTGCACGCGACGTTCATGCCCAAGCCGATCTACGGCGTGAACGGGTCGGGCATGCACACGCACCTCGCGCTGCTGCGCGACGGTGTCAATGTCTTCCACGACCCCGATCGGCCGTTCGGCCTCAGCCGCGTGTGCACCAACTTCATCGGCGGGCTGCTCCAGCACGCCGAGGCGTTCTGCGCGATCACCAACCCGCTCGTGAACTCCTACAAGCGGCTGATCCCGGGCTTCGAGGCGCCCACCCACATCGCGTGGTCGGAGCGCAATCGCAGCCCGCTGATCCGCATCCCGACACCGCGCGGCCTCGAGACCCGGATCGAGCTCCGCATGCCCGACCCGTCGTGCAACCCGTACCTGGCGTTCGCCGCGATCCTGCGCGCGGGTCTCGACGGCATCGACCACGACCTCGACCCCGGCGCGCCGGTGAACAAGAACATCTACACGATGAGCCACCGCGAGCGCCGGTCGCTCAGGATCGACGAGCTGCCGGCCAACCTGAGCGACGCGCTCGACGAGCTCGAGCGGAGCGCGCTGATGCGCGACACGCTCGGCGACCACATCTTCGAGCACTTCCTCGAGGCGAAGCGCCGCGAGTGGTTCGAGTACCTCCAGCAGGTGAGCCAGTGGGAGGTCGAGCGCTACCTCAAGACCTACTGAGGCGCCCGACGCCTACCGCCCCGCGAGCAGTGCCTCCAGGCTGGCGCCGAGTGCCATCGGGCTGAACGGCTTGGCGATCACGCCGATGGCGCCAGCGGCCCGCGCCTCGTCGTGCGCGCCCTCGTGCGAGGCCGCCGTGAGGAACACAACAGGGGCAGCCGCGGTGGACGGGTCGGCCTTGAGCGCCCGGCAGACGTCGATGCCGTTCATGCCGGGCAGCATCCAGTCGAGCACCACGACGTCGTAGGCCCGGGCGCGCGCGGCGGCGAGTGCCGACGTGCCGTCCTCGACGAGCGTGACATCGTAACCGGCGCGCGAGAACGCCAGGCGCGCCACCAGTCTGATGGCCTCGTCGTCGTCGGCGAGCAGGAGGGCGGGCATGCAGGGGCTCTGTCGCGATGGACTCGTGCGTCAGCGCACGGCAGGTTCCAGCAGCCGGATCGTGCCGGCCGTGGCGTCCACTTCCGCCTCGACGCCGATGGGCATGATGAACTGCCTGGGAATGTGGCCGATCTGCGCGCCCTCCCAGGCCGGCACGCCGAGGGGCTCGACGTGATGGCGCAGGATGTCGCCGATGGTGAGCGACCCGAAGCCCTCGCCCGGCGAGCAGCGCGTGCAGCGCCCCCAGATGACGGCGCGGACCTGGCGCAAAATGCCGGCCAGCGCCAGCTGCGTGAGCATGCGATCGATGCGGTACGGCGCTTCCTGCACGTCCTCCAGGAACAGGATGGCGCCTCGAAAGTCGGGCAGCAGGCCGGTGCCCACGAGCGAGCTGAGCACTGTCAGGTTGCCGCCGAGCAGGCGCCCGCGGGCCACGCCGGGCGTTATCGTGCGAATGCGGTTCTCGACGGGCGCGAGCAGCTCGCCCGCGTCGATCGGGTTGCGCATGGTGACGGCCTCGCCCTTCATCAACACGCGCCTGAACCAGTCCACGTTGAAGCGGTTCCACTCCGACGAGCCGTTCATGCCGTGGAAGGTCACCAGCCCGGTCTTCGCGTGCACCGGCAGCAGCAGCGCGGTGAGGTCGCTGTAGCCGAGCAGGATCTTCGGGTGTCTGCCAATCACGTCGAAGTCGAGGTGCGGCAGCAGGCGCGCGCATCCCCAGCCGCCGCGCAACGCGTGGACGGCCTGCACCTCCGGGTCGGCGAACATCGCCATCACGTCCGACGCACGCGCCTCGTCGGTGCCGGCCAGGTAGCCATGCCGATCGAGCAGGTGCGCCCCGAGCCTTGCCTTCAACCCCAGGGCCGCCAGCGACTCGACGACGATGTCGACGTCAACGGGATCCCAGGTGGCTGACGCCGGATCGACGATGCCGACGGTGTCGCCGGCCCGCAGGCGCCGGGGGCGTTGTACCGCCCCGGCGGGCTGGAGCGCCGCCAGCGGGCGGGGCAGGCCGGCCGCCGCCACGGCGGCCGCCGCGGTGACGGCGGTGCGGGTCAGGAACGCTCGACGGGTGGACGCCATCCCGGAGATAGTACTCTGCCACCTCGGATGTCTCGCCCCTCGCCCCATGCCCGAATCGCCACGGCGTCGGCCGCCACCGAAGCGCTGCTGGTGGCCCTCGGCTTCGCGCTGCTGACGAGCGTCATCACGTGGCCGCAGCCCGTCCATCTGACCACGCACGCGCACGGGCATCACGACACGCTGTTCAACATGTGGCGCCTGTCGTGGATCGGGCATGCGCTCTCGACGCCGGGCACTGCCCTGTTCGACGCACCCATCTTCGTGCCCGCCCGCGGCACGCTCGCGTTCTCTGACGCCGTCCTCCTTCAGGGCGTGCTCGCCTGGCCCTGGCTGGCGGCAGGCCTCCCGGTGCTGCCGGTCTACAACGTGCTCCAGCTCGGAGGCATGTGGGCGTCGGCGGCAGGGGCGTACGTTCTGGCGCGCCGCCTCACCGGCTCGCGTGCGGCCGCCTTCGTGGCCGGCATCGTGTTCGGCTTCGCGCCGTACCGCATCGCCCACGCGATGCATCTCGAGCTTCAATGGTCGCAGTGGATGCCGCTGACGCTCTGGGCGCTGCACCGCACGTGGGACGGCGGACGGTTGCGCGACGGCGCGATGACAGGTGCCTTCCTCGCCCTGCAGTTCCTGAGCTGCATCTACTACGGCGTCTTCCTCGCACTGTTCCTCGTCCTGCTCGCGCCGGCACTCCTGTGGTGGCGCAGGCCCGCGGCGTTCGGACGAGTGGCCGCGGCTCTCGCGCTTGGCGCCCTTGTGGCCATTCCCCCGGTCGCAGCCTATGGCCTGCCATACCGCTCGAACCAGCAGGAGCTCGGTGGACGATCGCCGGACGAGATCGCGCACTGGAGCGCGCGACCACGCAGTTACCTCGCGGTGCCCCCGGAGAACCGGCTGTACGGCGCCCTGCTGCACCGGTTCGGCACGCCGGAGGGGCAGCTCTTCCCCGGGCTGGCCGCGCTCGTGCTCGCGTGCGGTGCCGTGCTGGCGCGCCGCCACGCCTCGTCGCCGCCGGCAGAGGCGACGACGCCGCGGCGCACGGCTGCCGTGTACGCATGGGGGCTGGCCTGGGCGGTCATGCTGTCGCTCGGCACGCACACGCCGGTGTATGGCGCGGTGCTGCGTGCCGTGCCGCCGCTCGATGGCCTCCGCGCGCCTGCGCGATTCGGCATGCTGGTGCTGCTCGCGCTCTCGGTGCTGGCGGCACTCGGGTTCCGCGCGTGGCGGGAGCGGGTACGGGCGGGATCGGATGCGCGTCGCCACGTCACGCTGACGGCGGCCGTCGTCCTCCTGCTCGTCGCCGAATATGCGTCACACTTCGGGCCGCTGCATCCGTGGCCGAGGGAAGCACCGCTCTACGCGCGCTGGCTCGAGGCCCAGCCGGCGGGCGTCGTCATCGAGTTCCCTGTGCCGAGGGCAAACGCGTTGCCCTTGCACGAAGCCGAGTGGAGCTACATCGGCAGGTTCCACAACCAGCCGCTCGCCAACGGCTACAGCGGGTACTACCCGCCGCCGTACATCGAGCTCATCGAGTCGCTGGCGCGGTTTCCGTCGTGGGAGTCGCTCACGGCGCTCGGGCGTCGCGGCGTCCGCTATGTGGTGCTGCACGAGGATCGCTACGAGCCGGACGAGTTCCTGGCGCTGCTCGGGCGAATCGACGGCTATTCGTGCCTCGAGCGCGTCGGGCGGATACCGGATCGCGCCTACCCGGTGACGATTTACCTCTTGTGCGGGGCAGCGAGGGAGGAGCGGGAGGGGCGGCAGCTGCCGGCCTTTCGGCCGGCAGCGCCGCCTGGTTCAGCTGACTAGCCCCGATCTCGCAAGCGGCGCTCGCTGTTGACGAGCTATCAGAAGAAGTAGTGCACCAGCGCCGCCACGCGCGCGCCGCCGAACTTCGGCCCGCGGCGGTCGAGATCGAAGTCCTCGGGATCGATGTCGGGTGACAGGCTCAGCTCGGCGCTGGCCTTGAGCCGCGGGACGCCGCTGAAGCCGAACTCGACGCCGCCGACACCCACCGGCTTCACGTGCGAGTCGTCGAACGGGCCGATGTCGGTGCGGATGACACGCAGACCGCCACCCACGTACGGCCGGACGTTCACCGCCCCCTCGCCGAAGTCACCGATCGCCACGATGACGGTTGGCTCGAAGCGGATGTAGTCGACGTCATCAGGGCCCAGCTCGTCACCCGAGAAGCCCAGATGCGCCTGGATGCCGATGCGGTCGGTCGCCCAGAACCGGAAGCTCGGCCCGATCTCGAGTTCGGTCAGGCCGCCGACGGCGCCGATGCCGACCGTGCCGATGTTCGGACCGGCGCCGGACCGGGCGGCCCGACCCTGGACGGCCAGGGCGGCTGGCGCCGGGGCTGTCGCCGCGGCCGCCGGGGTGTCGTCGCTCCAGGCCGTGGCGAGGGCCCTGGCAATCCTCGCGTCGATTGCCGAGGCGGCCTCGTCGGCCTGCGCCATGGCGGGCGCCCCCAGCAGCACCGCAGCCAGGACACCACTCACGAAAGTCGATGTGCGCACGAAGGTCCTCCTTCTGATGGACGTCATGATCGGCGGCGCGGCGGACGTGCAGCGCCGGGCTGGCCAGCCGGGCAGGGGAACGGCTGGACGCGATGGCGCATGCAGGGCGCGCCGTCGCGGCAAGCCGGTGCGTCAGCACCGACTCACCATTCCATCGTTAGCAGCAGCACCAGCGGAACGCAAACACGGCCGTACCTGGCTCCCTGCCTGCGTGTGGTGCTGACGATCCGTCGAGCCCCCGGGACGTCCCGGGGGTCTCCGATCGAAAGGACGCTCGACGGCGGCGTTCGGACGGCGGGGCCGCGTCCTGTCTACCGGGACTCGCGCAGCTGGCGCAGCACCTCGCCGAGCTGGCGCAGTTCCTCGCCGTAGCGAGCCCAGTCGCCTGCGCGTTGCGCCTCGATGGCCCGCTGGTAGTGCGCGTCGGCCCGCAGGACGAGCTCGCGCTGCCTCGTCGACGGCGGCGTGGCGGGTTCAGGCGTGACCGGCGGCAACGTCGGCCGTGGCTCGGCGGCGGGCGCGGCGGCCGCCGACGCCTCGGGCTGCGCGGCGTCGTGGGGCGTCTGCTGGTCGGCCCCGGCCTGAAGGAGCAGCCGGGCGAGGTCGGCCGCGTCGATGCCATCCTGCGGCGGAGGCGGCTCCTCGCCGCCGCTGGGGAAGAGGCGATTGAGCGCGCGGTCCAGCGTCTCGTCCATGACGATCGTGTTCTGGTAGGCGACGATGACGCGCTTCAGCTCGGGGATGCGGCCCCCGGCCGCCCGCAGGTACAGCGGCCTGATGTAGATGAGCGACTCCTCGATCGGGATCACGAGGAGCGTCCCCTGGATCACCTCGGAACCCTGCTGGTTCCACAGCGTGATCTGCGGCGCGATGGCCTGGTCCTGGTTGATGCGCGCCACGACCTGCCGTGGACCGAACACGACCTTCTGCTTCGGGAACTGGAAGACGACGAGCCGGCCGTAGTGTTCGCCGTCGGAGCGGGCCACCATCCAGGCCGCCAGGTTGTCCTTCTGCCGCGGGGTGAACGGCAGCATCTGGATGAACTCGGCGTCGCGCTCGCCGGGCAGCTTCATGATGGTGTAGTACGGCTCCATCCTGATGGCCTGGTCGCGCGAGTCGATCGACGGCACCTCCCACTGGTCTTCCTTGTTGTAGAAAACCGCCGGGTTCTGCATGTGGTAGGTCGCAAACATCGTCGCCTGCACCGCGAAGATGTCCTGGGGGTAGCGCAGCCGGCTGCGCAGGCCGGCCGGCATCTCGTCGAGCGGGCGCAGCAGCCCGGGGAAGATCCGGTCCAGCGTGCGGGCGATGGGGTCGTCCTCGTCCACGAGGTAGAACCGGGTGTGCCCGTGGTAGGCGTCGATCACCACCTTCACGGCGGCGCGGATGTAATTGGTGCCGTCGGAGAGCTGCGTCGAGTAGGGGTAGCGGCCGCTCGTCGTGTAGGCGTCCTGGATCCAGAAGAGCCGGCCCTGGTCGATGGCCAGGTACGGATCCTGGTCGTAGGTGAAGAACGGGGCGATCTTGCGGACGCGCTCCTGGATGCGGCGGTGGTACAGGACGCGGCTCTCGCTCGTGAGGTCATCTGAAAGCAGCGTCTTGCCCGATCCGAAGTACAGCGCGAACATGAGCTTGCGCCACAGCGAGTTCAGCGGCACGCCGCCCTCGCCGGCGTACGTCGCGAAGACGTTGTCGTCGCCTTCCGGGTAGTGGAACTCGCGCGTCCGCGTGTTGACGAAGACGTGGTCGCTCGACAGCTCGCCGAAGTAGATCGACGGCTCCGTGACCTCCAGGTTGACGGTCGAGCGCGGGGGCAGGTCGCGGATGAACAGGATCGGCAGGCCCTCGCGCGTCACCTCGTTCACCGGCCCCAGCGTCAGCCCGTAGCCGTGGGTGAACGTCAGCCGCTCGTTGATCCACGTCCGGTTGGGAAGGCTCTCCGAGTTGAGCTCGCGGGCCGAGAGCATAATCTGCCGGTACTCGCCGTTGATCTCGTACCGGTCGTTGTCGACCGACACGAAGTCGTAGTACGTGCGGATCTCCTGGATCTGCGAGAACGTGTCGAGCAGCGGCTGGTGGTTCCAGAGCGGGACGTTCTTGATGGTGGCGGCGTTGCGCTCGAGGTCGACACGCGTCAGCTCGGCATCGCCCGAGAGCGCGCGCTCCTCCACCTGGTCGAGGCCGAAGCCGGCGCGCGTCGCCGCGATGTTGTACTCGATGAACGGCGTCTCGCGCACCTGCTCGTTCGGGGCGACGACGAAGCGCTGGATGGCCGACGCGTAGAGGGTGCCGCCGAGCGAGACCACGGCGTAGCTGACCAGCGCGACGGTGATCGGCCAGATGCGGTGGCTGAAGGCCTGATAGCAGGCCAACGCCGCGCCGGCGACGCCCACGAGCGCCAGCACGCGGAGCGCCGGCATGCGCGCGTGCACGTCGGCGTAGGTGCCGCCGCTCACGAGGCCGGACGGTTCGAAGAGGATCGCCGGAATCTCGAGCCAGTCGCCGTAGGCGAGCGCCAGCAGCAGCAGGCCCACGAGCGCCGAGAGGTGGGCGCGCGCGCTTTGCGTGATGAAGACGCCCCGGCCCACGCGCAGGCCGAGGTTGCCCGCGAGGGCATAGGCCGCCGCGGTCCCGACCAGCGTCAGCAGCGCGGTGAGAAACAGCAGGCGCTGGAGCAGCTCGAGGAACGGCCAGCGGAACATGTAGAACGCGATGTCGCGGCCGAGGACGGGGTCGGCCTGGCCGAACGCCACTCCCTGCGAGAACTGGAGGTATGCCTGCCAGCCGGACGAGGCGAGGCCGGCGAGGAGCAGGGCCGCCAGGCCTGACACGAGGTAGATCACGGGCCGCAGCCGCCGCGGCTGGAGCGAGATCGTGCGCGGGCCCTCCGGCGTCACGACGACGATGTTGCGCAGCGGCATGGTGCCGAGCGCCAGGAACAGGTTCGTGCCGAGGAATGCGGCGGCGAGCACGAAGGTCACCGCGCCGAGCACCGCGCGGGTGCTGACGGACTTCCAGAACACCTGCCGGTATCCGAGCTCGTCGAACCAGAGCCAGTCGGCGTAGAACTCCACCAACGACGGCAGGGCCATCAGGACGAAGAGGGCAAGGGCAATGAGCGGCGCTCGTGGCACGCGACGAGTGTCCATGTCGAGGAGCCCTATTGTAGTGTGCCGTCCGCGCCCGGCCGGCGCGGCGGCTCCACGTTCGCGGCCGGCGGCGCCTCCCACCGCTCGTGCACGACACCGGCATGGAGCGTCGCACCGCGCACGGTGAAGCCGAGCCGCGTCGCCACACGACGCGAGGTCGCGTTGGCACTCCGGATGAACGCCACCACCGGCAGCTCGGGCACCGTATCGCGCGCGAGCGCTACGCAGGCTGCGGCCGCCTCGGTGGCATAGCCGTGCCCCCAGGCCGCCCGCGAGAAGTGGTACCCAAGCTCCAGGACCTCTTCGGCGTCCACCTGCCGGAGCACGAGGCCGCAGTCGCCTATCCACGTCCCGTCCAGCGTCACCGCGAAGAGGCCGGTGCCGTCGCGGCCGTAGCGCTCGGCGTTGCGGAGCAGCCACGCTTCGGACTCGCGCCGGGTCAGCGTCCGCGGAAAGTGCCGCATGACGAGCGGATCGGCGAGCATCGCCGCCACCGCGTCCAGGTCGCCCAGGGTGAGGCGGCGCAACACGAGGCGCGGCGTCCACAGGGGCAGGCGTTCGCAGAGCGCCGCACGCAGTGGATAGCCGAAAGGCATTGGCAGAGCGGGATGAAACGGACGAGGTCCCTGCGTCGTTTTCACGCTACAGGGTCGGCGGGCCCCCTCGCCGGCCCTGCCTGAGGTGGAACGCTGAACGTGGCGTCTGGTGGCTGCCTCCCCCGTTGCCGTGAGACGTCCCTCCCCTGCGTTCAGCGTTCCACTTCAGATTTCCGGCGTCCTCCTCATCGTCTCAGGGTCTCAAGGTAGGCGAGTCCGGCGGGAATGTTCCGCTCGGGCTCCGGCGACTCCTCCTCGATGATGTGCCAGGCGATGGACGAGTCGCGCGCCGCCTCGAGCACTGCGGCGACGGGCACTTCGCCGCTGCCGAGCGCCACGCTGGAGTCGTCGGGGGCCCTGCCCGTGTGGTTCTTCTCCGTGCCGGGCTTCATGTCCTTCAGGTGCGTCGACACGAACCGCTGCGGGTAGCGGCGAATCAGCGCCGCGGGGTCGGCGCCGCCGTGGTACGCCCAGAAGATGTCGAGCTGGAACTTCACTGCATCCGGGTCGGTTCCGTTGACGATGGTGTCAAACAGCGTGCCGCCGGAGGGGTCGCCTGCCGGCGCGAACTCGAACCCGTGGGTGTGGTAGAAGAACGTGAGTCCCTCCTGACGGAGCGCGCGGCCCACCGTGTTGAAGGCCTCGATGGCGCGCGCGGCATCCTCGGCATCGAACGTGCCCTCGTGGGGGAACCAGGCGTTGCCGACGTACTCGATGCCGAAGAACTTCGCGTCCGACACGATCGGCGCCGGGTCGTCGAGCAGCGCGTTGATGTCGGCGTGCATGGAGATGGGGGTCAGGCCGGCCTCGTCGAGTGCGGCCTTGAACGCCTCGCGCGTGAGCCCGTAGGTGCCCGCGAGCTCGACGTGCGTGAAGCCCATCGCGCGCACCTTCGCGAGCGTGGCTGGGACGCCCTCCTTCTCGAAGCTGTGGCGCAGGCTGTAGAGCTGCAGCGCCACCGGGTTCCTGAAGAGCGGCGCGTCCGGCGGCGCCTGTACCTCGTTGGCAGCATCTGTCGCCGACGAAGACGGGTCGTTCGCCTGCCCGCAGGCGGCAGTCATGAACAGGGCGGTCACGGCCATCACGAGGCCAGGCAGACGCGCCAGCCGGTACTGGACCATCGGGTATCTCCTTCGGTACGGCATGCGCGGGGCATGCGCGGGTTGCGACGTTCGGCGGTGGCGAGAGTATAGCCGCCTGTCATATGACACGCGGCACGCTGGCCGCCGCCGGCCGGGCGTGGCATGCTCGTGGCGTACATCCGGAGTGGCGCGCAGGTCGCGCCCGGCAACCCCGGCGACACGCCAGGGTGCCAGGAGGACGGGCAGGAGCCCGGCCTCGATGTGGCTGCAGCAGGTGCTGCGGCAAGTCCGTGTCTCCCGCACGAGCACGCCACTCCTTCACTGTCGACGCCGGCCAGGTGCGTCGACGCGCTCAGGAGTCCGCCATGTGCCTCGACCCCCGTCCCGAGTCCCTCGTCCGTCCCCGGCGCGCGTCGCGCCGCCGCGTCCAGGCCGTTGTTTCGCCCGCGCCTCGCCGCGAAGCCGAGCGCGCGACCGAGCGCGAGCGCTGGCTGGCGACGCTGACCGACGGCCTCGACGCCCGCGGCTGGTCGCTCGTCACGCGTCCTGCGCCGTCTCGCTGACGGGTGGCCCCCCGTCGTCGCCGAGCACGTCCTCGATGTAGAGGCGCGTGGCGAGCACGACGAGCAACGCGAGCAGCGGGGTGGCCAGCGTGAGCCCCGCCAGCCCGAGCCAGGTGCCCATCAGCAGCTGGAACGCGATGTTGGTGGCCGGAGGGAGCGACACCGAGCGTCGCACGACGTACGGCTCGAGGAGATAGCTTTCCGCCGCCTGGAGCAGCAGGTAGTACACGGCCACCCACACCGCGAGCACGGGATCCACCGTCACGGCCATCAGCATGGCCGGCACCAGCGAGATCACCGGGCCGAGGTTGGGGATGAACGAGAGCAGGCCCGCGATGACGCCGAGGGCAAGCGCCAGCGGCACGCCGAGCAGCAGCAGGCCCAGCCAGGTGAGGACGCCGATCACCGCCATGAGCAGCAGCCGGCCGGCGAGCCAGCGCAGCAGCGTGTCGTTCGCTTCGTCGAGGACGTCCTCCAGACGCGCGCGCCGCGACGGCGGCACGAGCAGCAGGAGCCCGCGCCGATAGACGCTCGGATCGGCGGCAAGGAAGATCCCGAGGAACGCGACGAGAACGGCGGTGCCAACGCCGCCCACGACCTGCGAGGCCATGCCGGCGACGCGGCCCGGCATCGCATCGCCGCCCGCGCCCTCGGCCGACGACTCGGCCTGCGCCAGCAGCCGCTCTCCCAGCGGGTTGCCCGAGAGCCGCTCCCGCACCTGCTCGACCGCCTGCGGCAGGCGGTCGATCATCTCGGACACCTCGAGCGCGATTGACGTCGCCGCGAAGGCCAGCAGGGCAAGCACGACCAGCGCCGACGCGGAGCACGCGACGGTTAGCGAGAGCGCCGGCGACCATCCCGTCCGACGAGCCACCATGTCGGCCATGCCGCGCAGCAGGACGCCGACCAGCACGCCCGCGAACACGACGAGCAGGACGCTGGCGGCCTGCCACGCAAGAAGCAGGAGGATCGCCGCGGCCGCCACGACGGCCACGGTGGTGACCACGCGGCGCGCGAAGCCGTCGCCCGTCGGTCCGTGACCGCGATCACCGCGCGCCATCGAGGGCCTCACGGAATCTGGATTCTGTGCACCATCCCCAGTAGCTGGCGTACAGGTCCTCTGCCTCCTCGCGCTCGATGTGCGGCAGACCTTCGAGGATGGTGGCGCGGCGGGGTTCCTCGAAGTCCGGGCCCGCGACGACGCCGACGCCGTACAGCCGTCCCTCGTCGAGCACGCGCACCGCTTCGATGACGCGCGACACCCGATGGCGTGCCGAACAGGCAGACGTGCCCGTCTCGAGCGGCTCCACCCGGGCATCCTCGAGGGCGAGCACGAAGCCGTCCGTCTCGATCACGCATGGCAGGTGGACGACGCGGTCGGCCTCGCTCAGCGGCCCTTCGAGTTCGCCCGGACGCGCCGCGGCCCAGGCGGCAAACGTCGGCGGCAGGGGCACATCGCGCGACCACGGCCCCTCGGGCGAGGTGCGGAGCCGGCCGGGTTGCCGGACGGCTCCCCAGTGCGCGTCGGGCAGGCACTCGAGGACACGGCTGACGACGCGCGCACCCGTCGGGTCGCGCAGGACGGCGTCGCGGAGAAGCTCCACCAGGGATGTCACAGGCCCTCATCATGCCTCAGGTCCCGGCCCGCCGTGCGCGCGCGTCCGCGCGGCGCCGCGCGCCGGCGTTCTCGTCGGCCTCTCGCGGAGGTGTGACAATCGTGCAACGGTCCCGGCGGACGGGTACCGGCGGAGGACGACACGAGCGTGCGACGGTCGCGCGGAACGCTGACGGCAACAGCAGGGTGGAGGGCCTGGACGGTCGCGGCACTCGTCGCCGCGACCACGTCGACGGCGGCGGGCCAGATCCCCGTAGCGTCGCGTGCCGGGCAGGCGGTCTCCGAGGCGCCGCCCGTGACGGTCACCTACGACGGCGACGACGGGCTGACGCTGCGGAGCCGCGACGACAGGTTCATGCTGCAGCTCGGCGGCCGGGTGCAGCTCCGCTATTCCGATCCGTTCGATGACGACCCGGTCGACCTCGAGGACCTCGCACAGGCACGGGAGCGCGATATCGACGTGCGGCGGGCGCGGTTCAGGGCCTCGGGTCACCTGCTGACGCCGAAGCTCACCTTCGCCTACCAGTACGACCTCGTGAACACCTGGCTGCTCGATGCGCGGCTGAACTACGAGGTCGCGCCGTGGCTGCAGGTCCAGGCCGGCCAGTGGAAGCCCGAGTACAACCGTGAGCGCGTCGCGTCGTCGAGTCAGCAGCACCTGGTGGAGCGCTCCATCGTCAACCGGGTCTTCACGCTCGACAGACAGAACGGCGCGATGGTGCACGGCGCTGTCGCAGCGGGCACCCGCGCGGACTCGAGGTACTGGGTCGGGGTATTCAACGGCGGCGGCAGGAGCCGCGGCAACGACGACAGCCGCCCGATGTGGATGGCCAGATACCAGTGGAACGTGCTCGGGGGCGGCCTCGAGTTCGCGCCGGTCGACTTCGATCGGTCACGCACGGTGCGCGCCAGCCTGGCCGTGGCGGCCAGCGGCAACCAGGGCGCCCTCACCAGGTTCTCGAGCGACGGCGGCGGCCAGGTGGACGGCCTCCCCGACGGCACCAACGGGCTGTACCGCCTGGCGCAGTCCGTCGTCGAGGGCGCCCTCGCGTGGCGCGGCGTCTCGCTCGAGCACGAGTACCACTGGAAGAAGGTGACCGACCGTGACAGCGGCGCCGTGCGGAGGCTCGAAGGCTTCTACGTCCAGGGCGGCGCGTTCCTCCATGAGTTCTGGCGGGTCGTGCCACGGCCGCTCGAGCTGGCCGCGCGCTTCGCGACGGTAGACCCGGACGGCCTGCGCCGGGAGAACAGCGGTCACGAGGTCACCTTCGGCGCGAACTGGTTCTTCAACGAGCACCGCAACAAGCTGTCGATCGACACCTCGCGGCTGCACTTCGACGAGCCGGACGGCGACCGCTCGTCGTCGCGGCGCGTGCGCGCGCAATGGGAAGTGTCGTTCTGAGCGCGCACGCCCTTGGGGCGGGCAGGTCGTCAGCCGGCAGCGAGCATCAGGCTCGCAGCCCAGTGTCCCGCGCCTGGAGCCGCGAACGTCACGGGGCGACCGCCCGTGACGGAGAGCGATGGCCCGGCCACGCCGCGCCCGATATCGATCCACTGAAGCGTGAACGGCTGCGGATGCGCGGCGAGATCGATCGTCGCGCGTCCGCCGTGGGGCAGATAGAGCGCGTACTGGCGGCCCGGCTGCGCGGCGAGATACGCCGAGTCTGGCGCGCGGTCGAGCAACTGCTCGGTGGCGGGAGACATCTCCCAGAGGACGACACGCGAGAGCAGCAGTCTGGCCGCCGCCACCGAGGCGCGCGCGAGCGGCGAGATCCCGAGGCCGGACGGCGGCCTGTGGAACCGGACGGCCGCGGCGCCGCCGATGAGGTGCCGCCACCAGCGCGCCACACCGTCATGGTCGGTGCCGTAGGGTCCCGTGTCGGCGCCGTAGGTCTTCACGGTGTTGATCGGCCGCGGGTGCTTTGCCAGCCGTTCGCGGACCCACTGGAAGTTGTCCCAGTGCGTCTGTCCCGTCTGGTGGTTGTTCTGCGACACGTCGACGAACGCATATCGGTCCGGATGGTCGAACGTCCGCCGGTGCTGACCGTCGCGCAGGTCGTGCGCGTCCCACATCTCCGTCACGCATACGTCGACGCCGGCACGTCGCGCGCGCTCGACGATGTAGTCCCGCCAGTAGACGGCCCACGCCTCCTCGCCCGACGTCTCGTTGTCGATGCAGTACAGCACGTGGCCGTACGGCAGCGAGCGCTCGAGGATCGCGTCGACGAAGCGCTGCTGGATGGGCAAGAGCGTCCTGTTGTGCCGCTGGGCCGGTGTCGTGAAGAAGAACGGCTGCTCGTTCCGCCCCGGGTGGTTCGGGTACGCGGTGGCGAGGCCGCTCGCTTCGGCGGTGTACGTGCGGGTGTTGGCAGGGTTGTACGGATGCGTCGTCCAGTTGTCGCGTGAGTAGTCGAACCGGTCCCACACCTCGATCTGGACGACGATGTCGCGGGCGGCCGTCGCGGCGAGCATGTGCTCGAAGCGGCGCCAGTACTCCGGGTTCCACCGGGTGAGGTCGTAGGTGCCGTCGTCAAGGCGCGCGAACGGGTAGACCTCGAACCCGCCATCCTGCCTGTCGCTCATCGTGTTGCGGACGTAGTTGCCGCCGACGGCCGCCATCTCGTCGAGATGCGCCTCGAGGTCGGGAATCTGGAACAGGTTGTCGTCCT
>CAYSHC010000061.1:0-21546 GCA_964430855.1 uncultured Vicinamibacteraceae bacterium
CGGAGAGCTTGTGGAGCGGGCGGAGTTGATGTGGAACCCGAGCGTGGGGGCCAACTCGTTGGTCTGGGGCAACTCGCTCGTGTGGGGCAACAGCCTGGTCTGGGGCAATTCGCTCGTGTGGGGCAATAGTCTGGTCTGGGGCAATTCGTTGGTGTGGGGCAACAGCCTGGTCTGGGGCAACTCGCTCGTGTGGGGCAACAGCTTGGTCTGGGGCAACTCGCTCGTGTGGGGCAACAGTCTGGTCTGGGGCAACTCGTTGGTGTGGGGCAATAGCCTCGTCTGGGGCAACTGAGGCAGGTTGCTGGCCCCCAGCGACGAGGACCATATAATCCGGGCATCCAAAGGATGCCCTTGAGACAGCTCAGCGACGTTCGGAGCCTGTTCGAGGAGGGCCGCTACAAGGCGGCCCTTCTCGCACTAGGTGGCAGAGAACCGCAAGCCCCGGAGCTTGCCGCCCTCTTCGCCGAGAGCCTGCACGAGGTAGGGGACTCGGAAGGCGCGGAGCGCACGCTAGGACGCCTTATCCAATCGCCGGCCACCCCGGTAGGCGACCGAGCGAGTGCGCTTCGACTACTCGCTGGAATTCGCGCGAGCAGCGGCAATGCGAATGACGCACTCGTACTCCTACGTGAATCACTCACACTCGCAGAATCGCAGGCCCTCTCACCAGAAGCGTGTCAGTCGGCTCTTCACCTGTTCTCACTGCTGTCGAATCTGAAAGGTCCGTCGGAGACTGCTGTTGCGCTGCTCACGGCAAAGAAGCACGCACTTCGCAGCAATGAACCCCGACTCTTGGCGGAGCTTCATTCCCGCGTCGGTCAAGCAGACGCGCAGACTGGACGTCTCACGTCAGCCACCCGTCATCTTTCGCTGGCCCTTTCCTTCCTGAAAGATGTTGGGCACCTGGGAATCTTAGCTCGCACTCAGCTCGCTCTCGCTTCGACCTACGCACTGCTCTCCGACAACACTCGTGCGCTAGACGCAGGGCACAGCGCTTTGAGGGCCGCGACGGAGTCCGGCAGCACTCGCCTTGAGCTACTCTGCCGGGCGAACCTCGCGCAGCTTCTATTGAGAGCAGATGAGCTCGAACAGGCCCTCGACGTTGCTAGCACCGTGCTTGGGCAGGTATCCGGCAGAACCTACCTGCACCTCGCCGTACTCGAGACATTCATTGCTGCGGCTCTTGAGTTGGGCAAGCTCGACTCAGTTGGCCAATACATCGAAGAGTTTCTCGGGACGATGGCCGCTTCAAAGGACGAAAGCTGGATCGCTGTCGAAGCGGTGCCGACCTACGTCCGAGTGCTTGAGAGCCGTGGTGAGTATGAGGCAGCAGCCACGGCCCTTGAGTCAGGTATCACTCGGTCCGAACTCAGAACGAATCACCTGAACTCATTCCGCCTTCGTCTGATGAGATCCGAGCGCCACCTGGTGCAGGGACAGCTGAATGAGGCCGTCCTAGAGGTTCAGCAGGCGTCGTCTTCAATGACGGTTGAGTCTTCTGCCGAACAGATTGCGGCGCTGGAGCGCAGCAAAGGCCTGATCGCCTATCAGATTGGAGCGCGCCGTCTTGCCCGTCAGCACCTGGGACGCGCAGAAAGAGTCTTTCGGCGAACGGGTCTGCTCCTCGAGGCGCGCCGCACGCGTGTCGCCAAGCATGAGGTTCTCTCACGTGTCAGCCCTGGGCGAGTGCTGGTTAGGCGCGCAGGACAACTCGAGGCGGCAGCGGGAATCGACTTTCTGTCCCGCTTGGGTGCCTATCCAAGGCTACTTCAGTCAGAAGTTGAGCGGCTCATAACGCATCTAAACAACATTCGGGAAGGCGCGCGCGCGAGTCGCGACGACGGCATCAGAATCGACATCGAGGTCGGAGCTCAGGATTCGGCGGAGAGCTTGTCATTGACGCTGAGGGCCAGTCCCACCCTCTGGGGCTACCAGAGTCTGTCCACAGTTCAACAGATCGTCCAGCTTGCTACGCACGCGGCGAGTGAGGCAAGGCGGCGGCAGGAGCTGGAGCACTTCTGGGACTTTGAAGCGTCTGAGTCGACGTTTGGCATCTACACGTCTAGTGAGATGCGAGGGCTGCTCAAGACAGCTCAGATTGTCGCGAAGACAGACTTCCCTGTACTCATCCTCGGCGAAACCGGCGTCGGCAAGGAGGTGCTGGCGGCAGAGATACACGCGAGCTCACCCCGCGCGAACAGGCCGTTCATCCCGTTCAACGTCACGGCCGTCTCGCGTGACCTGCTCGAGAGCCAGCTGTTCGGCGCGAGGAAGGGCTCGTTCACCGGTGCGACCCAGGACATCAGGGGCCTCCTGCGCGAAGCCGACGGCGGCACAGTCTTTCTCGACGAGATCGGCGAGATGAGCCTCGATCTCCAGCCGAAGCTTCTCCGGTTCGTCGAGCAGGGCGAGATCCAGCCGGTCGGCGACAGGCCGCAGCACGTCGATGTCCGTATCATCGCCGCCACCAACGCGTCGCTTCAGGACCTCGTGCGCCAGGGCCGGTTCCGCGAGGACCTCTATCACCGGCTGCGCGTCGTGCCGCTGACCATCCCGCCGTTGCGCGAGCGACGCGAGGAGATCGCGACGCTGGCGCGGCACTTCGTCGAGCAGCATGCCGGCGCCGCGCGGCGCCGAGTGCCAGAGATTACACCCGCGGCACTCGAGCGCCTCGTCGCCGCGGACTGGCCGGGCAACGTCCGCCAGTTGAGCAACGAGCTCCGCCGCGTCATCGCCCTGCTGCCGGAGGGGGCCGCCATCGACGTCGAGCATCTGTCGCCGGACATCCGTGAGCAGCAGGGCGGGGCCGCCGACGTCGGCCCCGTTCCCACTGGCCGCCTGACGGTCTCGCTCGACCGCCCGCTCGACGATCTCGTTCGCGACGTCGAACGCGCGGCCATCGAACGTGCGCTGACGTTGTGCGGCGGCAACCTCTCCGAGGTCGCCCGGCGACTGGGCATCACGCGCAAGGGCCTGTACCTGAAGCGTGAACGCCTCGGCATGACGCCCGATCGCGGCAACTGACAGCCGGCAGTCGTCACGACAGTTCACTGCACCGCACCACGCTCCGACGCCCCCTGCACCCGACCGGCGCTAGAGTGTTGGCATGGCCGACACCCAGCCCCTCCCCGCCGATACCCACCCGACAGCGGTGCGCCTGCAGGTGTCCAACCTCCAGCGATCGCTCCACTGGTACCAGGCGATCATCGGCTGCCAGCCCCTGGAGCTGACCCCGTCGTCGGCCCTGCTCGGCGCCCGTGGCGACGCCGCCGCGCCGCTCATCGAGCTGGTCGAGCGCCCGGGCGCGCGGGCCGTCCGGCAGCACGCGCGGCTCGGCCTCTACCACTTCGCCATCCTGCTGCCGTCACGCCCCGCGCTCGGCTCGTTCGTCAGGCGGCTCGCCGCGCTCGACGTCCGCGTCGGCAGCGCCGACCACCTCGTGTCCGAAGCGCTCTACATGCACGACCCCGACGGCCTCGGCATCGAGGTCTACGCCGACAGGCCGCGCGAGACGTGGACCTGGCAGGGCGACCAGGTCGTGATGACGGTGGACCACCTCGACTTCCGCGACCTCGCGCGCGCCGCCGTCGAACCCTGGGACGGCCTGCCGTCCGGGACAACCATCGGCCACGTGCACCTGCACGTCGGCGATCTCGACCAGGCGCTCGCGTTCTACAAGGCGGGCCTCGGCCTCGAGGAGACCGCACGCTTGCCCGGCGCCGCGTTCCTTGCCGCCGGCCGCTATCACCACCACCTCGGCATCAACATCTGGGCCGCCGCCGCGCCGTCGCCACACGAAGACGATGCGCAGCTGCTGGAGTGGTCGCTGTCGGTGCCCGACAAGGCGGCGGCGCTGGCGGCGGCGGAGCGCCTGTCGCACGCGGGCCACGCCGTACAGCACGACGCCGACCCGGGACGCGGATGGACCGTCGCCGACCCGTGGGGCACCAGGCTGCGCGTCGTGCCGTGACGCGGCCACGACCTCCGGCGCGGTGCGCGGTGCGCTGTTGACCGTTTCGCCGCGTTTGCGTAGTACCGGGCAGCCGGCGGCCTCCCGCCGCCGCGCAGCACACGCGCGTCCGCTGTCGTCACGGAGCGCGGCCCTTCGGGCCGGGCGCTCAGCGCGACGCCGTGGTGGCGAGCGGCATCGGCGCGCCCGCGTTCGGCGAGGCGCTGCGGAAGTCGAAGCCGAGCAGGCCGGCCAGCGTCGCCGCCACCTGGTTCTGCGAGAGCTCCGGGTGGCCCGTCAGCTCGCCGCGTGCCGTCCACCCGGGCACCGCGAACACGGCCCACACGTCCTGGGCGCCCTCGACGTCGGCGCCGTGCCGGCTCCAGTCGTCGCGCGTGTACCCGCGGCCGTGGTCGGTCACGATGACGAGCGCCGTGCGGCCGCGATACTCCTCGTCCTGCTGGAGCCAGGTCCACAGGTCGCGCAGCCAGCCATCCACGCGGTGCAGGTGCTCGAGCACGCGCGGGTAGTTGCCCGCGTGCGACCACTCGTCGGTGTCGTTGAACGCGAACCACTGCACGATGGGGCGATGCCGCGCGAGGTGCGCCATCCCGAACCTGAACGTGAGGTAGTCGAAGCGCGCGCTGCCCCACGACGGCGGCATGTGCGCGAGGGTGTCGCCGAGGACGCGCGTCTCGTCGCTGACGTCGTAGCGCTGGGGCCCGGCGTTGGTGAAGACGTCGCCGTCGCGCGAGGCCGGAATCGACTGGAACACTTCCCACGATCCGAAGAGCGCCACTTTCTCGACGGGGACGCGCAGCGACCGGCGCAGGAACTGGAGGACGGTCTCGTGCGGGT
Organism: uncultured Vicinamibacteraceae bacterium; assembly: GCA_964430855.1. Taxonomy (GTDB): domain Bacteria; phylum Acidobacteriota; class Vicinamibacteria; order Vicinamibacterales; family Vicinamibacteraceae; genus JAEZDP01. The sequence goes on from CAYSHC010000061.1 coordinate 4,808, forward strand.
ACCGGCGGTTCGTGTTCGAGTCGACCTCGTCGTCGTGGGCGACGCCCAGCATCAGCTCGGCGTATCCCGGATAGCTGAACCGGTGCCGGTTGGACAGCCGCATGACGCTGTTGCGCGCGCGGTTGCCCACCGCGAACCCGTGGCTGGCGAGCAGCTCGTTCCAGAGGAACGGCATGAGCCGCGCGCGCCGTGCCTCGGGCGTCGGCCCGCCGAAGCGCGCGTGGAGCGGGTGCTCCTCCACCGGACGCTTCTGGAGGATGGCCTGGAAGAGGTCGCGGTCCAGCCCGGCGAAGACCTCCTTCCAGCGCACGCCGTCAAGCGAGACGACGATCAGCCGCTCCGCCTGGCGTTGTGGCTGCGTGGCCGTCGCGCCCGCTCCCCGGCCGTCGGCGGGCGGGAAGGCCGTCCGCGCGCCCGCCTGCGCCGGCACGCCGGCCAGCGGCGCGGCGGCAATGATCTCGAGCAGGTTCCGTCTGGTCAGCATCGATAAGCGCTCCGGTGTGACTCGCGCGCGGCACCGCTCAATGCGCCGCCGGCGCGTGGGCGTCGGGCGTGACGTGCAGCGAGATGGTCGACAGCGCCGCCGTGGCGCGCGCGTCGTGAATCGTAACCCGTACCTGATGCGTCGTCGTCTTTGGCACGACGACCGCCCGGCGGTGTCCGACGGTGGTGCCCGTGGCGATACGGGTCCAGCGGCCGTCGGCGTCCAAAGCCTCGATCTCGAACAGGGCGATGCGCTGGCCGAGCCGGATGGGCTCCTGGAGCACGACGCGGTCGAAGGTGGCAGGCCGAGGCAGCGTCAGCGTCAGGCTCGCGCGCGTGACCTCGTCGGGCGCTGCCCAGTACGTGTCCGGGTCGTCGTCAACAACGCGCGCTGCCTCATAGCCGGCGCCGCGGGTGGCCGACGCCGTGGCCTCCGCGCCGCCGTGCAGCGACGTGCCGTAGGTCGCGTCCACCAGCCTGCGCAACCCGTTGAGCGCGTCGATGTCCACCTGCCGGATCAGGCCCCCGTCGTCCGGCGGGACGTTGAGCAGCAGTCCGCAGTTGCGTCCGACTGACGCCTCCCAGATCCGGAAGAGCGCCTGCGGCGACTTCACGCGCCGGTCCTCGGCCTCGCGCCAGAACCAGCCCGGACGGATCGAGACGTCGCACTCGGCGGGTACGTAGTGCCTGCCGAGCCGCGTCCCCTCGCCGAGCTCGAAGCTGAACGGCGTGCCGGGCACGTAGCGGTCGCGGTCGAGGAGCGCCCAGTTCGTGAGCGGGGCCTCGCCGCGCTCGTTGCCGACCCAGCGGATGCCAGGCCCGGCGTCGCTGAACACGACGGCATTCGGCTGGAGCCGTGACACCGTGGCCAGGAAGCGCGGCCAGTCGTACTCCTGGCGCCTGCCGTTCGGTCCCTCGCCGTTGGCGCCGTCGAACCACACCTCGAAGATCTCGCCGTAGCTCGAAAGCACTTCCTCGAGCATGCGGACGAAGACGTCGTTGTATTCCGGCGTGCCGTACGTGGGGTGATTGCGGTCCCACGGCGAGAGGTACACGCCGAACTTCAGTCCTTCCGCGCGGGCCGCGTCGGAGAGCTCGCGCAGCAGGTCACCCTTGCCGTCGCGCCACGGGCTTGCCGCCACGGTGTGCGTCGACTCCCTGCTCGGCCAGAGGCAGAAGCCGTCGTGGTGCTTGGCCGTCACGACGATGCCCCGCATGCCGGCCGCCTTCAACGCCCGTGTCCATTGCCGCGCGTCCAGGTCCTTCGGGTTGAAGATGGCGGGATGCTCGGTGCCCGTGCCCCACTCGGCGCCCGTGAACGCGTTGGGGCCGAAGTGGACGAACGCCGTGTACTCGAGCCGCTGCCACGCCACTTGTGCCTCCGACGGCACCGGCGCCACCGGTGCGGGCGGCGGCGCGGACGCGCCTGCCTGCGCGGCGCTTCCGGCCCGCATGGCCAGGGCGGGCGCCAGCGTCAGCGCGGCTGCGACGACGAGGCCGGCCGCCGTCGCGGCGCGTGCGGTCCGCAGCGGCCGGGATGAACGTGGGGAAGGCATGTGCGCATCATAGCGAGGGCCGGGCGTCGTGTCTGCCGGGGTCCTGGCGCTGGGTGACGAGCAGCGCAAGTCCCGCGATGAGGCACGCGAGGCCGGCGATGCCGGCTGGCGGCAGCCGCTCGCCGAGGAGGAAGAGGCCCAGCATCGCCGCGGTCAGCGGCTCGGCAAGCGTGAGGGTGACGGCCGACGACACCGGTACGCTGCGCAGCGCGCGCACGTACAACACGTAAGGCACCGCTGTCGCAAGGATGCCGAGGTGGAGCACGACGGCCGCGGCGCGCGCGTCGGCGAGCCAGGTCAGGTCCTGGCTGGCCAGCACGGGCGCGAGCGCAAGGGCTCCCGCCGCGAATGCGAGTGCCATGCCGGCATCGGCGGGGACCCGGCGGCCCAGGCGCTGCCCCGCCAGTGACAGCCCGGCGTAGGCCGCGCCGGCCAGCAGCGTCAGCGCGATTCCGCCGGGATGCACGCGCCGCGCGGCGTCGTCGCCATCGGGCAGCACGAGCAGGGCGCAGCCGGCGAGGGCGACGAGCGTGGCGATGTGCCAGCGCGAGGACGGCCGCTCGCCGTCGATGATCCAGGAGAACAGGCCGGCGAAGATCGGCGAGCTGCCGATGCCGACGAGGGTGCCGACGGCCACGCCGGTCAGCCGCACGCCGCTGAAGAACGCGAGCTGGTAGATCGCGATGCCGGCGGCAACCCCCAGCAGGGGACCCGGCGCCCGCGCGATCAGCTCCCGCGTGACGGCGCCGCGCGCCGCCGCGAAGGCGAGGAGCACCGCCGCGCCGAGCGTCAGGCGCAGGCTCCCGATCGCCAGCGACGACGCGGCAGCAGGCGCGAGAGCCTGGGACGTCCCCGTCGTCCCCCAGAGCACGGAGGCCGCGAGCACCAGCCATGGTCCCGCGGACATGCCGCCCGGCAGACGCGGTGCCGCGGCAGGCCCGGCGTCGCTCAAGCTGCTGCCGTCCACGCCGAATGATCCTCCATGAGCGCCTCACGGCCGTTCATCGAGGTGCTGGCCGGTAAGCTCACCGCGTATGACGGTGCCTCTTCCCGGCCCACGGCCGAACGGGCGGGCGCCATCCTGGCGCCGGTGTGGCTCGCCTCGCTTCCCGCGCTTCCCGTCGCCGCCGCTGCCGCGGCGCGCGCGTACGTCTCGCTGGCCGGCGTCCGGCCGACAGCGCCGACGGCGCCTGCGTCGTCGGGCGCTGCACATGCTGGCGCCCCGGCCACGACGCGAAGGCGTGTGGTGCCCGGCACGACCGCGCACGCGCGCCCGCCCCGCCGGACCGCAGCGCAGCTCGCGGCCATCCAGCTGCTGCGGCGGCTGGGAGCCGACGACGTGGACGCCACGTCCAGCGACGCGCAGCTGCGGTCGGCATGCCGGCGGCTTCTGCGCCAGTGCCATCCCGACGCGCATCCGCATTTGGATTCCGCCGGCGTCGCGGCACTGAACGTCAGGCTTCGTGCCGTCCTCCATGCCAGGGCGGCGCTTGCGCTGACCGCATCGCCGAGGGCGGTCATGCCGCCAGGCGCGTACCCGGATTGCCCCGCCGCGCACGACGCTGCGGCGTGAAGCGGCGTTGCAGATCCGGCGATCATTGCGACGCGAGACCTGACCCCATCCGCGCCGAATCGAGACCTGACCCCAGGGCGCGGAGGGCCGTCACCAGGCGGCCGATGCCTTCGACGACGGTGCCGCGTTCGAGCGCGCCGAACGAGACCCGCAGGTAGCAGCCGTCGGTGAGGCCGAAGGCGGTGCCCGGCACGGCCGCGACGCGGTACGTGCGCACGAGCTCCTGCACGAGCGCGAACGGATCGCCGCCGCCGCGGATGCGGAGCAGCGTGTAGAACGCGCCCTGCGTCGGCGGCGCGTCGACGATGCCGGCAACGGCGGTGAGCGCCTGCTGCACGTCGTCGCGGACCTGTCCCAGCTCCGCGACGTACGGCTCCCAGTACCGACGGCCGACCCGGAGCGCCGCCGCGGCGACCCGCTGCGAGACGAGGGGCGGGCAGATCAGGTTCGTGTCCTGCACCTTGCTGACCGCGTCGGCCAGCGACTCCGGCACCACCATGTAGCCCATCCGCCAGCTGGCCATGCCGTAGGCCTTCGACAGCGAGTACAGCGAGATGGTGTGCGCGACGCTGTCGGGGGAGGAGGCCGGCGAATAGTGCGTGGCTTCGCCGTAGAGAAAGTATTCGTAGGCCTCGTCGCTGATGTGGACGAGCCCGTGCCGGGCGCAGAGCTCATTGACGGCGCGCAGGACGTCGGCCGGATACACCGCGCCGCTCGGGTTGTTCGGCGACACGGTCACGACGGCGCGCGTGCGCGGCGTGATGGCGCTGGCAATCGCGTCGACGTCGAGCTGGTGTGCCTCGTCGGTGGGCACCGCCACGGCGCGGCACCCTGCCATCGTCACGGCCATGTCGTGGTTGAAATAGAAGGGCACCGGCAGGATGACCTCGTCGCCGGGGTCGGTGACCGCAAGGACGGCGTTGAGGAAGGCCATGTTGCCCCCGGCCGTGACGACGACGCGCCGGCCCGTCAGGTCGATGCGGTTCTCTTCACGCAGCTTGGCGGCGATGACCTCGATCAGCGCCGGATCGCCCTCGACGGGCCCGTAGCGATGGTCGGCCGGCGTGGCGCCGAACTGCTTCAGCGCCTCGAGCGCCTCCGCCGGCGGACCGTACGAGACGACGCCCTGGCCGAGCGAAATGGTGCCCGGCGTGGCACGGATCAGTTCGCCCAGGATCGGGATGATTGGCGGCTGGATGTCGGTAATGCGTCGCGGCAGTCGCATGGGCTGGGGTCAGGTCTCGCAGGCGGCCGGTCTGGGGTCAGGTCTCGCCTCTGCGACGTTGCAGGAACTGCGATCCCGTGGGGCGCCTTTGCGGAGCGATCTTACCCGGCTTGCCAGCGGGGCAGCCCGGCAGCCCGTCAACGGCTGGGGAAGGGTGTGGCGACTAGCTGGCTCTGGGTCCGCGCGCGACGCCCGCAAGGCGGCGCAAGGAGCCCGGGACGCGTCATTCCGGCGGCCATCCGCGCACGCCCAGTGCGTACGGATGAGCTCTGCCGTGAACCCGGACGTCGAGGCACGGTGCGCGGCGGTACGAAAACCCAGCACATCGCCTCGCACCTCCGCGTTCATGAGGGACACAGCAACGGCGGGGCGGCTGGACGCCACACCCGCCGTGCCATCGCCGAAGCGGCAGACCCGGGGGCCCGCCGACGCCACCCCGGCGCCGCGGGACGCGCGTTCAGAACCGGAACGTCAGCCCGGCCGTCGCCCGCCAGAACGTGAAGTCGCCGAGGTCGAAGTCGCCCGGGTCCGGGAAATCGTCGTCGGGGTCGTCGTTGGTCAGGTTGCGGAAGTGCCTGACGTCGCCACGAATCCCCAGGTTGTCGTTGAAGAACAGCATGATGCCGCCGCCGACATTCACCCCGAGGTCGTTGCGCGAGACATCGTCGAAGATGTCGGTGAAGTCGAGGTTGGTCCGCATCAGCCCGAGCCCGGCCGTGAAGTACGGCTTCACCTTGCGGTTGGGCAGGGAGACGAGCACGTTCCCCATCAGCGTGGTGACGCTGCCCTCACTCCCGAACTCGCCGAAGTCGTCCTCGGCCTCGAAGAAGTTGGGCGAGTACCCGTAATCGAGCTCGAACCCGACGATGGGACCGGCAAAGCCGACGGCGCCGCCGTACACCAGGCGGTTCTCGTCGGTCGGAGTGTCGAACGTGACGCCGAGGAACGGCGTGATCAGGCCATTGGTCTGCGCCGATGCCGGAACCGCCGCCGCGAACGTCAGCAGCATGCACGCAATGAAGATCTTACGCATGAGTCGGGTGCCTCCTGGCACGGTATGAATCAAGGGCGTGACGCGCTGCCGGCCGACGGCCGCCAGGCGATGCCCCACTGTGGAAGACGATCGCGGCCGCCCGCGGGTCGGAGTCGGCCGCCGCGTATGAACTAGAACCTGACCACCAGCCCGGCGGTCGCCCGCGTGAAGTCGAGCCGGCCGTCCGGCACCTCGCCAGAGGTCGGCAACGAGACGAGGTCGCTCACCCTGAGGTCGCCGACGGGGCGGATGTAGCGCACGTCGCCCCGCAGCCCGATGGCCGGCGTGAAGAAGATCATGAGGCCGCCGCCCAGCGAGTAGGCGACCTTCGACTTCGTGGCATCGCCGAGCGCGCCGTCGAACGGCAGGTCGAACCGCCCGGACAGCCGCAGCAGGCCTGCGCCCGCCTGCACGTACGGCTGCACCGACCCGAACGGCGGTCGGACCATCACGTGGCCCATGTAGGACGTCGCACGGACGTCCAGGTCGAAGGCCGGCGTCGTCACCTTGCCGAGGTGGGTGCGCGAGACGTCAGCCTCGAGCGTGATGAGCCCGCCCATGCCGAGCGACCCGCCGTAGGTCCCCTTCGTTTCGCCATCGACGAAGCTGAGGCCGGCAAACGGCGTCAGCAGGACATCCGCCCGCGCGCCGACCGGCGCCAGGAGCGCCAGCGCGGCCACCAGCACGACGGCCAGGCTCCGCGCCATGGCCTTTCGACCGCAGTCACCAGACATCACCTCAGTATCCCCCGAGCCCACGTGTCGAGACCGCCGGGACGTTGTCCTGCGCATCATCAGAACTTGAACGTGATGCCGACCGTCGCCCTCCAGAAATCGAGCTTCGGCAGCGGCAGGTCGTCGATCCCGCCGATGTCGGCGAGATCGCTGATCGACAGGTCGGCGAGGCTGCGGAAGTAGCGCACGTCCCCGCGGATGCCGAAGTTGTCCGACGGAAACAGGTGGACGCCGCCGCCGACGTTCATTCCCCAGTCACGGGCGGAAGCACTCGCGACGGTGCCGAGGAACGGCACGCGCACGTCGCCGGAGAGGCGCATGAGCCCCGCACCACCCGACGCGTACGGCTGCACGGGACCGGCCGGCACGCGCACGACGAGATTGGCCATGATGGTCGTGATGTCCGCCGTGAGGTCGACGAGCGGCACTTCCTCGTACGAGCCGATGCGTGTCTGGCTTGCATCCACCTCGAAGCCGATCAGACCCCCGAACCCGATCGACGCCCCGAAGTTGCGCTTCGAGTCGTCGTCGATGAAGCTCACGCCGGCAAACGGCGTGATGAGGACATCGGCACGCGCCGTGGACGGCTGGCCGAGCGCGACGAGAAACGTGAACAGCGATATGAACGATGCGATGCGCATGAGGTGCGTCTCCGAGCAGATGAACGACACGGCGTCCGCGCCGCGTCCGATTGTTCGCCGTGCAAGGGCGATGCCGTTGGCGCACCCCCGCAGCGTCAGTACCCGTGTCGTGTTGGGGCTGTCACGGTGACGCGAGGCGATGTCACCTGCTGGACAGGTTCGGAAGAGCTTACACAGTGAGGGAGGCGGCAGTGGTCTGGATGCGCTGCCACGCATCGGCGACGTGCGCCTCGGTCGTGCGGATGTTGCCGATGGCCAGGCGCAGCGCAAAGGCGCCGTTGATGCGGGTGTGCGAGAGGAAGAGCCGCCCCGAGGCGTTGAGCTCGTCCATCAGCGTCGCGTTGAACGCGTCGAGCGCGTGCGCGTCCTGCGCCAGCGCCGGTGGGCGCGCGCGGAAGCACACGACGCTCAGCGGGACGGGCGCCAGGCGCTCGAAGTCTCGCGCGCCGTCCACCCACGACGCGAAGAGCCGGGCGAGCCTGAGGTGCTCGGCAAGCCGCTCGCGCAGGCCCTCGGCGCCGAACAAGCGCATGACGAACCAGAGCTTTAGCGCGCGGAACCGACGCCCCAGCTGGATCCCCGTGTCCATGAGGTTTGGCGCATCCGCCTCTGGCGTCTTCAGGTACTCCGGCACCAGCGAGAACGCCTGGCGCAGCAGCGGCATGTGCCGGCAGTAGAGCACGCTGAGGTCGAACGGCGTGAACAGCCACTTGTGGGGGTTGACCACCACCGAGTCCGCGCGATCGACGCCCGCGAGCACCCATTCCATGCCCGGCACGAGCGCCGCGGGACCGCCGTACGCCGCGTCAACGTGTAACCATATGCCTTCGCGTTCGCACAGGTCGGCGATGGCCGGCACGGGGTCCACGCTGGTCGTGGACGTCGTCCCGGTCGTGGCGACAACGGCGAGCGGCGCAAGGCCGGCGGCGCGGTCCGCGGCAATCGCCGCCGCCAGTGCGTCCGGCGCCATCCGGAAGTCGGCATCCGTTTCCACGTGACGCACGGCGGCATGGCCGAGGCCGAGCAGGACGACCGCCTTCTCCACCGACGAGTGAGCCTGCGTGGAGCAGTACACCGTGTAGCGCGGCAGGTCGCTGCGTCCGGCGAGGCCGTGCTCGCGGACGCGGGGGACGGCGCGTTCCCGCGCCGCCGCCAGCGCGTGCAGCGTCGAAACGGAGGCCGTGTCGTAGATGACGCCGCCGAACGCGTCGGACAGCCCGAGCAGCCGGCGCAGCCATCCGAGCGTCACCGACTCGAGCTCGGTGGCCGCCGGCGACGTGCGCCACAGCATGGCCTGCTGGTTCAGCGCCGACGACAGGAAGTCGGCCAGGATCCCCGGCGCGCTGGCCGTGATGGCGAAGTACCCGAAGAAGTTCGGGCTGTTCCAGTGCGTCAGGCCCGGGACGAGGACGCGCTCGACGTCGTCCATGACGCGCGCGAACGGCTCGCCGTGCGCCGGCGCCTCCGCCGGCAGCGCCCGCGCAATGTCGCCCGGGGCGACCTGCGCGAGCACCGGGTAGTCGCCGGCGTGCTCGAGGTAGTTCGCGATCCAGTCGACGAGGGCGTGGCCTGCTGCGCGGAAGTCGTCCGCCGGCATGTCGCCGGCAGGGGGCGTCGCGGACGGCATGCGGAGTGTCTGCCCCTCACCGCGCCCGGGCATCGAGCACGCGGTGCACGTATTCGACGAGCGTCGGGCTCGTGAGGCCGATGGTCGCCGCTTCCTCCAGGGCCCGCTCCCGCGTCCAGCCGTCGTGCACGACCCGCTTGATGGCCCACATGGCGCCGACGCGATTGGCCGATGCGCAGTGGATGTAGACCGGGGCGAGTGTCGGGTCGGCGATGACCTCGAGGAACTGCTCGGCCACCTCGGGATCGGGCGCCTTGCCGTCGAGCGGCAGGTGGATGTACCGAAGCCCCGCGCCTTCGACGACGGCTGCCTCCTCGGCAACGCCGGGCTCGCTGGGCAGCCGCAGGTTGATGACGGAGCGGAAGCCCTCGGCCGCCAGGATCCTGAAGGCTTCAGGCTCGGTCGCCCCGCCACAGGCGACGGTGGCATCCACGCGCGTGAAGTTGGACGCGCCCGGCGGCCCGGCCTGCTCTGCCTGCGAAGATGCCCGAGCGGCGTGACTGTCCCGATCCGACAAACCCATGGCAGCCCCCTGTACGACGAACGGCAGCACGAGCGCCAGCCCCCAGACGGTGCATGCGCGGACCATGCCGCCAGTATAGAAGGCCTGCACGTGCGGGGAGACGCACGGCCGTGCGGCCGGGCTCAGCGCGGCACGTCGAGCGTCACTGGATCCGAGAGGCGGACCGTCAGCGTCTGGCCCGCGGGCAGCGTCGCCGGCCGACGGCCGCCAGCCATGGTCGCCGCGGTGCCCCCGCCCGCGCCGACGGCCGCGCCGATTGCCGCGCCCTTGCCGCCGCCGAGGATGGCGCCGATCAGCGCGCCTGCGGCCGCGCCGCCGCCGATCTTCGCCGTGCTTCGTCCCGCGGGCGACTCGCCGTCGCGGTAGATGGTCTCGGTCGGCAACCGCACTTCGGTGCCATCGGCGAACACGACCGTGTGGAAGCGCACGCCAAGCCGCGCGCGTTCGCGCACCTTGCCGCCCTCGTCCACCAGTGTCACGCTGCCGTTGACGCGCGTCCCCGCGGGGATCACCACCACCCCGTCAACAATGACGTCACGCGTCACGCGCGCGGTCACGTCGTCTTCCACCGCCGCGCTGGCGGAGGAGACGGTCCGCTCGATCTGGAGGCCGACGACGGCGTCGGCAGGCAACGTGACGGTGCGGGTGACCGGCGGCGGAGGCGGCGCGTCGATAAGGGGCGCCGTGCGCGCGGGAAGGCTTTCTGCCGCCGCGGGCGGCGGGAACGGGCGGCTCCACGTCGGCTCCGCGCTCGCCACCTCGACTGGACGCTCGGCGGCCGGCGCCGCCACGGGCGCCCGGGCCGACCGCGACGCCGCTGGCGCAGGCGTTGCGCGCGCCGTCCGGTTCGGCGCGGGATCTGCCGCTCGGGACACGCTGCGAGCCGCCGGCCTGGTCGTCGCCTCGGCCCTGGCCGGGTTCGTTGCCTGTGGCGCGGGCGTTGCAGCCGCGGCGCCTGCCTCGGCAGCTGGCTCGATAGTGGCTTCGGTGGCCTCGGTGACGGCCGGCGCTTCGGGCAGCGAGCTGGCTTCCGGCGCTACCTCGAGCGCGACGGGCGCCGAGGCTGACGACGCGTCAGGCCCGGTCAGCTGGCGCGCCGCGACGAAGCCCACGAGCGCGGCGGCCAGGAGGCCGCCCGCCAACACGACGGGACTGAAGCTTCGATGTTCCATGGCGGTACTCCGGGCGCCGCGCAGACCCGGTAGCGGGGACGGCGCCTTCGGTTGACTGACAGAGCAAACGGCATGCCGCCGGCGAATCGTTTCACACCACAACATCTCGGGGTGCAATCCGTCGCGCCCGGTGACGAGCCGGCCTCGCGCCCTATCGTCAGGACAGTCTCGTCCTCGCGCGGACACAGGCGGGACGTCCCCTCGCGGTGCCGCCGCCACGACCGCCGCCCGGGCACGGCCGCTACCGTCCTGGCCAGCCGTTTGCACGTCAATTCTCCGTGAAAGGAGCGTCGCCGGCATGCGTATGACGTGGATTCTGTCCCTCGCCCTGGCTGGAGGACTCCTCGTGGCGGCGCCCGCAGCGGCCCGCGCCGGGGACCTGACGCTTCACGACCTGATCGCGTTGCACCGCGCCGGTCTTGGCGACGAGGTCCTGGTCCCGCTGATCGAGGTGGACGGCGGGCCGTTCGAGCTCACGGAGGCCGACCTGCTCGACCTCAAGGCCCACGGGCTGTCGGACCGCGTCATCGGCGCCCTCGTCCGTGCCGGCCGCGGCGACGGCCATGCGGCGCCCGCATGTGGTGAGGAGGCGTCGGCAGGAGCGTCGTCACATCTCGACGGCTGTTCCGACGCCGTCGTCACGGCTGTCCCGGTGGCGGTGCCCGTGTACATCCACGTGCCGCGGCGTCACCACCGTCATGGTCACCGGGACGCAGCGCTGCCGCCCTTCGAGTCGTCGCTCGGACCGCGGACGCGGCCCGGCCCCGCCGGCGCGGCCCGCGCCACCGGACGGCCCGGCGCGCCGACCGTCGACGACATCCGCCACGCGCCGAAGGGTTTCCACCCCGGTGAGCTGGGGCCGCGGGCGACCACGGACACGGGTGCGGCGAAGGCCGGCGCCCGGACCCGCGCCAGCGGCCGGGCGGATACGCCCGACACGGGACGGTCCGTCACCCCCGGCATCGCCCGGGGCGCGGCTCCGGACCATGTGCGCAGCCACGGCGTGGCTCGAGGTCGAGCCGACGACCGGCGCTGAGCTCAGCGACGCGCCGCCGTCACGTCTGACGGCACGAACGCCTCCAGCACAGGGACAGCTTCGTCTCCGGCCGCGGTCGTCGAGGCCGACACCACTGGAGTGGCCCGAGGACGTCGCGCGTGGCGGAGGCCCCAGCCCAGCGCGCGGTGCAGCCCGTCAATGACGATGCCCGCCGTTCTCGTGCCTGCCGGCGGCGCCGTCCGGTCTCCCACGGCAAACGGCGCGACGACGAGCGGCGCCCAGTCGCCGTCGCGCGCGCTGACGATGCGGCTCCAGCAGGACGGGTTGGCCTGCGCGTATGCGTCGGCCTGCGCCTCGAGCCAGGCGACCGTGTCACCCAGGCGCATGCCTCGTCCGTCGCCGAGCGTCATGGTGTCGCCATGGCACGGCTCGCCCGCATGCGGGGGCAGCCACAGCGTCCACGCCTCATCCAGGTCGAGCGCGACGCGCTGCCACGCGCCACCAGCCACCCTGTCGGCTGCCTCGACGAGGGGCAGGGCCCAGCGCGCCGGATCGTGCCCGGGGTGCCGCGCGGCGCGGATGGACGCCGTGATGGCGGCGAGCGGAACGGAGCTGTCGAGGATGTGCACGTGGCTTTCCCGCGTACCAGCCATCTTGCTACAGTCGCGGACGTGCACGTGATGCCCTCCCTGATGCGCCGCCTCGAACGGCTGCTTGCGTGCGGCCTGCTGGTGGCGGCCGCCGCCTGCGAGTCGAACTCCTCGCCGACGGCGCCGTCCGGTTCGCTGCAGGTGACGCTCGGCGCAAGCGTCCTGAAGGCCGGCGACACGACGACGGCCGTGGCCGCCACGGCGGGAACGCCGGCCACCGGCGTCGTATGGTCGACCAGCAACGGCACCGTGGCCACCGTGGACGCCACGGGCACCGTGCTCGCCAGGCGGGCCGGTCTCGTCACGCTGACGGCCTCGACGGGCTCCGCGACGGGGCAGGCGACGCTGCGCGTCGTCTCCGACTATGCCGGCACCTGGTCGGGGCCGGTGGTGCGTGCGCAGCCGAGCTGCGGGCCGGCCTCCAGGTCGCCGCTGTGCGCGGCGTCGCCGCCACCGGGCACGCTGCACGCGCCGGTCACGCTCGTGCTCGAACAGGAGGGCAACGTCGTCACGGGCACGTTCGAGGACGCGCTCGAACCGGGCCTGACGGTGATCATGTCCGGCGAGGTGACCGACGGCGACGTGCTCACGCTCTCCGGCTCCACGAACGAGTCGCTCGCGCTGACCACACGTCAGCTGACGGTGTCGAATCTCCGCGCGACCTTCGACCCAACGGTGGGCACCATCACCGGCTCGTACGGTGTCACGGCGACCACAGCCGATTCTTCCGGCGCGCCCGCCCCCGACTACTCGTACCAGGCGCAGGTGCGCAACCTGCCGCGACGCTGATCCTCCCGTCGCCCTGGCGCGCTAGACTGACGGGGTGAACTCAGCCCCCGATGTCATCGTCATTGGGGCCGGCGTCATCGGCTGTGCCGTGGCGCACGCGCTCGCCCGCGAGGACGCCGCCGTGCTCGTCCTCGACGCCAACACGCCGGGCGCCGGGGCGTCACAGGCGTCGGCAGGCGTGCTGGCACCGCACATCGAGGCGTCACCCCACACGGCGCTGCAGGCGCTCGGGGTGGAGAGCCTCGAGATGTACGACGCCTTCGTGCAGACCGTGCGCAGCGACGCCGGGTTCGACATCCCTTACGTGCGCGACGGGACGCTGGAGGTGGCCGCCACCGACGCCGGCGTCGAGCGTCTCGCCGGCAAGGCCGAACGGCTCTCCACGCAGGGGGTGCCGTGCGAGTTCGTCGACGGCGACCGCCTGCGCGAGCTCGAGCCGACGGTCTCGGCGGCGCAGCGTGCGGGCCTGTTCATCCCGGTGCACGGCACCATCCGCGTCCGCGACCTCGTGGACGCGCTCCGTCTCGCGGCCGTGCATCGCGGCGCGCGCTTCTCGCAGCCCGAGCGTGTCGCGCAGGTGCACACCGAGGGACCGCTCTTCCGCGTCGAGACGCATTCGGGCACGCACAGCGCGCCGTGGGTGATCGTCACGTCAGGCGCGTGGTCCACGACGCTGCCCATCGACGGCCACAAGGCGCCGCCGACCAAGCCGGTGCGGGGGCAGCTCCTGCGACTCCTCGCGACGGGCCCCTCGCTGCGCCGCGCCCTCTGGGGCGAGCAGTGCTATCTCGTGCCGTGGGGCGACGAGCTTCTCGTCGGCGCGACGGTCGAGGACGTCGGATTCGACCAGCGCGCCACCTTGTCTGGCGTGACGACGCTTGCGCTCGCGGCCCAGGCGCTGGTCCCTGCCCTCGAGCACGCGACCTTCTCGCAGGTGCGGGTGGGCCTGCGGCCGGGGTCGCCCGACGGCCTGCCGCTCATCGGCCCGTCGAGCCGCATGCCCTCGCTCGTCTTCGCGACCGGCCACTACCGCAACGGCATCCTGCTCGCGCCGCTCACTGCCCGTCTCGTGTGCGACATCGTCGCCCGACGCGACGTGCCTATCCCCGAAGCGGTCCGGCCCGCGAGGTTCGGACTGTGACGTCAGGAGGACCGATCGATGTCCGACAGACTCGACACCCGGCAGCTCGACGAGGCACTGGCGCGGCTGCCCGGCTGGGCGCGTGAGGGCGATGCCATCGAGAAGCAGTACACCGTGACGAGCTTCGGCGATGCGGTGGCGCTCGTTACGCGCATCGCGTTCGCGGCCGAGGCGGCCGACCACCATCCCGACCTGCGGCTCGAGTACCGGCGCCTCACGGTACGGTTCTGGACGCACACGGCTGGCGGCGTCACGCAGAAGGACGTCGACGGCGCCGAGACCGTGGAGCGGCTGGTCGCGCCGTTTGTCGCGCCCGACAAGTAACCCCGGGCTGTCGCATCGCTGCGCGCGGCCGCCCGTCCCGCACCAGACAGGAGCCACTGGACCATGCTCGTCACGACCACCCCGACACTCGAGGGCCGCACCATCACGAAGTATCTCGGCCTCGTCACGGGCGAAGCGATCCTCGGCGCGAACATCTTCCGCGACCTGTTTGCCAACATCCGCGACATCGTCGGCGGACGCTCGGCGGCCTACGAGAACGAGCTCAGGAAGGCGAAGGACCTAGCCGTGCAGGAGATGGCGCAGCAGGCGGCTGCGCTGGGGGCCAACGCCGTCGTCGGCGTGGATCTCGACTACGAGACGATCGGGCAGGGCGGGAGCATGCTGATGGTGTCGGCCAGCGGCACGGCCGTCTTCGCCGAGTAGGTTCGGGACGTCAGCCGATCGGGAAGATCTGCTCGACGTCGTCGGCGGGTCTGGGGATGACATGCACGCCCACCAGCTCGCCCACGCGCCGCGCGGCGGCGGCCCCGGCGTCGGTGGCCGCCTTCACGGCCGCGACGTCACCGCGTACGATCGACGTCACCAGGCCGGCGTCCACCTTCTGCCAGCCCACGAAGACGACGTTGGCGGTCTTGAGCATGGCATCGGTCGCCTCGATCATGCCCACGAGACCGCGGGTCTCGATGAGGCCGAGCGCTTCGCCGGTGTGACGCGAGGAAGGCATCGCGAGCGGATGGTACCACGCTCAGACGACCCGGCCACGCGCGGCGACCGGCAGCTGGCCGACGACCTCCTCGCCCTCCGCCAGCACGTAGCTGTCGGCGAGGTTCGCGACGACGCAGGCGTGATTCGGCACGATCCGTACGCGAGACCCGGGGCGCAGTGACGTCGTGCCACGCACGCGCGCCACGGCGTGCTCCTCGGAGAGCCGCTCGATGAGCAGCGTCTCGTCCGGACGGCCGTCCTCGCCCAGCACGGCGCCGTACCCCTCCATGGGGACGAAGCCACGCACGCCGTCGGTTGACAGCACCTTGCTGCCGCAGTCGAACACCACGCGGTCGTGCCCGGCCGACACGACGCTGGCGAGGACGGTGAGCGCGCAGTCGTCCCAGGTTGCCGAGCCGAGGCCGACCTGCATGCGGTCGCAGAAGACGTAGTTGCCCGGGCGCACCTCGGTGACGCCCGGCGCCTGCATGCTGGCCTCGGCCGACGGCGTGGAGCCGACGCTGATCTCGCGCAGGTCGATGCCGTCCTCGCGCGCCTCGCCCCTGATGCGCCCGAGCAGCGCCGCCTCGGCGGCGACGATATCTGCAATCCCGTCGCGGCTCGACGCCCCGTAGGCATGGCCCGCGTGGCTCAGGAGTCCCTCCAGCTCGAGGCCTGGCAGCGCCGACAGTTCGCGGATGGCGGCCCGCACGTCCTCGTGATCAGGCTCGAATCCGCAGCGGTGCAGGCCGACGTCGATCTTCGCGACGACGGGGAGGGACGTGCCGCGGGCCTTCAGCGCGTCCGACCAGGCGCGGGCCACCTCCAGAGTGTCGACCACGAACGACACCCGTGCGGTGTCGGCAAGCGCGAGCAGGCGGTCGACGTGGACGGGCGCGACGGGATAGGCGATCCGGATGTCCTCCACGCCGCCCCGCACGAACACCTCGGCCTCGCCGGGCTTGGCGCAGCACAGGCCGACGGCACCTGCCGCGGTCTGGCGCGCGGCGATCTCCGGGCTCTTGTGGGTCTTTCCGTGCGGACGCAGCCGCTTGCCGCCGGCATCGGCCAGCCGCTGCATGCGCTCGACGTTCCGCTGCAGCGTGGGCAGGTCGATGACGAGCGCGGGCGTGGCGACGGTGGCGAGACTTGGCATAGCCAGACGGTATCAGTGATCATGGCGGTCATGCGATGGCTCACCGCCAGCACCGCAGGCGTCCTCGGCGTCGTATGTTCGCTCGGCATCGTGCTCGCGCAGGACGCGACGCGGGTGCCGGCAGACGACGTCCCGGCCGCGGCGGCGGTCGAGGCCCGCGAAGCGCGCGCCGACGCCGCGCGCCTCCCGCAGCGAGTCGTGCTGACCTGGCGCGACGACCCGTCGCGGTCGCAGGCGGTGACCTGGCGGACCGACGTCCGTGTGGACGAGGCATTTGCGGAGCTCGTCGACGCCAGCGCGAACCCGGCGCTCGGTGCCCTCGCGCGGCGGTCGCCGGCGCGGACGACCCCCGTCCAGGTGGGCAACCGCACGGTGTACTACCACGAGGCCAGGTTCACCCTGCTGCGCCCGGGCACGCTCTACGCCTATCGCGTGGGTGACGGCGCGGT
>CAYSHC010000062.1:0-21370 GCA_964430855.1 uncultured Vicinamibacteraceae bacterium
GCGCGATCCGCTGGGGCGAGGGCGACACGCTGGAAAACCTGTTCCGTCGCACGCGGGAGATTCGCCGCGGCGTCATCGAGGCGCACCAGGCCGGCTCCTTCGACGCTAGAGAACCGGAGCGATCGGGACTATTGGGATCGGCCCCAGGTAAAGCATCCCCTGGCGAAGGCTGATCGGCACCGCCAGCACCGTCTCGCCGGTGGCGCCGTCGCCGCGCCCCAGCGCCATCAACGTCAGCCGCGCGGCCAGCGCCGCTTCGGGCTTCATCTTCCCCGCCGCCACCAGGCGGTCGAGACAGCGCCATCGACGTCATCGACGAGGCGGGCGCCGTGATGCGACTCCAGCAGCCGGCCGCCGCTCCGGCCCCGGCGGGAGGGACCGACGCGCAGGCCGTTCAGCCCGCCGAGGCGCCGCCGACGACGGTGGACGTCCCGGACGTCGAGCGGGTCATCGCCCGGATGGCGCGGATTCCCGACAAGCAGGCACTGGCGTCCGACAAGGAGCGGCTGCGCACGCTCGAGGACCAGCTCCTGCGCGTGGTCTTCGGCCAGGACGAGGCGGTCAAGGCCGTGGCCCTCGCCATCAAGCGGGCTCGCGCGGGCCTCGGCCAGCCCGACAAGCCGGCGGGGTCGTTCCTGTTCACCGGCCCGACGGGCGTCGGCAAGACCGAGCTCGCCAGGCAGCTGGCCATCCACCTGGGCAACCAGTTCGTGCGCTTCGACATGTCGGAGTACATGGAGAAGCACGCGGTCGCGCGGCTCATCGGCGCGCCCCCGGGATACGTCGGCTTCGAGCAGGGCGGCCTGCTGGTGGACGCGATCCGCAAGGACCCGTACGCGGTGCTCCTGCTCGACGAGATCGAGAAGGCGCATCCCGACGTCTTCAACGTCCTGCTCCAGGTCATGGACCACGCCACGCTGACCGACAACAACGGGCGGAAGGCGGACTTCCGGCAGGTCATCCTGATCATGACGTCCAACGCGGGCTCGCGCGAGATGAGCCAGTCGCAGGTCGGCTTCGCGGCCGGGATCTCGCCGAACGCGGCGAAGGGCCGGGCCAAGCAGGCGCTTGAGCGCATCTTCAGCCCCGAGTTCCGCAACCGCCTCGACGCCATCGTGTCGTTCAGCGCGCTGCCGATGTCGGTGGTCGAGACCATCGTCGAGAAGTTCATCCTGCAGCTCGAGGCGCAGCTCGCCGAGCGGCGCGTGGCGATCACGCTCGAGCCCGAGGCCCGGACGTGGCTGGCCCAGAAGGGCTACGACCCCGTCTACGGGGCCCGCCCGCTCGCGCGGGTCATCCAGTCGGAGGTGCGCGATCCGCTGACCGACGAGATCCTCTTCGGTCGGCTCGAGCACGGCGGCTCGGTCAGGATCCGCCTCGAAGGCGATGCCCTCGCCTTCGACATCGTCTCGACGCCCGCGCCGGCGGCACCGCAGCCGGAGCCGGCAGACGCGTAGTCATGCTTCATGCCTGATGCTTCATGCCTGATGCTCGATGCCTGATGCTTGATGCGTTGTGGGCGGCTGCGCTGATGGAGGCGCGGCAGGCATCAGGCACCCGGGCATCCGGCATGGCGCCTCAGCGCCCATGCCGTCTCTGGCCCGTCGAGCGAGTGGGCATGAGGCAAGGGGCATGTCTGGCGTGACCTTCTCTGGCATGAAGCATCAGCCGTCAGGCATTGCGCATTGGGCATCAAGCATCACGCATCAGACCCAGGCATCACTTCCATGTCCGAAGAACCGGTAAAGGTCGTCGATCGACGGTGGTGGGCACGGCCCGTGAGCGAGGACGGCACGCCCGTCGACGAGGAGACGTGGGCGCCGGACAAGCCCACCTACGTCCAGGAGCTCGAGCAGCAGCTCGCGGAGAAGAACGACCTGCTGCAGCAGTACATCACCCAGTACAAGCAGGCCCAGCAGGAGTTCGACGAGGCGCGCGCCCGGATGCGGAAGGAAGTGGCGCGCGACGCCGAGCTGGCGCGCCGGGCGTTCTTCGTCGACCTGCTCGAGGTCGTCGACGACCTGGACCGCGCGATCGAGGCGGCCCGGGCCGCCGGCGGCAACTCGCCGATCCTGACCGGCGTCGAGATGGTGCAGCAACGCTTCCTGGCGAAGCTCGCCGGCTACGGCATCCGTCGCATGGAGTGCCTGGGCCAGCCGTTCGATCCGACCCGCCACGACGCCATCAGCACGGTCGCCCCCACCGAGGCGTATCCCGATGGCCACGTCGCAGGCGTCATCACCCCCGGCTACCTGATCGGCGAGGAGGTCCTGCGGCCGGCGAAGGTGGCAGTGGCAGCGGACTGAGGCGCGATCCGATACACTTCGCTCTCTCATGCCACTGGCGCGGCGTTCGCTTCTGGCGGCCGTGTGTCTGTGCTGTGCCGGCGTCGCCCACGTCGGCGCGCAGCCTCCCACTCCGCCGACAGCGCCTGCCCAACCGACCTTCCGGGCCGAGACGACGCTCGTCGAGGTGTCGGCAATCGTCGTGGATCGATCCGGCGCGCCCGTGCTGGACCTCTCCGCAAATGACTTCGAGGTATTCGAGGACGGCCAGCAGCGGCCGCTCGTCAGCTTCCGGCAGGTCGTGAGTGCACCCGAGCGTCAGACCGCCCAGGTGCACGTGCCTGGCGCTCGTCGCGAGACGCTCGCCACCAATGTCGGCGTCGCGGAGGCCCCGGTCTTCGTCCTGCTGCTCGACGACCTCAACATTAGAGCGAACCGCGCGCATCGTGCCATCCGTGGCGCCACGGGGCTGCTCGACGCGATTCCGCCCCCCGCACTGGTCGCGGTCGTGTCGACGAGCGGCGTCAACGGGACGCACCTCACGCTGACGCCACGGAACGCCGAGCACTTCGACAAGGTGCGCTCGCTTCGTGGACAGCTCGTCGAAGGCCGGCCGATGCTGCGTATGGGCGAGTACATCACCACGCCGTCGAGCGCCGTGGGCACGCCGTGCGGCGTCGGGTCGCACGCCAACAACTCCCTCGATTGTGTCGATCCCATGCGCGCCGTGCGCCGGTTGCAGACCGTGCGCGCGATTGCCGACCTGTTGTCGTCGGCCGGCTCGCGCCGCAAGGTACTGTTCTGGGTGACCGAGGACATGGGCGCGACGCCATTGGATCCCGACGTTGGCCGCAGGACGCAGCGCGAGGCGCTGGAGGCCGTGCTCGCGGCGGACGTCGCCGTCTATCCCGTGCATCCCGACGAGCTGCCCTTCGCGCCGGACAAGGCCCCGGGAGGCACGCTCGTGCTCGGCGGCAACATCGTCAGCGTCGACAACGACGAGCACGCGGGCGTGACGCTCGACCAGATGGCCCGCGAGAGCGGCGGGCGCTGGATCGTCGACGTGAACGACCACGAGGTCGTGCTGGCCGACGTGGTGCGGCAGAACAGCGCCGCCTACCTGCTCGCCTACGACTCGCCGGTAGCACGCGTCAGCGGACGTCATCGCATCGACGTGCGGGTCAGACGCGATGGCCTGCGTGTGCACGCGCGGCGCGGCTACATCGTCCCGGATGCCGCGAACGGCGACGCGCTGACCGCGCCGTCGACATCACCCGACGCCGTGCTCGGCGATCTGCTCCGCAGCGTCGTACCGCAGGGACCGCTTGCCGTGAGCGCAGCCGTGACAGCGCCGCCGACGTCAGCCAGGAGCGGGCGCGCGACTGTGGTGATTCGAGTCGAGCCAGCGACGGCCAAAGGACAGCCCGTACACGTGGGCCTGATGACCGCCGATGCCGAGGGCCGCGTGTCGAACGAGCGTGGGGTGCGCTTCGACCACCCCGCGGTGGGCGACGGCTGGGAGATGTCGTTCGATCTGCCACTCACGCGTGGTCGGCATCAACTCCGCGTGGCGGCGGTCACGGCCGACGGCCTTCACACGGGACTGGTGACCGAGAGCATCACCATCGCGCCGCCTGGACGGGGCCTGACCATGGATACGCCGATGCTCGTCGGCATCGGCGGCACCGAGGGCGCACGTTCCCGCTACCTCACGCTGCGACGCCGGTTCGAGGTCGGCACACCGCTCGTCGTGCAGACGCACGTCAACGGCCGGGTAGTAGCGGACGGACGCGTGCAGGTGCACGTGTCGCTCATGGACGCACAGGGCACGACCGTGGCGCGCAGCGGCGCGCTCGTCGAGCCAGACGAAGGCCGCGAACGCGCCAGTGTCACCGGTGTGCTGTCTACGCGTAACGCGGTACCAGGCACTTACGCGCTCGTGATAGAGGCTGCGGATGACAGACGCCGTGAGCCCCTGCGTCATGTCATTCAGGTGACGCTGGACGAGTAGCATCATGAGCTACGAGCCGCCGGCAGGGACGTCACGCACGGCGCGCGGGCTCGATACATCACGCTGTCGGTCCGCTGCACGCGGCCGGGAGTTGACCTGCCGCGGACGTTCCGGCTTCTGCAGCGTCGCAGACGATCGACAGTAGCGCCCCGCACGAGAGAGCCCCCTCGCTCAGCGCGTGCGCGTACCTGCCTGTCGTCCCTCCGTGAAGGCGACAATGTCGGCGGCCACCTGCAGGGGCTCCTCCCAGTGCAGCGCGTGGCCGGCGCGCTCGTACGTGATGAACCGCGTGTCCGCGATGGCTTCCAGCAGCGCGTACTGCTGCACGAGGCGGCTGAAGGCGTCGCGCGCGCCCCACAGCAGCAGCGTCGGCGCGGCAATGGCGTCCCACTCCGCCGCACACTCGTCGTCGAGGAGCGCCTCGAACGTCTGGCGCCACACGTGCGCGGGCACCTTCAGGCTTTCCGCGACCACCGTCTCGAAGTAGGCGGGCGGCACGGGCTGCGCCAGCGTGCTCTGCTGGAACTCGCGGACCAGCTCGTCCGGCACCGGGTCGCTGAGCGACGACACGACGCCCGCATGGAAGTCCAGGATTTCCGGGCAGTGACGGTACGACGCGAAGGCCCCGAGGAGGACCAGGCCGCGCACGCGCCCCGGATAGTCGAGCGCGACGCGTGCGGCGTGCGTCGCCCCCATGGAGTGCCCGGCGACGAACGCCGACGGAACGCCGAGCGCGTCGAGCAGCTCTGCGACGTCGCGCGCGAAGTCGGCGGCCCGGTAGCCGGTGGCGGGCTTGTCCGAGCCGCCGTGCCCCCGCTGCGACACGGCGATCGCGCGAATCCGTGGCGGCAGGTGCGGCAGCAGCGGCTCGAACGAGCGCCAGGAGTCGGTGACGCCGTGCAGGAGGACGACAGGGACGCCGTCGGCGTGCCCGTGGTCCACGTACTCGAGCGACAGCCCGGACGCCAGCGTGAGGCGGTGCGGCTCGAGGGCAGAGGCGTGCGTCGTGTCGAACGGTCGTGCGGCAGTGCTGGTCATGATGGTCTCGTACCGCACGCCCGGAGACCCGTTCGCCGGGGGCGGCACCAGCGTATGAGACGGGACCAGCACCGCACGCGTCGTGAACGGCGCGTGAATTGTCGATGAATCGACGGGCGCCCCTACCTCGGCCTGATTCTGAGCAGCTCCCCGTCGTCGTCATCGGTGACGACATGGAGCACGCCGCCCGCGCCCTCCCGCACGTCGCGAATCCGCTGGCCCCTGTCGGTCAGCAGGCGCTCCTCGCCGACGACCCGATCGCCGTCCAGGACCAGCCGCACGAGGGCCTCGTCGCGCAAGGCTCCCACGAAGAGGTTGCCGCGCCACCCGGGCGCAGCCTCGCCCGAATGAAACACCGCGCCCGACGGTGCGATCACCGGGTCCCAGTAGTACACGGGATCGACGAGGCCCTCCCTCGTCGTGACGGCATCGGGCACCGGATCGCCGGAGTACTCCTCGCCGAAGGTGACGAGGGGCCACCCGTAGTCCTGTCCGCGTTCGATGAGGTTGACCTCGTCGCCACCCTGCGGGCCGTGGTCCACCACCCACAGCCGGCCCTGCGCATCGAAAGCGGCCGCCTGTACGTTGCGGTGGCCGAGCATCCAGATCTCGGGTCGCGCGTCGGCCAGGTCCGCGAAGGGGTTGCCCGGAGCGGGCTGCCCGTCCGCCGTGAGCCGCAGCAGCTTGCCGAGATGGCTGTTCAGGTGCTGTCCGAGAGCCGCCACCCGGAACACCTGACCCCAAGCGCGTCGAAATCGAGACCTGACCCCACCGTGGGGCGATCTCGAGACCTGACCCCGGCGCTGTCCGGTTCCGGACACCGGAATGTGCGGGGGCGGACGTTTCGCGGACGCCACACACGCAGATCGCGCCGCAGACGCGGGCACGCGGCTTGCTCAACCGAGGGGCGTGGATCGACCGCTCGACACCGCCGTCCGCCGCCGCGCCCAGCTGCGACGCTGGCTGCCGGCCACCGCCGTCCTCGTCCTGCTCGCCACCGGGCTCGTCTGGGGCGCCGACCTCCTCCGGCCGTCCGTGCGGCGCGACCGCGTCCGCACGGCGCGCGTGGAGGTGGGACCGCTCGAGGCCTCGCTGACCGCGTCGGGCACCGTGGTGCCGGCCATCGAGCACGTCCTGTCGAGCCCCATCGACGCCCGGGTGCTCGAGCGGCGCCGGCGCGTCGGCGACCCCGTCGAACCGGGCGACGTCATCGTGCACCTCGACGCGAGCGACTCGGAGCTCACCGCGGAGAAGCTTCGCCAGAACATCGCGCTCAAGGCCAACGAGCAGGAGCGCACGCGGCTCGAGCTCCAGGCGCAGCTCATCGACCTCGACAGCCAGATCCGCTCGAAGGACCTGGAGCTGCAGGCGCTCAAGGCGGCGATGGCCAGCAACCGCCAGCTCTTTGCCGAGGGCCTCGTCTCCGAGGAGGCGCGGCGCGAGTCGGAGCTCAAGGTCGCGCAGGCCGAAGTCGAGCTCGCCCGCCTCCGTCAGTCGCGCGTGAACGTCGAGGCCACCACGCAGGCACGCGTGGACGGCCTGGCGCTCGAGCTCGCGTCGCTGCGCGCCGAGGACCAGCAGCAGCGCCGGCTGCTGGAGCTCGCCTCGGCCAAGTCGGACCGCAAGGGCGTGGTCACGTGGATCGTGGACGAGGAGGGCGCACTGCTGCGCCGCGGCGACGTCGTCGCCAGGATTGCCGACCTGACGACGTTCAGGGTGGAGGCGAGCACGTCGGACGTCAACGCCTCGCGCGTGGAGGTGGGCCAGCCCGTGACGGTGCGTACCGACACGCAGAGCGTCGCCGGCCGCGTGAGCAACGTCGAGCCGCAGATGCGCGAGGGGACGCTCCGCTTCGAGGTCGAGCTCGAGGACCCGGCGGCGCCGTGGCTCCGCTCGAACCTGCGCGTGGACGTCCTGGTGCTCACCGACAGGAAGCCGCGCGTGCTGCGCGTGCCGCGCGGCCCGTTCGCGCAGGGTGGCGGCGCCCAGGTGGCGTTTGTCATCCGCGGCGACAGGGCGTACCGCACGCCCATCCGCCTCGGCGTCTCGAACTTCGACTACTTCGAGGTGGTCGAGGGGCTCGCCGAGGGCGACGAGATCATTGCGTCGGACATGCGCGAGTTCGAATACGCGCCCGAACTGCGCGTGCGATGAGCCGACCCGAGGACAACGACATGCCGACAGCCACCATCGACCGTGACAGCCCCGCCACGACGGCCCCAGCGACCGCGAGACGCTCCATGATTCAGCTCGAGAACATCCAGAAGGTATACCGGACGGACCGCATCGAGACGGTCGCCCTCGCCGACATCAACCTCGACATCGGCCAGGGGGAGTTCGTCTCGATCATGGGGCCCTCCGGGTGCGGCAAGAGCACGCTCCTGAACCTCATGGGCCTGCTCGACGAGCCGACGCAGGGGCGCATCCGCCTGAACGAGCGAGTCGTCGACTCGTATCGCGATCGCGACCTCGCGCGCCTGCGCAATCGCGACATCGGCTTCATCTTTCAGACGTTCCACCTGATCCCCGATCTGAAGGTCGTCGACAACGTGGAGCTGCCGCTGCTGTACCGCTCGGGCACGGCCAGTCAGCGCCGGGCACTCGCGCTCGAGGCGCTCGACCGCGTGGGCCTCGGGTCACGTGTGAACCACTTCCCGTCGCAGCTCTCCGGCGGGCAGCAGCAGCGCGTCGCCATCGCCCGCGCGATCGTGGGCAAGCCAATCGTGCTGCTGGCGGACGAGCCGACGGGCAACCTCGACAGCCAGATGGGCGACGAGGTCATGGACATCCTTCAGAGCCTGAACGACGAGGGGACCACCATCGTGATGGTCACGCACGACCCGCAGAAGGCCGAGCGGACCCACCGCATCATCCGGCTGTTCGACGGGCGACAGGTGATGTAGTCGCGGAGGCCCGCCGCGTACGCGGAGAACACAAGGATCAGACGATGTTGACCAGCTACCTCAAGATCGCGTGGAAGGTCCTCCAGCGCCGGAAGGTGTTTGCGGCCATCAGCCTGTTTGGCATCAGCTTCACGCTGGTGGTGCTGACGGTGGCGGTCGCGCTCTTCGACCACACCTTCTCGCCCATGGCGCCGGAGGTGCACCTCGGGCGGACGCTCGTCATGGAGCGGGCACGGCTCCAGGGTGACGGCGCCACGTGGCAGAGCCCGCCCGGGTACCGGCTGATCCAGGAATTCGCCCGCAACCTGCCCGGCGTCGAGCTCATGACCGTGCAGACCGGCGGCACGCTCGTGACCTCGTTTGTCGACGGCCGGAAGATCGAGTCCGACCTGAAGCACACCGACGGCGAGTTCTGGCAGCTGTATCACTTCACGTTCGTGGAAGGCGGGCCTTACACCACCGCAGACGTCGAGACCGCGCGCCTCGTGCTCGTGATCAACGAGACCACCCGGCAGCGCTTCTTCGGCGATGCATCCGGCGTGGGCAAGTACATCGACGCCGACGGCCAGCGCTTTCAGGTGATTGGCGTCGTGCGTGACGTGCCGTCGATGCGGACGCCCTCGTCGGACATGTGGGCGCCGCTGACGACGCAGAAGTCGAAGGGCTGGCAGGACGAGTACCTGGGCAACTTCACGCCGGCGTTCCTGCTGGCGCCCAACGCCTCGGCCGACGAGGTCCGCGCCGAGCTGCATGCCCGCCTGCAGTCGTTCACGCCACCCTCGCCGCAGTGGCAGACGCTCACCGCGTCGCTCGAGACGAAGCTGGAGGGCGTCGGCCGCGGCCTCTACCCCGGCCAGACGACGTTCGACAGGACCTACGGCGGGTTCCTCGCGATGGTGCTCACCGGCGCGGCCCTCCTCTTCATGGCGCTGCCCGCCATCAACCTGGTGAACCTGAACGTCAGCCGGATCATGGAGCGTGCGTCGGAGATCGGCGTCCGCAAGGCCTTCGGGGCGTCGAGCCGCACGCTGGTGCTCCAGTTCCTCGTCGAGAACCTCGTGCTCACGCTCATCGGCGCGGCCGTCGGGTTCGTGCTCGCAGGCCTCGCCCTGCGCGCCATCAACGACAGCGGCCTCATCCCCTACGCGTCACTCTCGCTCAACGTGCGCGTCTTCGTCTGGGGCACGGCGCTGGCGTTCATCTTCGGCGTGATCTCCGGCGTCTACCCGGCCTGGCGCATGTCACGCCTGCACCCGGTCAACGCCCTGCGTGGAACGCGTTGAGGCATTCCCATGACTCTCCATCTCCTGAAGCTGATCTGGAACCGCAAGCGGACGAACCTGCTGATCGTCGCGGAGCTGCTGCTGTCGTTCATCGTGCTGGCGGCAGTGAGCACGATGGTGGTGCACTACTACCGGAACTACCAGCGCCCGCTCGGGTTCTCGTACGAGAACGTCTGGGACGTGCTGGTGCGCGTGCCCCGTGGCTTCGAGGCCACGCCCGAGGTCGAGCGCGAGCGCTACGCGCGCATGCAGCGCCTCGTCGACGCGGCGCGGGCGATGCCGGAGGTCGAGTCGGTGGGCCACCTGCAGCTCGGCATGTACCGCAACTGGGAGTGGAGCAGCACGATCGAGACCAACGGCCGGTCCTACGAGTACAACGGCAACCGCGGCGACGACAGCCTCGCCGAGGCGCTGCAGATCCCCGTCGTGGCCGGCCGCTGGTTCTCGCGGGAGGACGCGGGCCATCACTGGGATGCCGTCGTGGTCAACAGGGCCTTCGCGCGGGAGCTTTTCGGCGATGACGGCCCGTCCGTCGTGGGTCGGGCCATCCCGACGGATGACGAGGGCGGCCGGCCGGGCGGACCGCCGCCGCGCGAGCAGCGGGTGGTCGGCGTCATCGAGGACTTCCGCCAGTTCGGCGAGTACTCGACTCCGGGCAACTACATGTTCGTGCGCAACGACATCCTGACGGCGAGCCTGCCTCCGGCACCGGGGACGGAGTCGCAGCCGCCGGGCGTCACCGGTCTCGGGGCGCCCCCCGAGGCGGGCCGCGCCGAGCTGCCCGGCGTGCTCGTCGTGCGCGTCCGGCCGGGCGTCACGGCCGAGTTCGAGGAGCGGCTGCTGAAGACGCTTCAGGGCATCGCCCCCGACTGGAGCTTCGGCATGCAGCCCATGGAGAACCTGCGCACCAACTACAATCGCAACAACTACATCACCCCGCTGGCCGTGCTCGGCCTGCTGGCGGTGTTCCTGCTTGTGATGGTGGCGCTCGGGCTGAGCGGCGTACTCTGGCAGAGCGTCACGCAGCGCATCCGCGAGCTGGGGCTGCGTCGCGCGAAGGGCGCGGATCGCGGCCGGATCCGTCAGCAGATCTTCATGGAGCTGATGCTGATGACCTCCATCGCCATCGTCGGGGGCCTGGTGCTCCTCGTGCAGGTGCCGATGCTCGGCTGGCTCGGCCCGGTGCCCACCACCGTCTACAGCACGGCGCTGGTGATGGCGGCCGGGGCGCTCCTGAGCATCACCGCCGTCTGCGGGTGGTATCCAAGCCTCCTGGCGACACGCGTGCCGCCCGCCGAGGCCCTGCGCTACGAGTGACGATGGCCACCGTCCACGCCTCCGATCCGGTCCACGTGCTCATCGTCGACGACGACGACGCGGTACGGGCGTCGCTGACGCTGCTGCTGAAGCAGGCGGGCTACCGGTCGCACGCGGTGAGCAGCCCGGACGCCGCCCTCGCCTGGCTGGCGGACCATGACTGCCAGCTCGTGCTGCAGGACATGAACTTCTCGCGGCGCACCTCGGGCGAGGAGGGCCTGGATCTGCTCGCGCGTCTCCGGCAGGCGCATCCGCTGCTCCCCGTCGTCCTGATCACGGCCTGGGGCTCAATCGACCTGGCGGTAGCAGGCATGCGCGCCGGTGCCACCGACTTTGTCACCAAGCCGTGGTCGAACGCCGCGCTGCTGCAGACGATCCGCACGACCCTGCGCGTGTCGGGCGTGACCGGCAGCCACGACGCGGCGCCGCCCACGCGCGAGGAGCTCGACGCCAGCTACGACTTCGACGCCATCGTCACCGAGGACCCGCGGATGCTGCGCCTGCTCCAGCTCGTGGGGCGCGTGGCGGCGACCGATGCCTCGGTGCTGATCACCGGCGAGAGCGGGACGGGCAAGGAGCTCGTCGCCGACGCGCTCCATCGCAACAGCGGCCGCCGGAAAGGCCCGTTCGTGAAGGTGAACCTGGGCGGCATCTCGGCGACGCTGTTCGAGAGCGAGATGTTCGGACACGTGCGCGGCGCCTTCACCGACGCCCGCGCCGACCGCCGCGGCCGGTTCGAGATGGCCGACGGCGGCACGATCTTCCTCGACGAGATCGGCGACCTCGAGCAGGCCTCGCAGGTGAAGCTGCTGCGCGTGCTGCAGGACCGCACCTTCGAGGTGCTCGGCTCCAGCCAGCAGCGCACCGTGGACGTCCGTGTCGTCTCGGCGACCAACAAGCCGCTTGCGGCGATGGTGCGCCGCGGCGAGTTCCGCGAGGATCTGCTGTACCGCATCAACCTGATCACGGTGCATCTGCCCCCGCTGCGCGAGCGGCCGGGCGACATCCCGCTGCTCACGCGCCGCCTCATCCAGGCGATGGCCCACACGCAGGGCCGTGAGAGCCTCACGGTCAGCCCGGCGGCGCTCGCGTGGCTCC
This sequence comes from uncultured Vicinamibacteraceae bacterium, assembly GCA_964430855.1. Lineage (GTDB taxonomy): Bacteria > Acidobacteriota > Vicinamibacteria > Vicinamibacterales > Vicinamibacteraceae > JAEZDP01. Next base: position 11,936 of record CAYSHC010000062.1, read on the forward strand.
AGAGCCTCTCCTGGCCCGGCAACATTCGTCAGCTCAAGCAATGGATCGAGCGCACGGCGCTCGTCACGACCCGGCAGGTACTCGACGTGGATGACTTCAGGGCGACAGCCGACATGGAACACCAGCCTTCCCAGCCCGAGCCGGACGTCCTGCCGCCGGTCGGCAGCATGACGATGGAGCAGATCGAGCGGGCGATGATCCTGAAGTCGCTGCGCCATCACGGGGGCAACGTCAGCCGCGTCGCGGAGTCGCTCGGGTTCAGCCGCGCCGCGCTGTACCGGCGCCTGGAGAAGTACGGTATCGCCGTGTGAGCCTCCGGCGCCTCTTCATCGCGTACCTCGTCGTGCTGCACGGCGCCGTCGGGGCGCTGGTGTGGGTGTACGTCTCTGCCAATCCCGTCTGGTTGCTGCTCTGCGAGGCAGGCCTGGCCCTGTCGGTCATCGTCTGCAGCTGGCTCGTGGGGCGGCTGCTGCGCGCGACCACGCTCATCAGCGAGAGCGCGATGCTCCTCGAGGAGAGCGACTACACGACGCGGTTCAGGCACACCGGCCAGGAAGAGATCGACAGGCTCATCGACATCTACAACCGGATGGTGGACGCGCTGCGCGCCGAGCGCGTCCGCGTGCGCGAGCAGCACCACTTCCTCCAGGGCGTGCTCGACGTCTCGCCGTCGGGCACGATCATCCTCGACCACGACGGGCGCGTGGACGCGGCCAACCCCGCCGCGGAGCGGCTGCTCGGCCCCGCCGTCGCACGGGGCGCCGACCCGACGGCGGACCGTACCGCCCTGACCGCCGTGCTCGACGCGCTGCGTGACGAGCCCAGCGCCGTCGTGACGCTGCCGGGTGCGCGGCGCGCAAAGGTCAGTCGCGGCAGCTTCATGGACCGGGGGTTCGCCCGCACGTTCATCGTCGTCGAGGAACTGACCGAGGAGCTCCGCCAGGTCGAGAAGGCCGCCTACGAAAAGCTCATTCGCATGCTCTCGCACGAGGTCAACAACTCGGTGGCCGCGTCGAACTCGCTGCTCACCTCGTGCATGACCTATGCGGACCAGCTCCCGCCAGAGAGCGGCACGGACCTCAAGGGCGCCCTCCAGGTGGTCGTCAACAGGACGTCGCAGCTCGGGTCGTTCATGAAGGCGTTTGCCGACGTCGTCCGGCTGCCGGAGCCGAAGAAGGCGCCCCACGATATCGTCGACCTGCTGCAGCAACTGTCGCGGCTGATGGCCGCGGAGGCGGATCGCCGGCGGATCGCGTTTGCCTTCGACGTCGAACCGGTGGCGCCGGTGGCGATCGACCGCGCCCTGATGGAGCAGGCGCTCGTCAACATCCTGAAGAACGCGATGGAAGCGATTGGCACGGACGGCACCGTCACGATCCGCGTCGCGAGGGCGCATGGACGGACACGCGTCAGCATCGAGGACACGGGGCCGGGCCTGGCCCCGGAGGTGCGCGAGCACCTGTTCACGCCGTTCTTCAGCACGAAGGAGGCCGGCCAGGGCATCGGGCTGACGCTCGTGCAGGAGATCCTGATGCGCCACGGGTTCGACTTCTCGCTGGACTCGTCCCCGCCCGCGCCGACAGCGTTCGTGATCTGGATGTAGGACGCGACCACGCCCACGTCGTGAGGCGAGCGAGCTAGCGAGGCACGTCCGACCCGGGCGCTGGCTGGCCCGCCGGCAAGCGGACATGCCGGCATGCTGCCGTCATGTACAGGTACGGTGACGTCTCGGCGTCGGGTTCGGGGTACGGCGACGGCGTGAAGCCCAGCCGCCGGTAGAGCGCCACCGCCCGCGTGTTCTGGGCGACAACGAAGAGCGAGCACTCGGAGACGCCGAGCTGCGCGCTGCCGAGCGCGACGAGCTCGTGAACGAGCCGCGCGCCCACGCCGCGGCCGCGGTGCGCCGGCGCGACGACGAGGCGGCCCAGATGACAGCGGCCGACCCTGAGGTAGTACTGGCCGTACGCGAGCAGTTCGCCGGACGCGCCGACGAGCACGTACGACGGCAGGTCACGCACGCGCGAGTCCTCGACGAACGTCTCCGGGGTGAACGGAAACCTGCACCGGTGGCCGCCCCAGATGTGGCAGCTTGCCGCGTCGGGGAACCACGCCATCATCGAGAGAACGTGCGCGTCGGTGGCAGGCACCAGGCGCATCGAGTCGGCCCGCGCCACGTGTCAGTCGCCCCGTGGCAGCCTGTCACGCGCGTAGAAGATGTAGTCGGTGGCGGCCGGCGTGCCGCCGCCCTTCCGCACGAGCAGCGCAATCTGCCCGCGATGGTGGCTGAGGTGCAGGGCGACGTGCGTCAGCACCTCCCGCACGGTGTTGCGGAACGGCTGGCCCGTGCTGGTGCGGTACTCGATCACGGAGGCGAGTGCGTCGGGGTCCTTGCCGGCCCACGCCCGCAGCCCCGTCAGGCTTTCCTCGCCCAGGGCGCGCGCCGCCTCGAGCGACAGGTCCGGCCACACCACGTGGCGTGGCGTGCGTCCCTCGATCCTCGAGAGCCATACGTGTGCAGACGCGGCCAGGTGCGCGTACAGGCGAAGCGCCTGGGCCCGCTCCGGCGCGTCGGCCGGGAGCGCTTCCATCGCGCTGACGACCATCGCGTCGGCCCAGATGGCATGGTCGAGCATGTCGGGCAAGTCGGGCACCGTCTGATCTCCTCGCAATCGTGCGCGTCGGGCTCAGCGCTTCCTGGGCTTCGCAGGCCGGATCTCGACACGGCTCGGCAGGCTCCGCGCGGGATGCGCCAGCAGGTCGAGCACCACCTGCGCCACGTCGTCGGGCGACAGCTTCCAGCTCATCTCCGCCCCGTCGCCGCCTGGCGAGAACCCCGTCTGGACGGAGCCCGGCATCACGTACGCGACGCGGATGTCCTCGTCTCGCACCTCCTGCATCAGCGCCTCGCTGAAGGCATTGAGGCCGGCCTTCGTGGCGCAGTAGGCGGCGCCGCCGACGAAGGCGTTCTTGCCCGCGAGGCTGCTGATGTTGACGATCCAGCCGCCCTTGCGCTGCCGGAGCGCGGGAATCGCCGCGCGCGTGCACAGGAACACGGCGGTCAGGTTCGTCGCGATCTGGCGGTGCCAGTCTTCGGGCGCCATGTCGGCCACCGGCGCGAACCGGCCGATGCCCGCGTTGTTGACCAGGATGTCGAGTCCGCCAAACGACCCGGTCGCCGCCGACACGAGCGCCTCGGCCACCCCGGCTTCGGCCACGTCGCCGCTCACCGTCGTCACCGCATCGCCCAGCGAGGCCCTCACCTGCTCGAGCGCCGCGCCGTCGCGCCCTGACACCACCACCCTGGCGCCGCCGGCCACCAGCCCGCGCGTGATCGCCAGGCCGATGCCCCGCGATCCGCCGGTCACGATGGCCACCTTGCCGTTCAGCTCTGTCGTCGACATGCAGGACTCCTCGCTCGTCAGTCTTCAGTTACCACAGGACCCGCGTCCACGACGCGGGCTCCCCCAGTCTAGCCCCCTGCACTGCCTCTTCCTGCGCCTCCCCGCCTCTTTCCTCGCCGTCCTCCTTTCCTCGTCCCCGGGTAACGTATCCTGTCCCCGTACGCTCGTCGCCGCGATGCCATTTGCCGCCATCCTCGGAGCCGGACCGCTCGGAGGCACGCTCACCCATACGCTGTCCAGCCGCGCCCTCTTCGACGAGGTGCGGCTCGTCGATCCGGCGGGGGACGTCGCGGCGGGCAAGGCGCTCGACATCCGCCAGGCGGGGCCGCCGGATGGTGTGAGCACGCGCGTGACCGGCCATGCGGACGTCGCGGCTGCCGCTGGCGCCTGGGTGCTCGCGCTGGCGGATCCGATCCCGCGCGAGACGGCAGCCGACGCCGTCGCGCTCATCCGGCGCGCCGTCGCGGTGGCGCCTGGTGCGCTGCTCGTCTGCGCGGCCTACGAGCATGCCTCCCTGCTGCACCGTCTCGTGGGCGAAGGCGTGATCGCTCCCGACCTGGTGGTGGGATCGGCACCGTCGGCAGTTGCAGCCGCCGCGCGCGCGCTGGTCGCCGCTCACGTGGACCGATCGTTTCACGACATCGTGGTCACCGTCACCGACGAGCCACACCTGCCGGGGCGCATCCGCGTGGACTGGGCGTGCTCGTCCATCGCGGGCCGCGCAGCCGAAGCCGTCCTGCCTCGCGAGCACCGCGCGAGGCTCGACGATCGGCTGGCCCGCAGCCTGCCTCCCGGCCCGATGGCCCTTGCATCGGCGGCGGCACGGTTCGTGGAGGCCGCCTGGTTCGGAAGCCGCGCGCACCAGCCGGCCTGGGTGGTGGACACGGCCCTCGTCGGCTCTCCTCCACCCGCGCGCCAGCCCGTGGCGCGCGTGGTGTCGGTGCGGTTTGCCCCGGGTGGCCGCCTCGAGCGCATGCGGCACCCATTGAACGGCCCATGATCGTCGCCGCCGCCATCGTCGTCAGCATGATTGCGGTGAACGCGCTCTACGTGGCGGCGGAGTTTGCCACGGTCTCCACCCGCAAGAGCCGCATCCGCCAGATGGCAGAGGAAGGCCACGCCATGGCGCGCCGACTGCTGCCCGTCCTGGAGCACCCCAAGGCACTCGATCGCTACATCGCCGCGTGCCAGGTCGGCATCACGTTCTCCAGCCTCGTCCTCGGCGCGTACGCCCAGGTGTGCTTCACGCCGCCGCTGACGACGATGCTGACCGAGGACTTCGGGCTCGAGCCCCTGTCGGCGCTGTCGGTGGCATCGCTCGGCGTCCTCGTCGCCCTGACGGTCACGCAGATGGTCGTCGGCGAGCTCGTTCCCAAGTCAGTGGCCCTCCAGCACCCCACGCGGACGGCGCTGCTGACGTACCTGCCGATGCAGTGGTCGATGGCCGTGCTCGGCCCCTTCATCTGGCTGCTGAACGGCAGCGGCAACGTCGTGCTGCGCCTGTTCGGCGACGCCGGCGGACACCGGCACATCCACTCGCCCGAGGAGATCGAGCTGCTGATCGCCGACAGCCGCGACGGCGGCCTGCTCGAGCCGGACGAGACACGACGCCTCCAGCGTGCCCTGCGGTTCAGCCTCCGCACGGCGGCTCAGCTGATGGTGCCGCGCGAGGACGTCACCGGGATCGAGGTCGACACGCCCGTGGAGCGTGCGCTCGACATCGCGTTCGAGAGCCCTTACACACGGCTGCCGGTGTTCGAGGGCGACATCGGCCGCGTCGTGGGCATCCTCAACACGCGCGACCTGCTCGTGCGCCATCTCGGGCACCGCCCGGTGCGCCACCTCCGCGAGCTGCTCCAGCCCGTCCTTGCGGTGCCGCACAGCACGACGGGCGACCAGCTCGTCGCCCTGCTCCGGGAGCGGCACTCGCACCAGGCGATCGTCCACGACGACGACGGCGAGGTGATCGGCCTCGTGACGCTCGACAACGTGCTTGCCGAGCTGCTCGGCCCGACGGCCGACGAGTCGGCGACAGACGTCCTCGGCGCGCGCCCCGCGGCCCGCCAGGGGCGGGAGCCGTCCTCATGACGACGGTCCTCCTGATCATCGTCCTGCTCGTCGTGATCAACGGCCTGTTCGTCGCGGCGGAGTTCGCGATCGTCGGCGCGCCCCGGGCCGCCATCGACACCCGCGCCGCCAACGGCGAGCGCGTGGCGAGGCTGGTCCAGCGAGTGCTCCGGGACCCGCTGCGGCAGGACCGCTACATCGCCACCGCCCAGCTCGGGATTACGCTGGCGAGCCTGGGACTCGGCATGTACGGCGAGCACGGCGTGGCGGAGTGGCTGACGCCGCGCCTCGAGGCGCTGGGGTCGTTCAGGTTCGTCGGGGCGCACACGCTCGCGAGCGCGCTGGCCGTCGCCGTCCTGACTTACCTGCACATCGTGTTCGGCGAGATGATCCCGAAGTCACTCGCGCTCCAGCGTGCCGACCGCGTGGCTCTGGCCATCACGCCGCTGATGCGCGCGTTCGAGCTGCTGCTGTACCCGCTCGTGGTCGGCCTCAACGGCCTCGGCCGGCTGCTGCTGGCGATGATCGGCATCCGCCGGCAGGCCAGGGGCACCGAGCACCTGTACTCGCCCGAGGAGCTGGCGCACGTGGTCACCGAGAGCCAGGCGGGTGGTCTGCTGCGCGAGGAGTCGGGGCAGATCCTGCGCGAGCTCTTCGAGTTCGGCGAGCTCACGGCCCGTGAGGTGATGACGCCCCGCGTCCGCATCGCCGGCATGCCCGTCGGCGCCGATGCCGAGACGATCGCCCGCATCGTGCGCCGGCATCCGTTCACGCGCTACCCGGTCTACAGCGAGAGCCTCGACCAGGTCGTGGGCATGGTGCACGTGAAGGACCTGCTGGCGCTGACGCGCGCGGCGCTGCCGCTCGACGCGTCGCTGGTGAGGGCCCTGCCGATCGTGCCCGACACAGCGACGCTCGGGATGGTGCTCGACACGATGCGGCGGCAGGACGCCCAGATGGCGCTCGTCATCGACGAGCACGGCGGCACGGCCGGCCTGATCAGCCACGAGGACCTGTTCGACGAGGTGGTGGGCGAGTTCGCCGAGACCGCGACGGAGCGCACGAGCATCTACCGCGACGCGCGCGGCCGGCTCCACGTGAGCGGGACGGCACGCGTCGAGGAGGCCGGGGAGGCCCTCGGCGTCGAGCTCGAGCACGAGGATGTGGACAGCGTCAGCGGGCTCGTGCTCACGCTGCTCGGGCGTCCGCCGCACGTGGGCGACGCCGTGGAGTACGACGGCGTGCGGTTCGAGGTCGTGGCCGTGGCGGGACACGGTGTGCGCGAGGCCATCGCCGCGCGCATCGACGACGGCGAGTGACCGGCTAGGCGGGCTGGGGCGCGTCCGGCACCGGCACCAGGACGCGCTCGAAGACCTCGCAGAAGGCCGACACCACCCGCCGCCTGACGTCGGCCGGGTCAGGTGCCGTACCGAGCAGGCGCGCCAGCGATGTCACGCCCCTGTCGGTGATGCCGCACGGCACGATCAGGCCGAAGTACGAGAGGTCGGGGTCGACGTTGAGCGCGAACCCGTGGCTCGTCACCCATCGCGAGAGGCGGACGCCGATGGCCGCGACCTTCTCGCCGCCCACCCACACGCCCGTCAGGCCGGGCTCGCGCGTCGCCTCGAGACCGTACCCGGAGCAGACGCGGATGAGCACCTCCTCGAGGTCGCGCACGTAGCGGTGCGCGTCGGTGCGGTCCGGCTTGAGGTCGATGATCGGATAGCCGACGAGCTGCCCGGGGCCATGGTAGGTCACGTCGCCGCCGCGGCCCGACTCGAACAGCCCGACGCCGGCCTGCGCCAGCTCGATGTCGCTCCTGAGAACGTGGGCACGCGAGTTGCGCACCTTGACGCCCAGCGTCACGACGTGGGGATGCTCGAGCAGGACGAGCGTGTCGTCGATTTCGCCGGCCTTGCGACGCTCGACCAGGCGCCGCTGCAGCTCGACGCCGTCCTCGTACGACAGGCGGCCGTACTCGACGACGTGCAGCCGGCGCATCAGGACGGCCAGTTCTCGATCGCGTGCTTGACGCGCGCCATGAACGCGTCGGCGACGGCGCCGTCCACGAGACGGTGGTCGTAGCCGAGCGTGAGGTACGCGCGGGGGCGCACGGCGATCATGTCGTCCACCACGACGACCCGCTTCTCGATCTTTCCGGCCGCCAGGATGGCCACCTGCGGCTGGTTGATGATCGGCATGCCGAAGAGCGTGCCGAGCGAACCGGGGTTGGTGATGGTGAAGGTGCCGCCCTGCACCTCCTCGGGCTTCAGCCGCTTGGCCCGCGCGCGCTCGGCGATGTCGTTGATCGCACGGGCCATGCCGAGCAGGTTCCGCTCGTCGGCGCGCGGGATGACGGGCACGATGAGGCCCCAGTCGAGCGCCACCGCGATGCCCAGGTTGATGTCCTTCTTGTAGACGATGTTGGTGCCGTCGATCGACGCGTTCAGGACGGGCATCGCCCGCAGCGCGTCGCAGACGGCACGCGCGATGAACGCCAGGTACGTGAGGTTGACGCCCTCGCGCTCGAACTCCGCCTTCTTCTGCTGGCGGACCGCCGCCACGCGTGCGAAGTCCACCTCGAACACGGAATGGACGTGCGCCGACGTCCGCCGGCTGTAGATCATGTGCTCGGCGATCTTCCGGCGCATCACCGACATCGGCTCGATCTCGACGTGCTCGCCCGGCGTGAACGCCGGCACGCGCAGGCCACTGCCCGTCGTCGCGCCGCTGCTGCGGTGGTCCAGATAACGGAGGATGTCGCGCTTGGTCACCCGCCCGCTCACGCCGGTGCCGTCGACCTCGGCGATGTCCACCCCGTGCTCCGCGGCGATGTTGCGCACGAGGGGCGAGCTGCGCGTCCGGCGCCGCCGCTCCAGGAGCGCCTCGACGTCGTCGGTCGCCGCCCGGGACGCCTCGTCGGCGGCTGCGCCGGGGCTGCCCGCGCTGGCCGCATCCTCGGCCGCCACCCCCGGCGTCGCCGCCTGCCGGGCCGGGGCGACATCGCCGCCGTCCGCGTCGAGGGCCTCGCCGGCGTCGGCCAGGATGGCCACGACCGTGTCCACCGGGACGGTCTCGCCCTCGCGCACCCTGATCTCGCGGAGGATGCCGGCGGCCGGCGACGGGATCTCGGCGTCGACCTTGTCTGTCGAGATCTCGAAGAGCGGCTCGTCGCGATCGACGGCGTCGCCGACCTGGCGTATCCAGCGGACCACCGTGCCTTCGGTGACCGACTCGCCCATCTGGGGCATGACGACGGGTGTGGGCATGGTCAGGTACCGCTTACATGTGCAGGGGCGCCCCGTGCGTCGCGTGCGCCGCCTCGGCCACGGCCTCCGACATCGTCGGGTGGGCGTGGATTGTCCGGATCAGCTCTTCGACCGTGCACTCGAGGCGCAGCGCCAGCGTCGCCTCGGCGACGAGTTCGGTGGCCCGCGGCCCGATCATGTGCACGCCGAGGACCTCGTCGTACTTTTTGTCGGCGACGATCTTCACGAACCCCTCGGTCTCGTTCATGATCTTCGCCCGCCCCAGGATGCCGAACGGGAACGTGCCCACGCGGACGTCGTAGCCGCGCTCCTCGGCTTCGGCCTGGGTCAGGCCGACGCTGCCAATCTCCGGGTCGCAGTAGGTGCAGGCCGGCACGTGGTCGTAGTCGATTGGCCGCACGTGCTGCCCGGCGATGCGCTCGGCCGCCAGGATGCCCTCCGCCGACGAGAGGTGCGCGAGCTGCGGGTGTCCGGGCTGGCCGAGGGTGATCACGTCGCCGATGGCCGAGATGCCCTCCACACCGGTCCGCATCAGCTCGTCCACGCGGATGTATCCCCGCTCGAGCTGAAGGCCCACGTCCTCGGCACCGAGCCCGTCGGTCACCGGGCCGCGGCCCGTGGCCACGAGCAGGTACTCCGCCTTGATGACCTCCGTCTTGCCGTCGCCGAGCTCCGCCGTCACCTGGACGCCGCTGTCC
>CAYSHC010000063.1:0-4237 GCA_964430855.1 uncultured Vicinamibacteraceae bacterium
CCGCCCAAGGGCCAGGAGATGGAAGACCAGTACTTCGGCGCGATTCCCGAGCGCGTCCTGGCCTGCATGCGCGAGGTCGAGGAAGAGCTCTACGCCGTCGGCGTGCCGGTCAAGACCCGCCACAACGAGGTGGCGCCCAGCCAGTACGAGATCGCGCCGCTCTTCGAGCAGGCCAACGTCGCCACCGATCACCAGATGATGGTGATGGAGACGCTCAAGCGCGTGGCCCCCCGCCACGGCCTCGCCTGCCTCCTGCACGAGAAGCCCTTCGCCGGCGTCAACGGCTCGGGCAAGCACGTGAACTGGAGCATGAGCGACAACGAGGGGAACAACCTCCTCAACCCGGGCGACACGCCGCACGACAACATCCAGTTCCTGGTCTTCTGCACCGCGGTGATCCGCGCGGTCAACCGCTGGCAGGGCCTGCTCCGCATGAGCGTGGCGAGTGCCGGCAACGACCATCGCCTGGGCGCCAACGAGGCCCCGCCCGCCATCATCTCGGTGTTCCTCGGCCAGCAGCTGACCGAGATCTTCGAGCAGATCGAGAAGGGCGCCACGCGCAGCACCACCTTCGGCGACCTGCTCGAGACCGGCGTCGAGGTGCTGCCGAAGCTGCCACGCGACGCGGGCGACAGGAACCGCACGAGCCCGTTTGCCTTCACCGGCAACAAGTTCGAGTTCCGCGCGGTGTCGTCGAACCAGAACATCGCGTTCCCGAACATCGTGCTGAACGTCGCGGTGGCCGAGTCGCTCGACTACTTCGCCACCGAGCTCGAGAAGTCGCTCGCCAAGGGCGTCGAGCTGCAGGATGCCGTCGGCAAGCTGCTCTCGAAGGTGATCAAGGAGAACAAGCGGATCATCTTCAACGGGAACGGCTACTCCGACGAGTGGCAGAAGGAGGCCCGCAAGCGCGGCCTGCTGAACCTGCGCAACACGGTGGACGCGCTGCCGGAGCTCGCCACCAACGAGTCGGTCACGCTGTTCGAGACCTACAAGGTCCTCACCCGCCGCGAGCTCAACGCCAGGCTCGAGGTCAACATCGAGGCCTACGTCAAGACGATCAACGTCGAGGCGCAGACGATGGTGCTGATGGCCAACCGGTACATCCTGCCGGCGGCGCTGCGGTACCTGAACGAGGTCGGCTCGGCCGTCGCCAGCGCGAAGGCGGGTGGCGTGACCAGCCGCGAGGGCCGCAAGCTGCTGAAGAAGGTGAGCGACCTCACCGACGTCTTCAGGCAGCGCACCGAGGCGCTCGCGACGGCGCTGGCGCACGAGAACGGCGGGCCCGCCCTCAAGCACGCCAGGTACATGCGCGACAAGATCATCCCGCTGATGAACGCGCTGCGCGAGGCGGGCGACGCCCTCGAGACCGTCGTGCCGGCCGACATCTGGCCGCTGCCGACGTACCGCGAGATGCTCTTCATCAAGTAGCGACACGTGGGGACGGCCCCCCGGGGCCGTCCCCATGCCCGCCCCCAAGGGGCCCGCCGGGCCTTTCCCGTTTTGTTCGCCGTCGGCGATTGGCTATCCTAGGCCGGATGGACACCACGCCGGCCGTCCCGGCCACTTCCCCTTCCGCCCGCGCCTGATGTCGTACACAGCCCAGGACATCACCGTCCTCGAGGGCCTCGAGCCCGTACGCAAGCGGCCCGGGATGTACATCGGCGGTGTCGGCACCGCCGGCCTCCATCACCTCGTCTGGGAGATCCTCGACAACAGCATCGACGAGGCCATGAACGGCCACGCCAGCCAGATCGGCGTGACGCTGCACGCCGACGGCTCGTCGGTGACGGTCACCGACGACGGCCGCGGCATCCCGGTCGACAGGCACAAGAAGACCGGCAAGTCGGCGCTCGAGGTGATCTTCACCGTGCTGCACGCCGGCGGGAAGTTCGAACAGGGCAACTACAAGACCGCGGGCGGCCTGCACGGCGTCGGCGCCAGCGTCGTCAACGCGCTGTCGAAGGAGCTCGTCGTCACGGTAAAGCGGGACGGGTTCCTGTGGGAGCAGCGCTTCCAGCAGGGCGTGCCGCAGGGCCCGCCGAAGAAGCTCGGCACGGCGCGCGGCACCGGCACCACGGTCTTCTTCCGGCCGGACGCCACGATTTTCCCGCGCATCGAGTTCGACCCGGCCATCATCGCCGCGCGCCTCGAGGTGGCCAGCTACCTGCACCGCGGCCTCAGGATCACGTTCGACAACCAGGCCGCCGGCGAGAAGGTCGTCTACGCGCACGAGCAGGGCCTGGCCGACTACCTGCGCAGGATCGTCGCCGACAGGGGCGCCAGGCCGGTGCACGAGGCGCCCTTCGTCCTGGCCCGCCAGAACGGCCTGCGCCTCGACCTCGTCCTCCAGTGGACCGAGTCGACCGACGAGCACGTGCGCAGCTACGTCAACGGCATCCCGACCGGCTCCGGCGGCACGCACGAGAACGGCCTGCGGGCCGGCATCGGCAAGGCGGTCCGCAACTACATCGAGACGCACAACCTGTCGCCGCGCGGGCTGACGCTCACGGCCGAGGACATCCGCGAGGGGCTGATCGGCGTACTGAGCGTCTTCGTCGAAGAGCCCCAGTTCCAGGGGCAGACGAAGGACCGGCTGAACAACCCGGAGATCACCAGCGCGGTCGACGGCCTCGTGCGCCCTGCGCTCGAGCACTGGCTGAACCACAACAGCAGCGTAGCCGAGGCCATCGTCGGCCGGATCATCCTGGCGGCGCGTGCGCGCGAGGCCAGCCGCGCCGCGCAGCAGGAGGTGACGCGCAAGTCGGCCACGCAGCATCGGCTGACGCTGCCCGGCAAGCTCGCCGACTGCACCACCACCAACCGCGCCCAGAGCGAGCTGTTCATCGTGGAGGGCGACTCGGCGGGCGGCTCCGCCAAGCAGGGCCGCGACAGGACGCGTCAGGCGATCCTTCCGCTTCGGGGCAAGGTGCTCAACACCGAAGGAACGTCGACGGCCAAGGTGCTCGAGAACCGCGAGCTGGCCGACCTGGTGACGGCGATCGGCACGGGCGCCGGCAAGCAGTTCGACATGAGCCGGCTTCGGTACGGCCGCATCATCCTGCTGGCCGACGCCGACTCGGACGGCCATCACATCACGACGCTGCTGCTGACCTTCATCTACCGCCACATGCCGCAGCTCATCTCGAGCGGGCGCGTGTACCTGGCGCAGCCTCCCCTCTACCGCATCGACATCGGCAAGGCCACCTACTGGGCGCAGGACGACGCGCAGCGCGACGCGATCGTGGCGGAGCACAAGGGCCGGGGCCAGCCCGAGATCACGCGCTTCAAGGGCCTCGGCGAGATGATGCCGCGCGTGCTCTGGGAGACGACGCTCAACCCGAAGACCCGCCGGCTGCTGCGCGTCGAAGTGTCGGACCACATCGAGACCGATCGCGTCATCAACGAGCTGATGGGCAGGGACGCGTCGGCCCGGTTCCGCTTCATCACCGAGCGGGCGGAGGATGCCCGCGAGCTCGACGTCTAGGCGGCGGCCCCGTCCGACATCCCAGGCCACGCCGTGCCCATCGCCGAGATCGTCATCCCCCTCCTGCTGATTGGCGTCGTCCTGGCGGCCGTCTGGCTGGAGCGCTGGAGCGTTCCCGTCATCCTCGTCGCGCTCGGCGCCGGGATCATCTTCGGCAGCGACGTCCTCAACGTCTGGGCGTTCGACGACGTCGTGCTGACCAACGAGGTCGCCAACCTGGCCCTCGTGTTCATCCTCTTCCACGGCGGGTTCGTCACCAAGCGCGACGACTTCCGGGCGGTGGCGCTGCCCGCCGGCGGCCTGGCCACCTGGGGCGTGCTGCTCACCGCCGCCATCACCTTCGCGTGCCTGCACTGGGGCATCGGGTGGTCGACCGAGAAGGCGCTGCTGCTCGCGGTGATCATCTCCTCCACCGACGCCGCCGCGACGTTCTCCATCCTCCGCCGTCAGTCGCTGCCGCGCCGCCTGTCCTCGATGCTCGAGATCGAGAGCGCCGCCAACGACCCGATGGCCATCCTGCTGACGACGGTCGCCGTGTCGAGCCTCGCGTCGGGGACCCCCCTCAGCTACCTCACGGTGCTGTCGTTCTTCTGGAAGTTCGGCGCGGGGCCCGTCATCGGATACGGCATCGCGCGCGGCGCGATCGCGCTGTTCAACCGGCTGACGCCGCAGGACAGCGGCTACTACTACCTGCTGTTCATTGGCGCGGTCCTGCTCATGTACACGCTGGCCGAGACGCTGCACGCAAGC
>CAYSHC010000063.1:4247-20950 GCA_964430855.1 uncultured Vicinamibacteraceae bacterium
CGCGGTGTTTGCAGGCGGGTACGTGATGGGCAACCGCTCGTTCGTGCACAAGCGCGGCGTAGTCTCGTTCTCGGCGGCAGTCTCCACCATCGCCAACGTGGGCGTGTTCGTCCTGATGGGGCTGCTCGTCTTCCCGCACCAGTGGTCCACGCTCTGGGCCGACGGCGTCGTGCTGTTCCTCGTGCTGACCGTTCTCGCGCGTCCGCTTGCGGTCTTCCTCGGCACGACGGGCATGGCGTTCGGGTTCCGCAACAAGGTGTTCGCGTCATGGGCCGGTTTGCGCGGCGCGGTGCCCATCGTCCTGGCCACCTACCCCGCCGCCGCGGGCCTGGCGATCGGCGAAGAGGTGTTCAACCTCGTGTTCTTCGCCGTCATCCTGTCGATCCTCGTCCAGGGGTCGTCGCTGGGGCCCGTGGCCAGGCTGATGAAGCTCTCGGAGCCGGCACGGCCGCAGCCGCTGTTCCATCTCGAGCTGTTCACGATGGCGCCGAGCGACTACGACGTGATGACCGTCGACATGCCGGGACCGCAGGGCGCGCTGGGCCCGCGCATCCGCGACCTCGCGCTGCCGACGGGGGCCGTCATCGTGCTCATCACGCGTGGCGACGAGGTGGTGCTGCCGACCGGCAGCGCGAGACTGTGCGGATGGGACCAGGTGACCGTCCTCGCGCACGCAACCGACGAGCACGTCATCCGGAAGGTGCTGCTCGACGCGTTCCGGCAGCACGTCGAGGCGCACGACAACTGCGGAACGTCGTAGGACTCACCCGCCGAGCGGCGGTCGCGGCACGTAGGCCTGGCGCGACCGTACCTCGACGCCGGGGCGATCGACCTTCACCGTGATGCGCCTTGGCTCGGGTCGCGTCACGCGCGGCTCTGGATCGGGCTGTACGTACGCGAGCCTGTAGTACTGGCGGCTGTCGTGAATGATGCGGGGCACGTCGGCAGCAAGGTCGTTGGTGTCGACCGTCAGCGTGCCACCCGTGTGCATCGCGATCGTCCCGAGGCTGCCGAAGCGGCGGGCAGCCATCGACGACACGCCACCCGGGCCTCCCGCCGACGGCGCCTGGAGGCCACGCGGATCGATCGCATACACCGCGACGTTGGCCGTGGCGGCGTCGCGAATCACGTCACGATACATGGCGAGCGCCGCCGGGTCGTCGTCGATGGTGCCGCGACCCGTCAGCCCGTGATGGCCCTCGCTGATGAGGACGATCGTCCGACGCTCGGCCGCGTCGCCCTGGAAGCCGGCCACGACGCCCCTGACGACGTCGAAGGCCTGGCGTGCCCGCAACTCCATCTCGTGGCGCGACACCGGCATGCCCGCGTGCTGACCCCGCAGCTTCTCGATGGCGCGCTCGACCGACGCGTGGTCGGTGGTGAGGTCGATGGCCGCCTGGTGCGGGCCGGTCGTGACGAACCCGAGGCGGTCGTGCGGGTCGAGGGCGCGCGCGAACGCCCGTGCCGCGTCCTGTGCCTGCGACGTCCGCGTCGGCGAGATGTGCCAGTCGTCCACGACGAGGACGAAGTCGCGCCGACGATCGGGCCCTTCCACCGTCGTGAGGTCCACGAACTCGAAGGCGGCCAGCGGCTGCTCCACGCCGTTGTCGAAGACGTGGACCTCCTCCGGCCGCAGGTCGTGGACGGGCGCGCCGCTCTTCGTGACGATGGCCGACACTTCGAGGAGGGTCGTGCCGGCGCGGAACGTCGGCTGCGCCTGCGCCGCGTGGACGACAAGGCCGAACACGCTCGTGCACAGCATCAGGGGTCGGATGCGCATGATCCCTCCCAGGATCGCGGAGTCTGGATCAGCTTACCGCGAGCCCTCACCGCGGCCCGCCATCCGCGCACCGCAGGCCCCTGACCGCTTCCGCGGCCGGCTCTCCGCTTGGGTCCCACCTCAGTGGCACCGCCGGTTGCTCCCAACGGCCAGGCAGTGCGTCACCATGCGGATGGCGGGAGTCGGTCCGCGGCCAGGCGGATGTGCCTGTCGGTGCGCAGCAGGCGGAGAGTGGCGATTTGCGGCGAGCGGAAAGCGGCACGCGGTACCCTGTACGCGGCTCGCGGTGTGCGGCCAGCGGTCGGCGGCTCGCGGCAAGCGGTTCGCGGGCCGCGGAGAGCTGATGAGTTACCAGACGGTTACCGAGGACGAGGCCGCGGCCATCCTGCGAACCGGCGACGCGCTCGTGCTCGACGTGCGGACACCTGGCGAGTTCGCAACGCTCGGCCACCTGCCCGATGCGAAGCTGCTGCCCGTGCAGTGCATCGCGTCGGCGCCGGCCGTGCTGCCGCGTGACGGCCGTCCGATCCTCGTCTACTGCGAGCACGGCGTGCGGAGCCGCCACGCCGCCGACGTCCTCGTGCGGGCAGGGTTCGCGAACGTCCTGAACCTGGCGGGCGGGATGGCCGACTGGCACGGCGCACGGGCCTTCGACGAGCCGGTCGTGTGGGGACCGTCGGCGTGGGTGCTCGAGCACGCCGCGCTCTATCAGGGTCACCGCCGCGTCCTGGACGTGGCGGCGGGACGCGGCCGCCATGCGCTCCTGTTTGCGGCCGCCGGGTTCGAGGTCACCGCCATCGACAGGAGCGCGGAGGCGCGCGCCGAGCTCGCCCGCAACGCGGACGCCCTCGGGGTGCGTGTCTCTCTCCGCGACACGGACCTCGAGACCGACGCCTTCACCTTCGACGGCGAGACGTGGGACGTCATCGTCGTGACGCGCTACCTGCACCGCCCGCTGTTCCCCGCCCTGCGCGAGGCGCTGGCCCCGGGTGGCGTCCTGGTGTACGAGACGTTCACGATCGCCCAGCGGGACGAGCCGACGGGACCGTCGTCGTCGGCGTTCCTGCTCGAGCCCGGCGAGTTGCCCTGGCTCGTCGCGCCGCTCGACGTCGTCGCGTCGTACGAAGGGCAAGTCGGCGGCCAGCATCTCGCCGGCATCGTGGCCCGCAGGTCGGCCTCGCCAGACACGCGCGGTCCGCGGTAATCGGGAGCGGCACGTGACCCGGGCGCGGCAGGCGGGACGCCACCATCCCGTGGCATACTGCTCCGGATATGCCCGGCCCGGCCGCCGCCCCTGACGAACGAGGGCCCTCCCCGACGCCGTCCGAAACGTTCCTGCCGACAGCCCCCGACGAGTGGCCCTCGCCACCTCCGGAGTGGTCGCGGCGCGGCCTGTGGCGCACGCTGATCATCGTGGCGCTCGGCCTCGGCCTTCCGTTGGCGTGGCACCCTGCGATGGCCTGGCTGTCCGGCAACACCGTGCAGCCCAGCTACCTGCCGGCCCTCGAGTCGGCGCGCGAGCGCATCCCCTTCCGCCCCGGTCCGATCGAGGACCTGCGTTACCTTCAGCCGGTCTACGTCTTCATCGGCGACTCGATGCTGGGCACGCGCATCGACCCGGCGTACCTCGCCGGTCTCACCGGCGAGCAGGTCGCGCTGCTGGCGCGCGCGGGCACGGGCTCGGCCTACTGGTACCTGACGTTCAAGAACCACCTGATCGCCAGCGGCGTGAAGCCGAAGGTCGTCTTCTTCTTCTTCCGCGACCTGAACATGACCGATCCGCTGTTCCGGCTGACGGGCCCCTTCCGCTGGTCGCTCGACGAGGTGGCGCTGGAGCAGGAGCCGGAGCTCAACGACGTGATCGCCAGCCGCACGCAGGGCGCCTGGTTCCGCGCCCACCAGGCCATCAACGCGGCCTACAACGTCGACCGCGCGAATGCCTGGGCGGAGCGGCAGCTGTACGACTGGCCCGTGCGGCTGTGGACCGACGACGAGCCGCAGCGACGGGCGTGGCTCGACACGCTGAACTTCGACCTGATGGGCATCGACAAGCTGCGGCCCATGGACGATGCCGACATCGCGCGTGCCGAGGACGCCGAGGCCGACTTCGCGAAGAACATGCCCCGCTCGGTGCTGCCGCTCATCATCGACCTCGCGAAGGCCCACGACCTCCGGGTGGGCTTTGTCCGCGTGCAGCGGCGGCCCGTCGGCAACCGGCCGCCGCCCCAGTCCGAGCGGATGCAGCAGTACATGCGCGACTTCAAGGCGTACGTGGAAGGCCACGGCATGCTGTTCCACGACGACACCGGTGATCCGCAGCAGACCCTCGCGATGTACGAGGACGGCGACCACGTCGGCCGCGAGCATCGCCAGCGCTACACCCGGATGTTCTGGGTGCACATGAACCGCCTGCTGCGATGAGCTTCCATACCCTCGACTTCGTCGCCTTCCTGCTCCTTGTCACCGTCGTTTACTGGCGGCTGTCGCACAACGCGCAGAACTGGTTCCTGCTCGGCGCGAGCTACCTCTTCTACGGCTGGATCCACCCGTGGTTCTGCCTGCTGCTGGCCACGACCACCCTCGTCGACTGGTTCGCCGCGCGCCGCATGCAGGCGCAGCCCGACAGGCGCCGGCGATGGCTCGTGCTGAGCCTGGTCGCGAACCTGGGCATGCTCGGGTTCTTCAAGTACTGGGACTTCTTCATCGAGAACGTCGGCCAGGCGCTCGACGCGCTCGGTATCGGGACGTCGATGCCGGTGCTGCGCGTCGTGCTGCCGGTCGGCATCTCCTTCTACACGTTCCAGAGCCTCAGCTACACGGTTGACGTCTATCGGGGCCGCCTCGCCGCGACGCCGTCGCTGCGCGACTTCGCGCTGTTTGTCTCGTTCTTCCCGCAGCTGGTGGCGGGGCCCATCGAGCGCGCGACGGCGCTGCTGCCACGCGTGCAGCGCCCGCGCTCGTTCAACCTCGTGGTCGCGCGCGACGCGATCGTCCTCATCGTCTGGGGGTTCTTCAAGAAACTGGTGATTGCCGACAACGTCGGCGTCGTCGCCAACCGCGTGTTCGCGCTGAACGAGCCCGGCTTCGAGATGCTGTGGGCCGGGGTGTTCGCCTTCGGCATCCAGATCTACGCCGACTTCTCCGCCTACACCGACATCGCCCGCGGCACGGCGCGGTGGCTGGGGTTCGAGCTGATGAAGAACTTCGACCACCCCTACCTCGCGACCTCGCCGTCGGACTTCTGGCGCCGCTGGCACATCTCGCTGTCGTCGTGGTTCCGCGACTACCTGTACATCCCTCTCGGCGGATCGCGCCGCGGCCTCGGCCGCACGCTGGCCAACCTGTTTGTCACGTTCCTCGTGTCGGGCCTCTGGCACGGCGCGGCGTGGAACTTCGTCCTGTGGGGCGCCTACCACGGCGCGCTGCTGACGCTCGAGCGGACCGTCGGCGCAATCACCGGGCGCGGCCGGCGCCGGCACCGGCTGCCCTGGTGGCGCGCGGTGCCGCAGTGGATCGGCATGCTCGTGCTCGTCAACATCGGCTGGCTGCTGTTCCGCGAGGGCGACACCACGATGCTCCTGCGCGACCTGACGCTGCTGCCCGGCGGCAGCACGCCCGCACAGGTGCAGGCGGGCCTGTACCTGTTCCTGATCGCCTTGAGTTTCTCGCTGCCGCTGTGGGCGCACAGCGCATGGACGGCCTGGCGCGGGCGGTCCTACACCGAGCGCCGCGCTACCGAGGAGGCGCATGTGCCCGGCCGCCTCGTCGTGCTCCAGGGACTGGCCGTCGGCGTGATGTTCGCGACGATCCTCGTGCTGCGCAGCCGGACGTCGCTCGATTTCATCTACTTCCAGTTCTGAACCGGAGGCCGTCCTGCCGCCCCTGCCCCCGCTCCGCCCCGAGGTCCTCGATGCGCTGCTCGGCCACGGGCTGCGGCCCCGGCCGGACACGCCGCTTCAACTGCTGCGTGACCAGGTGCGCGACCTGTACCTCTTCGAGATCAGGCGCCTGCGGCGCGAGGTCCGGCGGCGCGCCTTCCCCATGTCCTCGTATGCGGGCCGCGTCGTGGCGCTGCGGCGGCGCTATCCGCTGCTGTCGCTGCCGCTCGACCACTGGCGCCAGCCCGGGCACGTCACTGACGCTGGGATAGAATGACGCGGATGGCCGCCGCACGTTCGCGTGGCCGGCCGATCACCAAGGCGACATGTACTCATGAGCGGATGGCAAGCGTTCCAGGGACTCAATGCGGGATACGTGCTCGAGCTGTACGAGCGGTACCTCCAGGATCCCGACTCGGTCGACGAGCAGACCCGACAGCACTTCGAAACCTGGACGCCTCCCGAGGATCTGGAGGAGGTGCCGTCCGTTGACGCGATCGACGCGCGCGTCGTCATGGCCGCGGCGACGCTGGCCGAGTCGATTCGCCGTTACGGCCACCTGGCCGCCCAGATCGACCCGCTCGGCTCGCGCCCGCACGGCGACGCCTCGCTCGAGCTCGAGACCTACGGCATCACCGAGGCCGACCTCAAGCGGCTGCCCGCCTCGGTCATCGGCGGCCCCATCGCGACCGGGCTGACGACCGCCGCCGAGGTCATCGCGGCGCTCCGCCAGGTGTACTGTTCGCGCGTCGGCTACGACGTCGCACAGATCTTCGTCGCCGAGGAGCGCGAATGGCTGCGCCTGGCCATCGAGACCGGCCGCTTCCGGCCGCCCACGGCGCCGGTGGACGGCGAGGCGCTGCTCGAGCGGCTGACCGAGGTCGAGGTCTTCGAACGCTTCCTCCACCGGACGTTCCCCGGCAAGACGCGCTTCTCGGTCGAGGGGCTCGACATGCTCGTGCCGATCCTCGACGAGCTCCTCGCGGGCGCGGCAGGCGCGGGGTTGAAGCACGTGCTGATCGGCATGGCGCACCGCGGCCGGCTGAACGTCCTCGCGCACGTGCTCGGCAAGCCGTACGAGCAGATCCTCGCCGAGTACAAGGACCCGGCGGAGACGACCGACGGCTACCGCATCGACCTCGGCTGGACGGGCGACGTGAAGTACCATGCCGGCGCGCTGCGTGCCGTCAACGGCGGCCTGCAGGTGTCGATGGCGCCGAACCCGAGCCACCTCGAGTTCATCAATCCCGTGGTCGTCGGGATGGCCCGCGCGGCCGGCACGCTCGCCAGCCAGCGCGGCGCGCCACGCTTCGACGCCGACCCGACGCTGCCGATCCTCATCCACGGCGACGCCGCGTTCCCCGGTCAGGGCATCGTCGCCGAGACGCTCAACCTCTCGCGGCTCGACGGCTATACCACCGGCGGCACCATCCACATCATCGCCAACAACCAGCTCGGGTTCACCGCCACGCCCGCCGAGTCGCACTCGACCTCCTACGCGAGCGGCCTGGCCCGCGGCTTCAAGATCCCGATCGTCCACGTGAATGCCGACGACCCGGTGGCGTGCATCGAGGCGGCGCGGATCGCCTGGGCCTACAGGGCGCGCTTCCACCGCGACTTCCTGATCGACCTCGTGGGGTACCGGCGCTACGGCCACAACGAGGGCGACGAGCCGAGCTTCACGCAGCCGCTGATGTACGAGCGGATCCAGCAGCATCCGACGGTCCGCGAGCAGTGGGCGAAGACAATGGTGGCGGCGGGCCTGCCGGCGGACCGTCCTCAGGCCCTCGTGGAGGAGCGCTTCAAGCACCTCGAGGGCATCTACGAGCAGCTCCGGCCGGAAGAGGTGCTGGCCAACCCCATCCCGCCGCCGCCGCCGCCGGGCGCCGCACGGCAGGTGCAGACGGGCGTCCCGCTCGATCGCCTCCAGGCGCTCAACGCCGCGATCATCGCGCGGCCCGAGGGCTTCACCGGGCATCGCAAGCTGGAGCGCGGCCGCGAGCGTCGCCGGACGATGTTCGACAACCCCGACGAGCGGACGGTCGACTGGGCGGCAGCCGAAGACCTGGCGCTCGCCTCCCTGCTCGAGGAAGGCGTCCCCATCCGCTTCACCGGCGAGGACGTCGGGCGCGGCACCTTCAGCCATCGCCACGCCGTGCTCCGTGACGTGCGGACCGGCGAGCGCTATGTGCCGCTCCAGCACCTGCCGCAGGCGACGGCGAGCTTCGAGATCCACAACAGCCCGCTCACCGAGAACGCGACGGTGGGCTTCGAGTACGGCTACAACATCCAGGCGCCCGAGCGGCTCGTCATCTGGGAGGCGCAGTACGGCGACTTCATCAACGGCGCCCAGGTGATGCTCGACCAGTTCATCACCTCGGCCCGCGCGAAGTGGGGGCAGGAGCCGTCACTCGTGCTGCTGCTGCCGCACGGTTACGAGGGCCAGGGCCCGGAGCACTCGAGCGCGCGGCCCGAGCGCTTCTTCTCCGCCGCGGCCGACATCAACCTCCGGCTCGCCAACTGCACGACCGCGGCCCAGTACTTCCACCTGCTGCGCCGCCAGGCGCTGCTGCTGCAGACCGACCCGCTGCCGCTCATCGTCCTGTCGCCCAAGAGCCTCCTGCGGCATCCGCTCGTGGCCTCTGCGCCGCGCGAGCTGGCCCAGGGACGCTGGCAGGAAATCATCGACGACGTCGAGGCCCGGCAGCGCGCCGGCGAGGTCCGCCGCGTGATCTTCTGCAGCGGCAAGGTGTACGTCGATCTGGTCACCGCGGAACAGCGGGCGGCGAGCACGCAGGTTGCCATCTGCCGAATCGAGCAGCTCTACCCCTTCCCTGCCGACCAGGTCGCCAGGGTCATCGAGGGCTACCCGAAGGCCGACGAGATCGTGTGGCTGCAGGAAGAGCCGCTCAACATGGGCGCGTGGGACTTCTTCCGTCCGGAGTTCGAGGCCATCCTCTCGAGCCGGCACCGGCTGCGGTACATCGGCCGCCCGCGCAGCGCCAGCCCCTCGGAAGGGTCATCGGCGTGGCACGCGATCAACCAGCGGCTGCTGATCGAGGACGCCTACGCGGTGATGGAAGCCCGCGGCGGCCGCAGCCGCGCGAAGGTGAAGGCCTGAGAAAGGACAGACACGACGCATGGCGCTGCAGGTAGTGGTACCGCAACTGGGTGAATCGGTGGTCGAGGCACGTGTCGGCCGCTGGCTGAAGCAGGAAGGCGACACGGTCGCCATCGGCGATCCGCTGGTGGAGCTCGAGACCGAGAAGATCGACCTCGAGGTGAATGCGGACCAGGCCGGCGTGCTCTCGAAGATCCTCCGTCAGGAGGGCGAGGACGTCCAGGTGGGCGAGGTCCTGGGCGAGATCACGCCCGGCGCTGCTGCCGCGGACGCTCCGGCGGCGGAGGCTCCGGCAGCCGCGCCCGACAGCCGCGACGTCTCCGACGCGCCTGCGGCGCCCAACGCCACGGCCGCCACGGCGCCCGGCGCCCCCGCCGATGCCACGACGACGGTGGACGCGCCGCGGAGCACGCCGACGGCCCGCAACGTCGCCGAGGCACACAAGGTGGACCTCGCGAAGGTGCAGGGCAGCGGCGACAGCGGCCGCGTCCTGCGGCGCGACGTCGAGGCCGCCGTCCAGCAGCAGCCCGCGGCCGCAGCCCCCGCCGCGCAGGCCCCGGCCCCGCAGGCGAAGGCGCCGACACCCGCGCCGCCGCCCCGCCCGGCGCCACGCCCGGCCGGCACGCGCGAGGAAGAGCGCATCCGGATGTCGAAGCGCCGGCTGACGATCGCGCGCAACCTCGTCGCCGCGCAGCACAACGCCGCCATGCTCACCACCTTCAACGAGGTGGACATGACGGAGGTGATGGCGCTGCGGGAACGGCGCAAGGAGGCGTTCAAGCAGCGCACGGGCGTCGGCCTCGGCATCGCGTCCTTCTTCGTGAAGGCGAGCGTGGCGGCGCTCCAGGCGTTCCCCCGTCTCAACGCCGAGATTCAGGGCGACGAGATGGTGCTCAAGAAGTACTACGACATCGGAATCGCCGTCGGTGCCGAGCAGGGCCTGGTCGTACCCGTCATCCGCAACTGCGAGAGCCTCTCGTTCGGCGAGATCGAGCTGGCCATCCGCGACTTCGCCGCGCGCGCCCGCAACAGCACGCTCACGCTCGAGGACCTCAAGGGCGGCACCTTCACCATCACCAACGGCGGCGTCTTCGGCTCGCTGCTGAGCACGCCCATCCTCAACCCGCCGCAGGTCGCCATCCTCGGCCTGCACAAGATCGAGGATCGCCCGGTCGCGGTGAACGGCGAGGTGGTGGTGCGACCGATGATGTACGTGGCGCTCTCCTACGACCACCGCATCGTGGACGGGCTCGAAGCCGTGCAGTTCCTGGTGCGGATCAAGGAATACATCGAGGACCCGGGCCTGCTGCTGCTCGAAGGCTGAGCCGGCACGCGCCCGTCAGGAAAGCGGCCATGTCACCACGACGGGCGTCAGATCCGGTAATGCCGTCGACCAGACCGTTCATCGCCACGGTCCTGCTGCTGTGCAGCGTGCTCTGCTCCTCCTCCCCCGCACGCGCGCAGCAGCCGACGGCCGCCTCATCCATCACCGACCTCGACCGGGTCCGTGAGGAGCTGGCGCGCCCACGGTCGATCTTCGCCGTCGACGTCGAGCCCGACTACTCGGTGCGCGTGGAGACCGAGGGCGAGGATCTCAGGCTCAAGCTGCCCTGGCTCTACCCCGACAACATGGTGCCGGGCTACGTGCGGCCCTGGTATCCCATCTACCACTTCGAGATGCAGCAGCTCGTGCTGCCACGCGACTTCCGCGCGCACCTCTACCCCATCGGCACGCCGTCAATCGACCCGGTGCGGGCCTTCAGCGACTTCCTCCGGGAGCGGCGCGAGCGCGCCGCCCGCGAGCGCGTGCGCGCCGAGCTCGAGGCGCTGCGCAAGGCCGTCACCGACCATCCCGGGAATCCGCCACAATAGCAGGCGTGCGCGCGTCACGCGTGACGCACGGTTTCCGGAGTCCATCAGATGGCCGCACCCCTCGATCCCGGCGCGCCTGCGCCGGATTTCACGCTCAACGACCAGCACGGCTCGCCGCAGCGGCTCGCGGACTACCGCGGGCGGCACGTGGTGCTGTACTTCTATCCGAAGGACGACACGCCGGGCTGCACGCGGGAGGCCTGCGCGTTCGAGGCCGCCCTGCCCGACTTCAGCACGCGCGATGCCGTCGTCCTGGGCGTGAGCGTGCTGGACGAGAAGAGCAAGGCCCGCTTCGCCCGCAAGCACAACCTCACGTTTCCGCTGCTCGCGGACGTCGACCACGCCGTGGCCGAGGCGTACGGCGCCTGGCAGGAGAAGCGGCTCTACGGCCGTACCTACATGGGCGTGGCCCGCATGACCTACCTGATCGGCCCCGACGGGCGCATTGCCAGACGCTGGGACAACGTCAAGGTGGACGGGCACGCCGCCGAGGTCGCCGCGGCGCTCGCCGGCTGACGCGCCACGTACCGACCGGCTCGTCGGTGCGCCGATGTTCGCCGCGTGGGGTTCAGCGCCAGCGCACGCGCGCGGTCACCGGGAAGTGGTCCGACGGGTATCGCCCGTCCCGCGACGTGCGGATGATGTCGGCCTCGAGCACCTCGATCCCCTCGGAGACGAACACGTAGTCGATCTTCTCGGTCTCGACGTTGCCGAGGCGGAAGCTGGTGAACGTCCCCGCCGGCGACGCGTCCGGATGGAGGACGCGGAAACTGTCGCGCACGAAGCCCCCGGCGGTCATCGCGGCGATAACCGGGTTCGACTCGCCGGCGTTGAAGTCGCCCGTGACGATGAACGGGGCCTTCGGCGTTCGGGCCTCGATGCGCTGGCGCAGCAGCGCCACCGATTTCTCGCGCGACGGCTGCGAGCGATGGTCGAGGTGCAGGTTGTAGACGTAGATGGGCGCACCCGACGCCGTCCGGAAGCGCGCCCAGGTGCAGATGCGCGTGATGGTGTTGCCCCAGGAGGTCGAGCCGGGCACCTCCGGGGTGTCGGAGAACCAGAACGTGCCGCTGTCCTCCACCGTCAGGCGGTCGCGGCGGTAGAGGATGGCCGTGTACTCCCCCGCGCGCTTCCCGTCGTCACGGCCGACGCCGAGCATGGCGTACTCGGGCAGCCGCCCCAGCAGGAACTCGATCTGGTGGTGGAGCGCCTCCTGGAGGCCGATCACGTCGGGCGACACCTCCGCGACCACCGACGCCAGGAAGTCCTTGCGCAGGTCCCAGTGGTTCGGCCCGTCGTCGGCCGAGCCGTAGCGGATGTTGAACGACATCACGTGCAGCTCGTGCTGCGCGTACGCGGACGCCGACGCGCCGGCAAGCGCAAGCCATGCCATCGCGCCGAGCCAGACCGACAGGAGCTTCATCACGCCTCCCCCCAGTGGCGCCGCAGGAACGCCAGGACGTTGCCATGGTAGATCGCGGCGATGTCGTTGTCGCTGTACCCCCGGTCGGCCAGGACCTGTGCCAGGCGCGACACGTCGGCGATGGTGTCGATCTCGAGCGGGCACTGCTCGGTGCCGAAGCCGCCGTCGAGATCGGATCCGATGCAGACGTGGCTCGCCGAGCCGGCGAGCTGGCAGATGTGGTCGATGTGGTCGGCCAGGCGCTCGAGCGTGCACCCGGTCGACGCTGGCGTCGACTGTCCGCGCACCCAGCCCGGGACGATCATCCAGGCGTCGAAGGCCGCGCCGATGACGGCGCCGCGCGCGATGAGCGCCCGCAGCTGGTCGTCGGTGAACTGCCGCATGTGCGGCACCAGCGCCCGGCAGTTGTTGTGGCTGGCCCAGACGGCGCCGCCGAAGCAGTCGAGCGCCTCCCAGAAGCTGGCGTCGCTCAGGTGGGTGGCGTCGAGGATGATGCCGAGCCGCTCCATCGCGGCGAGCAGCGGGCGTCCAGGCGGTTCGAGCGGCCCGACGGACTCGGTGCCGGGCGCATACCGACCCGGCCCGTAGTGCGCGGGGCCCAGGGCGCGCAGGCCGTACGCGTGGGCACGCTCCACGTGCTCGACCGTCACGAGCGAGTCGGCGCCCTCGAGACTGAGGATGTAACCGATCGGCAGCGACGTGCGGTCGTTCTCGGTGGCCTCCATCCAGCGCGCCACGTGCGCGTCGAGGCCGGCCCTGTCGGTGATCTGCACGAGCTCGCCGGCCTCCTCCATCGCGCGGTACCAGGCAAGCTGCCCCTGCGTCTGCGCCCACGCCTGCTCCTGTGAGTGCCACCCGGGCAGCGGGTTGCCCGGCGCGACGTAGCGCGCAATCTGCGTGGCGACCACGAGGCCGATGCCGCCGTCACGCAGGGCCGGGAACGACACGGTGCCGCGCCCGCGGTCCGGCTTGTCGTGGAGGTGCTGCTCGCGCTCCCTGATGGCGGCGACCGGCTGGCGCAGGTCGCGGTTCCACTCGAGCGCATTCATGCTCAGGTCGAGATGCGCGTCGACGGTGAACATCAATCGGCCTCGAGCTCGAACAGCGCCTCCACCTCGACAGCGATGTTGCCGGGGAGCGACCCCATGCCCACGGCGCTGCGGACACCGATGCCGCGGTCCTCGCCCCAGATCTCGGCAAAGAGCTCGCTGCAGCCGTTCACCACGTAGGGCTGGCTCGTGAAGTCGGGCGTACAGTTGACCATGCCGAGCACCTTCACGACACGCCTGATTCTGTCGAGCGACCCGACGGTGGCGCGGATGGTTGCCAGCATCGCGAGCCCGACCTGGCGGGCCGCGGCCTTGCCGCCGTCCGCGTCGAGGTCGGCGCCCACGCGCCCGACGACGAGGGTGCCGTCGGCGTTGACCGGCCCGTGTCCGGACAGCCACAGGTAACGCCCGTCAACGAGCGCGGGCTTGTAGACGCCCTTCGGCTCCGGGGCGGCAGGAAGCGAAACGGACAGGGCGGCAAGACGGGCTTCTGGGCTGTCGGACACGGACGACTCTCCTTCGCGAACGGGCAGTTGCTGGCGCCGGGAAACCCAGGGCGCCGTCAGTCTTGTACCACGCCTGCTACCGTGGAATGGTGGAATCGCGCGTCGGCTGGACGGCGGCCGTCTTCCGTGCGGGGCGTGCCTGGCTCGCCTGGACGCTGCTGGCCGCGTCCGTGGCCGCGCAGCCGGCCGAGGCGCCGGGCCTGGTCGTCACCGTCGATGCGCCGCCCTCGCTTGACGAGGCTGCCGCGCAGGTGCGCGGCCTCGACTGGTACGCGCTGCGTTACGACCTGGCCCGCGCCGGGCTTGACGCTCCACCCGCGCTGCGCGTGGTGCTGCTCGACGAGGCGCGGGCGCGCGCGCTGGCGCTGCCGCCGTGGGTCGTGGGACGCGCGTTCGGACCGACGTACGTCGAAGTCGTCCCGTCGCGCACGGGACGGTTCCCGTACGGGTCGCTCGATGCGGTCGTGCGCCACGAAGCGGCCCACGCGGCGCTCGCCGCCACGGCAGGCGACAGGCCGTTGCCGCGATGGTTCCACGAGGGCGTCGCGACGTCGATCGAGGGCGGATGGGGCGGCTTGGACCAGGTGCGGCTGACGCTGGCCGCGCTGACGGCCCCCGAGCTCGACACCGTCCAGCAGTTGTTTGCGGCAGGCGCGCAGGAGCAGTCGTCGCTCGCCTACCTGCTGGCCGCCACCGTCGTCGACGACCTGCGGAGTCGGGCCGGCCCGGACGTGCCGGGTGCCATCGCGCGCCGCGTGGCGGAGGGCCGGCCCTTCGACGAGGCCTTCGCCGAGATGACGGGCGTCACGCCCGACGAGGCGTCGCGCCGCGCGTGGAGCGCGTTCCGGTGGTACACCCCGCTGCTGGCGACGTCGGCAAGCGGCAGCGCCGTGTGGGCGGGCATGCTCGTCCTCGCGGTCGCGGCGTACCTCGCGAGGCGCGCCCGACGGCGCGCCCGGCGGCGGGCGTGGGACGAGGAGGAGCGGCGGCTTGCCGCGGTGACCGCACGTGACGGCCTAGAGGACGGCGTCGAGGACGAGCACGCCGACCAGGCCCACGACGGCGACGATCGTCTCCATGACGGTCCACGTCTGGAGCGTCTCGGCGAGCGTGAGGTTGAAGTACTCCTTGAAGATCCAGAAGCCGCCGTCGTTGACGTGCGACAGCGCCAGGCTGCCGGCGCCGATGGACAGCACCAGGAGGTCGGGGTCGACACCCTGCCGCGCCACGAGCGGCGCGATGAGGCCGGCCGTGGTGAGAGCGGCGACGGTGGCCGAGCCGACGCACACGCGCACCAGGACGGCCATCGCCCAGGCCAGGACGAGCGGCGGCGCGGCGTGTGACTCGAGGGCCGACGCGATCGCGAGGCTCGCGCCGCCATCGGTAAGCACCTGCTTGAAGGCGCCGGCCCCGCCCACGATGAGCAGGATCAGCGCCACCTCGGTCAGCGCCTGTTCACACCACCGCATGACCACGGCGAACGTGCAGCCCTGACCCACGCCGAGCCAGCCGACCGCCAGCAGGACGCCAGCCAGCAGCGCGAGTGCCGGGTCGGATGCCAGGTCGAGCCACACGCTGGAGCCCGACAGCCCGGCCGAGCGCAGCATGGTGCCGGCCGTCAGCAGGAACACTGGCAGGATGGCGCAGACCAGGCTCGCCCCGAGCGGCGGCAGCGACGACTCGGCGCGCGTGTCGGCCGTGAACGCGGCGAGCGGCGCCCTGTCGATGTGCCGGACGGCCCGCGCGAGCAGGGGCCCGCCAAGCACGATGGCGGGGATCGCCACGATGGTGCCAAGCAGGAGCGTCCGCCCCATGTCGCCGCCGAACTGCTGGACGAGGGCCGCCGGGCCCGGATGCGGGGGCAGGTACCCGTGGGTCACCGACAGCGCGACGACCGCCGGGAGGCCCACGAACACCGGCGGCAGCCGGAACTGTGACGCCACGCCGAAGATGATCGGGATGAGCAGGACGAAGCCCACCGAGAAAAAGAGCGGCAGGCCGACGATGAAGCCGGTGACCATCAGCGCCCAGTGGACGCGGCGTGCGCCGGCCAGCGACATCAGCGACGTGGCGATCCGCTGCGCGGCGCCGCTCTCGGCGACGATCTTGCCCAGCATGGCGCCGAGGCCGATCACCAGGACCAGCGAGCCGAGCGTGTCGCCGAGCCCGCGCGTGATCGAGGCCGACACCTCCACGGGCGACAAGCCCAGCGCCAGGCCGAGGCCGACGGACACGACGAGGAAGCTCAGAAACGGGGTCAGCCGCGCCCAGGCGATGAGCGCGACCAGGACGACGATGCCCAGGCCCGCAATGGCGATTGGCATGGGCCATCATCATACGCGCAGCACAGCCATGCGCCGTGCGGCGCCCGCCCGCGCAAGCGGCAGGCGGTGAGCCCTGAGTGGCAAGCGGTAAAGCGGTAAGCGGTCCGCGGTGAGCGGTCAGCGGCAAACAGCACGCGGGCCCCGTCGCCGACGGGGCCCGCGCTGTGACTCAGTAGCGGTAGTGGTCCGCCTTGTACGGCCCCTCGACGGGCACGCCGATGTAGGCGGCCTGCTCCGGCGTCAGCGTGGTCAGCTTGACGCCGAGCTTGTCGAGGTGGAGACGGGCCACCTTCTCGTCGAGCTTCTTCGGCAGCGTGTAGACGCGCTTCTCGTACGCCGCGTTGTTCTGGTGCAGCTCGATCTGCGCCATCACCTGGTTGGTGAACGACGCCGACATCACGAAGCTCGGGTGCCCGGTCGCGCAGCCCAGGTTCAGCAGGCGCCCCTCGGCCAGGATCATCACGCTGTGGCCGTCGGGGAAGCGCCACTCGTCGTACTGCGGCTTGATGTTGATGCGCTCGATGCCCTTGACGCGCTTCAGGCCGGCCATGTCGATCTCGTTGTCGAAGTGGCCGATGTTGCCGACGATGGCCTTGTCCTTCATGCGGGCCATGTGCTCGGCGGTGATGATGTTCTTGTTGCCCGTCGCGGTGATGAAGATGTCGGCGGTCTCGACCACCTCGTCGAGCGTCGTCACCTGGTAGCCCTCCATCGCCGCCTGCAGCGCGCAGATCGGGTCGATCTCGGTGA
>CAYSHC010000064.1:0-16948 GCA_964430855.1 uncultured Vicinamibacteraceae bacterium
GCGCGTGCGCCGCAAGATCGCGCACGACAAGGCCGATGCCGATCGCTACCTGTCGATCCACCGCCTCGCGCACGGCCTCGGCATGAAGACCAACGTGACGATGCTCTACGGGCACATCGAGCGGCTCGACGAGCGCGTCGACCACATGCTGCGGGTGCGCACGCTGCAGGACGAGACGGGCGGCTTCCAGGCCTTCATCCCGCTGGCCTTCCACCCCGAACACAACCAGATGCGCAAGCTGCCGGCGCCCACGGCCGCCGACACGCTGCGCACGATCGCCGTCGCCCGCCTGATGCTCGACAACGTCGATCACATCAAGGCGTTCTGGGTGGCGACGGGCGTGAGCACCGCGCAGGCGGCGCTGTGGTTCGGTGCCGACGACCTCGACGGCACCGTGCAGGAAGAGCGCATCTACCACATGGCCGGGTCGGATACGCCCGAGATCCTCACCACCGCGCAGATCCGCCACCTGATCGCCAACGCCGGACGCGAGCCGCTCGAGCGCGACACGATGTATCAGTTGCGGTAGGGAGCCGCGGACCGCTGACGGCGGACCGCGGTCCGCGGTGCGCGGACCTCCCCCGGCAGGCCGATCTCGACGGTCGTCCCGGGGGCGTCGGTCGCGCGGGCGTCAGGGGGCACCACGCGCACGGTGCCGCCGAAGAGCGTGACGATGGCCCTGGTGATGGCGAGGCCGAGGCCGGTGCCGCCGGTGCGGCGGGAACGGGACGCGTCGAGCCGGTAGAAGCGATCGAAGACGCGCTCCGCCTCCTCCGGCGGGATGCCAGGCCCCGTGTCCGCGACGCGGATGCGCACGCGTCCCGGCGTCCACCCGTCCTCGTCGGACGGCGCGTCCCAGGCGACGGTCACCTCGGCGCGTCCGCCCGCGGGCGTGTACTGCAGCGCGTTGCCGACCACGTTGTCGAGCGCCCGCGCGAGCAGCGCGGCATCGCCGAACACCGTCACGCCGCCGCTGTCGCGCGGCAGCACGAGCTGCACCTGCCGGCTGTCGGCGAGCGGCCCGAGCCTGTGGGCGACGCCCGCGAGCAGCGTTTCGACCGCCACGGGACGCAGCGTGACGGCGTCGGCGCGCTCCTCGGCCTGCACCAGCAGCGTGAGGCCGTCGGTGAGCGCGAACATCTCGTTGAGCTGCTGGCGGACGACGCGCAGCGTCTCGGCGTACTCGTGTGCCGACCGCTCGCGCTTCAGCGCCACGTCGATCTCCCCGGCGATGGCGGTCAGCGGGCTGCGCAGCTCGTGCGAGGCGTCGGCGGCGAAGCGGCGGTTGGCCGCGATGACGCCGTGCAGCCTGTCGAGCATCTCGTTCAGCAGGTGCGTCATGCGCCCGATCTCGTCGTCGGTGCCCGGCGGATCGAGGCGCGCGTCGATGCGGTCGCGCGCGATCTCGCCGGCACGCTGGGTGATGCGGTCGATGGGCTGGAGCGCGCGCGAGGCGAGGTGGTGGCCGACGATGGCCGTCACCGCGAGCGCCGCAGCCCACACGCCGAACAGGAGCCACAGGAGCCGGCGCAGGTTCTCGTCCAGACGATCGGCAAGCATGCCGACGGCCAGCACGAACGGCTCGCCGGCGTCATTCTCGGCCCGCAGGCCGATCAGCCGGCCCGGCCGCCCCTGCCACTCGATGTCGATGAGCGGCGTGCGCCCGGCGAGCGCATCGGCACGGAACGCGTGGTCGAGGTCCATGTCGCCGGGCCGGAAGCCGCCCGTGTGCGCGACGAGCGTGCCGTCGGCCGCGTAGATCAGTGAGAACTTCGGGGCGAACTCGTTGTCGTTGAGCGCGCCGACGGGAAACTCGTGCAGGTGGATGGGCGCGCCCTGGTCGGTGGACGAGGCGAGCTCGGTGGCCGCCACCGTCCGCAGGTGCAGGTCGAGCGCCGCGTAGCCGAAGGCGCGAGCCCCGACGAAGACGAGCAGCAGCGCGGCGGTGAGGACGAGGCCGAACGCGAGCGTCCACCGCAGCGTCAGCCGCGTGCGCAGCGACAGCGTCGTGCCGCGGACGGGCGCCCGTGACGCGGCGAGCGGTGGGTTCATGCGCGTGCCTCCCGAGCCGGCAACCGGCTCACGCGTTGCGGGCCGGCGCCTCGCGGGCCGGGGCCTCGAGGACGTAGCCGAGCCCGCGGACGGTCCTGATGTAGCCCTCGAGCCCCGCGGCGTGCAGCTTGCGCCGCAGGTACCCGATGTAGACGTCGGCGACGTTGGACGCCGGGTCGTAGGTGCCGCCCCACACGCGCTCGCCGAGCTGCGCCCGCGACACGATGGAACCGGCGCGGTGCATCAGGAACTCGAGCAGGCGGTACTCGGTGGCTGTCAGCGCGACGTCCTCGCCGTTGGCCGTGACGCGATGGTCGCGCGCGTCCAGCGTCAGCGCGCCCACCGCCAGCGTGGCCGTGAGGTGCCGCGAGCGGCCGCGCCGCGAGAGCGCTCGCAGGCGGGCCAGCAGCTCGTCGAACGCGAACGGCTTCACGAGGTAGTCGTCGGCGCCGGCATCAAGGCCGAGCACCTTGTCGGCCACCTGGTGACGTGCCGTCACCACGAGAATCGGCGCATCCACGCCCTGCGCCCGCAGCCGCCGGCACACCGTGAAGCCGTCCTGCCCCGGCAGCATCAGGTCGAGGACGATCGCGTCGTAGTCCTCCTCGAGCGCCTGCGCCTCGGCCGCATGGCCGTCCTCCACGAGGTCCACCAGGTGGTGTTCCTCGCGCAGCCCCTTCACCAGGAAGTGGCTGATTGCCGGGTCGTCTTCGACGAGGAGGAGGTGCAAGGGGGGAGCCTGATGCTTTTAATGCCTGATGGCCAATGCTTCATGCCTCATGCTTCAGGCCCGAGGCGAGAGGCCTGGTGTGGTGTTCCTGGTGTCGTTCGATGATCTCATACACCACCGGCAGGACGACGAGCGTGAGGAGCGTGGAGGTGAACACGCCGCCGATGACGACGGTGGCGAGCGGACGCTGGACCTCGGCGCCGGCACCCGTGTTGAGCGCCATCGGCACGAACCCGAGCGCGGCGACCAAAGCGGTCATGAGCACGGGCTTGAGGCGCGTGCCTGCCGCCTCGCTGATGGCCTCCGCCAGCGGATGCCCGGCGGCGCGCAGCTGGTTGATCGCCGTGACGAGCACGACGCCATTGAGCACCGCCACGCCGAAGAGGGCGATGAAGCCGACCGACGCCGAGAGGTTCAGCGTGAGGCCCCGGATCCACAGCGCCGCGATCCCGCCGACCAGCGCGAACGGGACGTTCATGATGACCAGCACGGCCTGCCGCACCCTGTGGAACGTGACGTAGAGCAGCAGCAGGATGATCGCGATCGAGAGCGGCACCACGAGCAGCAGCCTGGCCGTGGCGCGTGCCTGGTTCTCGAACTGCCCGCCCCACTCGAGGTAGTAGCCGGGCGGCAGCGGCAGGCCCGCGAGCCGCTGCTGCGCGTCGGCCACGACGCTGCCGACGTCGCGCCCGCGCGCGTTGCCCTGCACGACGAACCGCCGCTCGCCGCGCTCGTGGTTGATCGCCTCGGGCGCGGTGACCTGCCTGATGCGCGCGACGCTCGCGAGCGTGATGCGCTCGCCGCCAGGCGCCACCACCGGCACCGCCGCGAGGGCGTCGGCCGACGCGCGGTACGCGTCGGGCAGCCGGACCAGCACCGGGAAGGTCCTCGCGCCGTCGAGCAGCCGGGTGGCCAGCGTGCCGCCGGCGCTGGCTTCCACGACGCGCTGGACGTCGAGCACCGACAATCCGTAGCGCGCGGCCGCGTCCCTGTCGATGGCCACCTCGAGCTGCGCGGCTCCCGACAGGGTCTCGGACTGGAGGTCGGCCAGGCCCTCGACGCCGGCGAGGCGCTGCATCACGTCGTGGCCGAGCCGTTCGAGCGTGGCCATGTCGGGCCCGAAGATCTTCAGGGCGATGTCGGCCTTCACGCCCGACACCACCTCGTCGAGCCGCATGGCCATGGGCTGCGTGAAGTTGAACGTGACCCCGGGCATCACCGCGAGCGCCTCGGCCATCGCGTCGATGAGCGACGCCTTGGTGTGGCCGCTCGTCCACGCCGCCTGCGGGTGCAGGTTCACGTACACGTCGCCCTGGTAGATGCCCATGGCCTCGGTGGCCAGATCGGGGCGGCCGATCTTCGTCACCACCTGCCGTACCTCGGGGAAGCGCATGAGGATGGCTTCGAGCCGCGTCGAGATCGCGGCCGACTCCTCGAGGGATACCGACGGCAGCTTGCGCGTCTCGATGAGGATGGCCCCCTCGTCCAGGCGCGGCATGAACTCGGTGCCGAGCCACGGCACCGAGCCGACGGCCACGACGATCGCGACGGCGGCGATGGCGAGCGTGCGCACGGCCTGCCGCCGCGCGGCGTGCAGGAACCGCAGGTACCGGGCCCGGAGCGCCTCGAACCAGCGCGCCTCGTCGTGGTGTCCCGCGGTGCGCAGGAAGAGGTTCGAGGCGACGGGCACGGCCGTCAGCGAGAGCACGAGCGCGCCGAAGAGCGCCGAGCACACGGTGATGGCCATCGGGCGGAACATCTTGCCCTCGAGCCCCTCGAGCGCGAACAGCGGGAGGTACACCGCGAGGATGATCAGCACCCCGAACAGCACGGGCCGCGCGACCTCCACGGCGGCATGGACGTCGATCTGGTACCGTCCCTCGCGTGACGCGAGCACCTCGGGCGGGACGCCATGCCGCCGCCGCACGAGGTTTTCGGCCATCACGACGGCGCCGTCCACCATGAGGCCGAAGTCGATCGCGCCGAGGGACATGAGGTTGGCCGACACGCCGGTGAGGCGCATGCCGATGAAGCCGCTGAGCATCGCCAGCGGGATGACGCCGGCCACGATGAGCGCGGCCCGGAAGTTGCGCAGGAACACGAAAAGCACGGCGATGACCAGCGCCGAGCCCTCGAGCAGGTTTGTCGCCACCGTCCGGGCCGTGCGCGCGATGACCTCGCTCTGGTCGTAGAAGGGCGTGATCGTCATCGAGGCGGGCAGCGTCTTGCGGATGGCGTCGATCTCGAGCTTCACCGCCTCGGCGACGTCGCGCCCGTTCTGGCCCTTGAGCATGATCACCATGCCCGAGAAGGTCTGGCCCTTCGCGTCGCGCGTGACGGCGCCTTCCTGCGGCAGCGCGCCGACGCGCACGTCGGCCACGTCGCGCACCCTGACCGCCGACCCGGTGCGCGTGCGGACCACCGTGCCCGCGATGTCGTCCACGCCCGTGAGCAGCCCCAGGCCGCGCACCGTGAGCCGCTCGCCGCGCGACTCGAGGAAGCCCCCGCTGAACGACTGGTTGTTGCGCGACAGCGCCTCGACGACGTCGGGCAGCGTCAGGCCGAACGACTCGAGCCTCGCCGGGTCGACGAGCACCTCGAAGGCGCGCGAGCGGCCGCCCCACGAGTTGACGTCGCCGACGCCCGGGATGGCCCGGAGCCGGGTGCGCATCTCCCAGTCGTGGAACGCGCGCAGGTCGAGCGCGTCCTCGTCAGGGCCGTCCACCAGGTACTGGTAGATCTCGCCGAACGCGGTGGCGACGGGCCCGAGCGTCGGCGTCACGCCCTCGGGCAGGCGATCGCGCGCCTCGTTCACGCGCTCGGCCACGAGCTGCCGCGCGAAGTACACGGGCACGTCGTCCTCGAACACGATCGTCACGAGCGACAGCCCGAACTTCGAGACCGAGCGCACCTCGGTCGTGTCGGGCATCCCCATAAGCGCGGTCTCGAGCGGATAGGTGACGCGCTGCTCGACTTCCGGCGCCGCAAGGCCGGGCGCCTCGGTGATGACGACGACCTGGTTGTTGGTGAGATCCGGGAACGCCTCGACGCCGAGGTCGCGGAACGCCACGACGCCCGTCACGACGAGCGCGGCCGCGGCCACGAGCACGAAGCCCGGGTGCCGCAGCGACCAGCGCACCGAGTGCTCGACGGCCGACACCTACTCGTCCTCCGCCAGCAGCGCCTTCTGGAACTCCGACCGCACGAGGAACGCGCCGCCGGTCACGACGCGGTCGCCCGGCGCGAGGCCCTCGAGGACCGCCACGCGGTCGCCCGACGCGTGCACGGGCGCGATGCGCACCGGCGTCGGCACGAAGCGGCCCGGCGTTGTCTCGACAAACACGACGTCCCGGCCGTCGAGATGCTGGATGGCCTCGCCGGGGACGGTGAGCGCGGTGCGGTCCTCGCCGGCGAGGACCAGACGCGCGTACATCTCCGGCTTCAGGCGGCGGTCGCGGTTCGGCAGCTCGGCGCGCACCGTGATGCGCCGCGTGTCGGCCGCGACGACGTCGCCGATCGCCGTCACCGTCGCCGTGAAGGAGTCGTCGGGGAGCGCGCCGACACGCACCGTGGCCGTCCGGCCGCGCTGGAGCAGCCGCGCCGCGCGCTCGTCCACCTCGCCCACTACCCACAGCGTCGCCAGGTCGCTGATGACAAACATCGGCTGGCCCGACGTGACCGTGGTGCCCGGCGTGACGAGGCGCTCGAGCACGGTGCCGGCAATGGGCGCGCGGATGGGCACATGGTCGTCGTGATGGCGCGTGGAATCGCCGCCGTCGATGGCCGTCAGGTCCACGCCGTAGTAGCCGAGCTCCGCGCGCGCACGCTCCTGGTCGGCCTGCGCGATCTCGAGCTCGCGCCGCAGGCTCGACACCGTCGTCGCGGCGCGTTCCACGTCCTGGGGCGAGGCCGCGCCGTCGGCCAGCAGGCGGCGGGCGCGGCCCTCGGCCGACACGGCGAAAGCCAGCTCGGTCTCGAGCCGCGCCGCCGTGCTGAGGGCCTTGCGCAGGTCGGCGACCGCGTCGTGCGTGAGGTGCGAGTGCAGCTCGGCCAGTACGTCCCCCTGGCGCACGGCGTCGCCGACGTCGGCCCGGACCGCGTCCACGCGGCCGTCGAGCAGCGCACCGACACGCGCGGTGCGCCGCTGATCGAGCTGGAGCACCGCCGGCACCTCGATCTCCTCGGCCCACGACGCTTCCTCGAGCGCCGTCACGACGATGCCGGCGCTGGCGATCTGCTCGTCGGTCAGGCGGACCTCGGCGGGCGCCTCGGCCCCGGCGTCGGCCTGGTCGACGGACGGCGAGGACGTGCCGCACGCGGCAGCCCCGCCGAGAGCGGCGAGCAGCAGGACAGTGGTCGTACGTTCGAGCATGGGGGAGGTCATGGCAGCGGCAGCCCGAGGAGGATGCGGCCCTGGAGCGCGGCCTCGAGGGCATCGAGCGACAGCGCGAGCGCGTCGAGCCGGGCCTCGGCCACGAGCCGCTCGGCGTCGAGCAGGCGGACCAGCTCGGCCTCGCCCTCGCGGAACGCGCTGCGCGCGGCGCGCTGTGAGGCGAGCGCCGGGCTCGTCAGCTCGTTGTCGGCAGCCTGGCGTGCGAGGTCGGCGGCCAGGCCCACCTGCTGGAGCAGCTGCGAACGCGCGCGGCGCCGGGCGTCCTCGACCTCGAGCGCGGCGGCCGCGACGGCGGCCTCGGCGCGGGCGCGCGGCGCGTGCTGGCGGTCGAACAGCGGCACGGTCATGCTGAGGCCCGCCATCCCCGTGTCGAAATCCTGGGTGCGCTTGTAGCCCGCCGTGACGTCAAGCGACGGCCAGGCGGACGCGTCGGCGACGGCTTTCGCGAAGCGGGCCTGCTCGAGCCGCGCGAGCGCGGCGCGGACGGCAGGCCGCTCGTCCACGCGCGCCTCGACCAGGGCGGCAGCGTCCGGCGGGAGGGCCGCGCCCTCGTCTGCGGGCGGCGGCACGACGTCCCAGCCGTCGCACGTGACCCGGCCGAGGGCCGCGCACAACGCGAGGCGGATGCGGCGCGCGTCGGCCTCGAGACGCCGCGCGGCCAGCCGCGTGCGGAGGTGTTCGGCCTGGAGGCGCCCGAGGTCGCCGGACGGCGCGGTGCCCTCGTCGACGCGGCGCTGCTGGATGCGCACCAGCTCGTCGAGGCCGGCGAGATGCTCGTCGAGCACCGCCTGCGCCCGCGTGGCCCGGAGCAGGCCGACAAACAGCCCGACGACGTCCAGGGCGACGGCTTCGGCCTGGTCGTCGAGCGCCGTGGCGGCCACGGCGATTCCGGCCTCGGCGAGGCGACGCTCGGCGCCGAGCCGCCCGCCGAGCGGAATGCTCTGCACGATGGCCACCGCGTGATCCGGCTGGAGGACGGCCGGGGGCGCAGGGGCACGCCGCAGGCCCTCGCCGAGCCACGACACCGATGGATTGGGCAGGCGGCCCGCGAGCGGGGCGGCCGTCCGTTCGCCGGCGACGCGCGCCCGCTGGGCCCGCAGGGCGGGCGCGGCGCGCAGGGCCTCGTCGACGGCCGCGCCGACGGTCAGCGCAGCGGACGGCTGCGGCTGGCCATGCGCGGCACCAGGAGCCGCCCACGGGAGGCACAGCAACACGACGGCGCACCGGCGGAGCATGACTCCGCGGTTATAGCGCCTGAAGATGTGAGCACGATGAGAAGCGCCGGCGGCGCGCGGGCTACCGCGAGGGGGCGACGCAGGCGATGGCCGAGATCGCGCTCAGCGCGATGAGCGGCACGGCCTGGGGGAGGTTGGCGGCGGCGGCAAACACGGCGCCGGCGGTCAGCACGGTGGCGACGCAGGGACGATACAGGCGGCGGACGGCGGGAGAAGACACGGCTTCGATACCCCTCTGACCAGCATCAACGCTCTACGAGGGATATCGGAACGACGAAGGCGCCGGTTTAGGGGCCGGCGCCTTCATGGCAGGGACGAAACGGCGAGGCCGCGAGCCTACCAGTTCAACTTGCCCGGCAGGTACTCGTCGATCAGGTCCTGGTAGTACGGCTTCAGTTCCTTCACGTTCGGCCGCTTGTCGCCCTTCGAGTAGAGGTCGAAGCGGTTGAAGGCCTTCACCCACTTCAGCGTCTCGCGATCCTGCTCGTTGGTCAGGTGCTGGTAGGCGCCCTCCTTGTGCCACGGGTAGAACGAGTGGTACCGCAGCGCGTACAGGGCGCCCTGCGGCAGCCGGTCCTTGACCACGTGGTAGATGTACTCGTCGTGCCCCCACGACAGGTGCACGTTGTCGAGGCCGCAGTTCGGCTCGTAGATGCCGTACTCGGTCTGGTAGAGGGGGTTCTGGCTGTCCGGGTTGTCGGCGAAGAACTCCGGGTAGACGCACTTGTCGGAGAACTTGCAGCCGACCACGAACGTGTCGCCGACCACCGCCCACTGCGGCTCGCCCCAGATGCAGAGGATCTTGCCGAGGTCGTGGATGAGCCCGGTCAGCTGGAACCAGCGGGGCTGACCGGCGGCCCTGATGGCCTCGGCAGTCTGCATAGCGTGCTCGATCTGCGTGAAGTCGACGTCGGGGTCGCTGTCGTCCACCAGCTGGTCGAGGTACTCCAGCGCCTCCCAGACGGTCATCTGCATGCGGTTCAGGCCCAGGTACTCGGCCTTCTTCTTCTGGACGAAGTCGAAGGTCTGGTACGTGTGGTTCAGCCGGTAGAACTCCTTCACCGTGCTGCGGGCCTCGGCCGCGTAGTTCCGGAACTCCTCGGGCTTGCGGCCCTCCGCCGGATGTGTCAACGCCTGCGCCATCTGCGCGCTCCTCTGAAAATGGAACCACCAGTATAAGGCAGTGTTACGATCGGGTGAAGGAATGGACGTCACCGCCCTCACCGAGTTCGAGCGTGCCAGCCTGCGGCAGCGGCAGCCGCTGCCCGAGGCCTACATGCACCTGTCGCCGGCGGAGCTGGAGGCCCGGATCCGCGAGGCCAGGGCGGCGCTCGGCGAGCGGCTGCTGATCCTCGGGCACCACTACCAGCGCGACGAGGTGATCGCGCACGCGGACGTCGTCGGCGACTCGTGGAAGCTGTCGCGCGAGGCGGCCAGCCGCCACGCCGCCGAATTCGTCGTCTTCTGCGGCGTCCACTTCATGGCCGAGAGCGCGGACATCCTCGGCGCGCCGCACCAGCGGGTGAGCCTGCCCGACCTGGCGGCCGGCTGCTCGATGGCCGACATGGCCGACCTCGAGCAGCTCGAGATCTGCTGGCGCGAGCTGGAGGAGGCGGGCATCACGGACGTCGTGCCGGTCACCTACATCAACTCGTCGGCGGCCATCAAGGCGTTTGTCGGCGAGCACGGCGGCACGGTGTGCACGTCGAGCAACGCGGCGGCCACCCTCGACTGGGCGTGGGCGCGCGGGCGCCGGATCCTGTTCCTGCCCGACCAGCACCTCGGGCGCAATACCGGCTACAAGGCCGGCGTGCCGCTCGACGAGATGGTCGTCTGGGATCCCGAGGAGCCCTTCGGCGGCAACGACATCGACGCGCTGTCGCGCGCGCGCATGATCCTGTGGAAAGGGCACTGTTCGGTGCACACGCGGTTCACACCGCAGCAGATCGCCCGCGTGCGCCAGCAGTACCCGGGCATCCAGGTCATCGTCCATCCGGAGTGCACCTTCGAGGTCGTGCAGGCCGCCGACCTGAGCGGGTCCACCGAGTTCATCCTGAAGACCGTGAGGTCCGCGCCGCCCGGCTCCGTCTGGGCGGTTGGCACCGAGATCCATTTGGTGAACCGCCTCGCCAACGAGGTCGCCCCCGAGAAGACGGTGGTGACGCTGGATCAGTTCGGCTGCCTCTGCTCGACGATGTTCCGGGTGTCGCCGAACCACCTGCTGTGGGTGCTCGACGGGATGCGCGAGGGCGTGGTGCACAACCGCATCGTCGTGCCCGAGCCGACCAAGCACTGGGCACGCGTCGCGCTCGACCGGATGCTCACGATCCAGTAAGTGGCTGCCTGCGGGTTACGCGGGCTGCGTCCGCTCCGCAGGGGCACTCCGTCCGATCGCCGACCCCAGCACCCAGCCCCCGGTCCCCCACGCGAGCGCCACGGGCAGCAGCACGGTCAGCGCGTAGCGCCAGTCCGGAACGCCATGGCGCCAGACGTCGAACCACTCCATCCTGCAGGTCCACCATTCGCCCCACGCGGCAAACAGCAGGGCGCCAATCACCGCGCACCCGCGCATGCCGAGGCGCCGCCGTCCGAGCGCCAGCGCCGCCCAGGCTGGTGACGTCGCCACGAGGGACGCGGCAAACAGCAGGGTCGTGAACCACGCCGTCGCCGGCAGGAACCGGACGATCGACGCCGGCGGCCACGCGTCGCCGGCAGCGAGGCGTGTCGCCAGTCCGGCGACGACGTACGTGGTGACGAAGGCGACCCACGACCAGGCCAGCGTGCGGCCGGTCGTGCGTGCCACGCGACGCGTCTCGAGGCGCATGCAGACATCCCTTTCCGTGGAATGCGGCCATGCTACTGCCGTGCCGGCGCGGCCGTCCATGGCGGCGTCGCTGGCCGCCGGCGTGGCGTGGCGCTATGATCGAGAGGTTGGCTGGATCCTCCGGGCGCGTTGCGCCTGTCCGCCCGGCCTTCGCGGACGCGCGCGCCCCTTACTTCAGAAAGGACGTGGTTGACACATGGCTCACGAGCTTCCTGCACTGCCATATGCGTTCAACGCGCTGGAGCCGTTCATCGACGAGCAGACGATGCAGATCCATCACGGGAAGCATCATCAGACGTACGTGAACAACCTCAACGCCGCGCTGGAGAAGCACCCCGAGCTGCAGGCAAAGAGCGTCGAGGAGCTCATCGCCAACCTCGATGCGGTGCCCGAGGACATCCGCACGGCGGTGCGCAACAACGGCGGCGGGCACGCCAACCACACGCTGTTCTGGCAGATCATGGGGCCCAACAAGGGCGGCGCGCCGACGGGGGCCGTGGCCGAGGCCATCACCAGCAAGTTCGGCAGCTTCGACGCGTTCAAGGAGGCGTTTGCGAAGGCCGCCGTCGGCCGCTTCGGCAGCGGCTGGGCCTGGCTCGTCAAGTCGGGTGACGGCGTCGAGATTACCAGCACACCCAACCAGGACAGCCCGCTCATGGAGGGCAAGACGCCCATCCTCGGCCTCGACGTCTGGGAGCACGCGTACTACCTGAAGTACCAGAACCGCCGGCCCGACTACATCGCCGCCTGGTGGAACGTCGTCGACTGGGACGCCGTCAACAAGCGCTTCGGCGCCTGAAGCACCTCGCGCCCGCCACGGAGCGGAGCCCCTCCTCCGCTCCTCTTTTTCCCTTTCCCATTCCTCGTCCGCCTACAGGCGATAGAGGATCACCGACACCGTCGCTCCCGCCTCGACCTTCTCGACCCCTGCGGGGACCTCGATGTACCCGTCGGCGTCAGCGAGGCTCGTGATGTCGCCCGAGCCCTTGAACACGGGCTCGGCCCGGTCGCCGTCGAGCCGCACCTGGTAGAACTGGAGCCGCGA
The DNA here is from genome assembly GCA_964430855.1 of uncultured Vicinamibacteraceae bacterium. Taxonomy (GTDB): domain Bacteria; phylum Acidobacteriota; class Vicinamibacteria; order Vicinamibacterales; family Vicinamibacteraceae; genus JAEZDP01. The sequence continues at coordinate 12,280 of CAYSHC010000064.1, forward strand.
GGCGGGCGAGGTGACCGTACGCGTAAGCGTTGCCGAACGTACCTCGGGCACGTGCGGCGGCAGCCCCGCGAGGGCGCGCAGCACCGGGATGAGCAGGACGTAGGCGTTGGACAGACACGACGTCGGGTTGCCGGGCATCCCGAGCACGAGCTGGCCGCCGATGCGCCCGCCGAGCGTCGGCTTGCCCGGCTTGACGGCGATGCCGTGGAAGAGCACCTCGCCGCGCGCCGCCACGACGTCCACGAGCAGGTCACGCTCGCCGGCGGAGCTGCCGCCCGACGACAACAGCAGGTCGGCGCCGGCGGCGCGCTCGAGGGCGGCATGCCACGACCGCAGGTCGTCGGCCACCGGCGGCAGCAGCCGCGTCGTGGCGCCGTGGGTACGGCAGACGGCGTCGAGCGTGAAGCGGTTGGCGTCGTAGATGCGCCCCGGCGCCGGCGGGTCGCCAGGCTCCAGCAGCTCGTCGCCCGACGAGACGATGGCGACGACGGGGCGGGCGAGGACGCGGGCCTCGGCCAGGCCGAGCGTCGCCAGGAGGCCCACGCGTCCGGGCGTGAGCAGCGTGCGCCGGCGCAGCACCGTGGCGCCGGCGGCGACGTCGTGCCCGCGCGGCGAGACGTGCTGGCCCGGCGATGCGTCGGCAAGGACGGCCACGGCGTCGCCGTCACGCCGCGTCCGTTCCACCATCACGACGGCGTCGGCGCCGTCGGGCAGCGGCGCGCCCGTCGCAATCGCCACGCAGGTGCCCGGGGTGCACGTGACCTCCGGCAGCGCGCCGGGCCGCGACTCGCCAGCGAGCCTGAGCGTCACGGGGGCGTCGGCCGTCGCGCGGGCCAGATCGGCGGCGCGCACGGCATAGCCGTCCATCGCCGCGCGTGCGAAGCCGGGCACGTCGAATGGTGCGGTGACGTCCTCGGCGAGCACGCGTCCGGCGGCGTCCCGGAGCGGGACGGTCTCGACGCGGTCCACGGGGCGCACGGCGGCCGCAAGGCGCGCGCGCGCCTCGTCGATCGGGATGACGTCGGTCAGCGGACGCATGCCGCCGAACGTGTCGGCGCTCATCGCGATGCCTCGCGGACGAGATGCCCGAGCTCCGGCAGGATGAGCTTCTCGAGGGCCAGCCGGATGGCGCCTTCCGAGCCCGGCAGCGCCACGACGACGCGGCACTGCGAGACGCCGGCACAGGCACGGCTCAGCATTGCCGCCGGGCCGATCTCCTGGTAGCTCAGCATGCGGAAGAGCTCGCCGAATCCCGGCAGCGGCTTGTCGAGCATCCGGTAGATGGCCTCGTACGTCGTGTCGCGCGCCGTCACGCCGGTGCCGCCCGTGGTGAAGATCGCCTGCACGTCGTCGCGCGCGCGGGCCGCCTGGATCCAGGCCTGGACGGCCGCCGGATCGTCGGCGACGAGGTGGCGCGCGCGGACCGCATGTCCCGCCTCGGTCAGCAGGCGGACGAGCGTGTTGCCGCCCGTGTCGGTCTCGAGCGTCCGGGTGTCGCTGATGGTGAGGACCGCGCAGTTGACGGAAGACGGGGCGTCGGCGTGGTGGGCGTGGACTGACACGCAGCAGGATACAGGAGCCGAGCCGGCATTCGCGGCTCGACAGCCACCCCCGCCTGTGGTACATTCTCGAATTCGTGCACGCGCCGTTCGGCCGGTCCGGGCGGCAGGGTTGTGACGGGACGCCCCGACGCGACTGCGAAGCACGCCCTACGCGCCCTTAGCTCAGTTGGATAGAGCGTCTGGCTACGAACCAGGAGGTCGCACGTTCGAATCGTGCAGGGCGCACCATCCTCCTCAGTCACGTTCGTTCTCTCGTCGGCTGACGCGCCCCGCCCGCTGACGCTCACGGCCGTCCGTCCAGGAGGCCGCCCGGCCAAGGACGAATCGTGCAGGGCGCACCATCCTCCTCAGTCACGTTCGTTCTCTCGTCGGCTGACGCGCCCCGCCCGCTGACGCTCACGGCCGTCCGTCCAGGAGGCCGCCCGGCCAGGGACGAATCGTGCAGGGCGCACCATCCTCCTCGGTCTCAGTTGTTCTGTTGTCGGCTGATGTGCCCGGCCCGTTGAGGCGTGCGGCCGTGCGCCCGGGTGGGACGCCCCTGCCAGGGCGTCCCCGCTGTCGGGCGCACGTCGCTCCGCCCCGAGAGGCGGGCAGGGGACTGCGCAGCGCGCCGTCCCCGCGCCTATGCGCGCGGCTGGGGCACGTACCGCAGGTAGGGCTTGAGCGTCCGCCAGCCCTCCGGGAACTTCTGCTTTGCCTCCTCGTCGGACACCGCCGGCACGATGATCACGTCGTCGCCGGGCTTCCAGTTGGCGGGCGTCGCGAGCTTGTGCTTCGCGGTCAGCTGCAGCGAGTCGATGATCCGGAGGATCTCGTCGAAGTTGCGGCCGGCGGTCATCGGGTACGACAGCACCAGCTTCACCTTCTTGTCCGGGCCGATCACGTAGACGTTGCGCACCGTGGCGTTGTCGGCCGCGGTCCGGCCGTCACAGCTTTCGCCGGCATCGGCCGGCAGCATGCCGTACAGCTTCGAGATCGAGAGGTCGGTGTCGGCAATCATCGGGAAGTTCGGCGCGGTGCCCTCCGCGTCGGCGATGTCCTGCGACCAGCGCTGGTGGCTCTCGACGGGGTCCACGCTGAGGCCGATGATCTTCACGCCCCGCGCGTCGAACTCGGGCTTCACGCGGGCCATCGTCCCGAGTTCGGTCGTGCACACCGGCGTGAAGTCCTTGGGATGCGAGAAGAGCACGCCCCACGAGTCTCCCAGCCACTCATGGAAGCGGATGCGGCCTTGCGTGGTCGTCGCTTCGAAGTCGGGAGCGTCGGCGCCGATGGGCAACGGTCCATTCATGATGTCGTCTCCTTGCTGTAGGTATTCGCGCATGCATGCAGCGCAGCCGCCAGGGCTGCGCAGGGGAGGGGCTGACGGGTACGGATCTGTACCACAGCTGTGACGGATCCTGCGCCCCGGTGCGTGTCATGCCCGGGGCGGCCTGGCGCACGCGGCACGCGCGCCAACCGGGGAGGGGCGGCGCGGCGACCGGTCAGCTGGACGGGCGGCGCGAGCCGGCCCGCTATCATGCAGGGCGTGAGCGTCGAGGACGAGTGGGCAATGCGGCGGGCCCTGGCGCTGGCGCGCGGCGCCGGCGAGAGCGGCGAGGTGCCCGTCGGCGCCGTCGTCGTGCTCGACGGCCGCCTCGTCGGCCAGGGATTCAACAGGCCGATTCGCGCCTCCGACCCGACGGCCCACGCCGAGATCGTCGCGCTGCGCTCGGCCGCCGCCCAGGTCGGCAACTACAGGCTCACGGGCGCCACCCTGTATGTGACCATCGAGCCGTGCACGATGTGCGCGGGCGCCCTCGTCCACGCGCGCATCGGCCGGCTGGTCTTCGGCGCGCGCGAGCCGAAGGCCGGCGCCGTCGTCTCGACGCAGCGCCTGCTGGAGCACCCGTCGTTCAACCACCGCGTACAGGTCGAAGAGGGGCTGCTGGCCGACGAGGCCTCGGCGCTGCTGCGCGAGTTCTTCGCCGCCCGCCGGGCGGGCCCCAGGGCTTGACGTGCGCGCGACGGGCGGGTAGCCTCCCCGTCATCCAGGACCCCCGGTGCCTTTCCCTGAAGCACCGGGGGAGTTGTTCGCGTCGGGGACCTCGGTTGCGGAGCGATCGGGTCGGCGCTCTGTGAAGGAGGTCATCCACATGCGGATCTCGATGGCCGCCGGCCGCGTCTGGCAGCTGGCGCTTGCGCTCATCCTCACCACCCCCGTCTCCGGCGCGGCGGCGCCGCTGCTCCTCGAGTTCGAGGGCTACATTCGCAACTTCGAGATCACGATCACCGACCGCGTCGGAGCGAATGTCGACACGCAACGGGAGGGACCGACGGAGGTGGCGTTCGTCGGGACGATGGTCGTCGACAGCGCATTCCTCGCCGCGGCGACGACGGGCGACTGGAGCGGGCTTGCGGGTCAGGTGCTGCGCGTGGAAGACCCGGAGAATGACCCGGGCCCGGACGCCGGCATCCAGACGACCGAGTGGCTTCGCGCGACGCTCACGCTGGCCACCGATACGCCGCTCACCCTCGAGTTCAACCGCGACATCACGACGGAGATCGGCGACGCGACGCACTTCGTGAGGCCGTACGAGGGCAACCAGACCGTGTACTACCGTGAGGGCTCCGCGTCCACGCCGCCCGTCGGCGACATCTTCGGGTTCGAGCTGCGCAACCAGATCGCCTTCGCGGTCGATACCGGCGCGCCGGAGACGTGGTACGCGCGGACTTACGACTCGTGGATCTACACGGCCTTCGGCACCGGCGTGATCCAACCGCCATTCGGGGAGTTCGGGCTGATCGACCTGTTCGGCCCCGGGTATCCGACGTCCTTCGTCTGGGAAGACCCCGACCCTGACGAGGGCAACGACGGACGCTCGACGCTGCTCCCGCGCAGCCAGTTCTCGCACATCACGGCCCTGACGGTCTTCGATCCCTCGGTTGGATCCACCCGCACGCTGACGACGCGCTACGACGGGGACCTGTACCTGACTCGCGCGGTGCTCCGGAGTGCCGAGGACCCCGTGGACGTCCCCGAGCCCGCGGCAGGCGTGCTCGCGCTCGCGGGCGTCCTGGCCGGGCTGGGCGTCCGCCGCCGCCGCGCGAGCTGACCCCGGCCGGAC
>CAYSHC010000064.1:16958-20786 GCA_964430855.1 uncultured Vicinamibacteraceae bacterium
GTGCGATACTGCGCGCATCATGTCACGCACCTGCCTGCTGTCTGTCGTCGCGGCCGCCTGCCTTTCTGCCGTGCTCCTCGCCGCATCCGGGGACGACGCGACGAGCGTCCAGGGGGGAACGTCCCCGCGGGCGGCCGACGCGCAGGGGCCGCCCATCCGCGCGCTGTATGTCACAGGTGGCGGCTTCCACGACTTCGTCACGCAGGAGACGATCATTCCGCCCGGCCTCGCCGAGCGCCTGCCGATCACGTGGACGATCGACCACACGGCCGGTACGTCCACCGAGGCCCTCATCAAGCGCCACGAGACCACGGACTGGACCAGGGACGTGGACGTCGTCGTCTACAACATGTCGTTCTCGCATGTGGTCGACGTGCCGTGGATCGAGCGGCTGGCCGGCGCGCATCGCGAGAGCGGCGTGGGCGCGGTCATCCTGCACGGCGCCGTCCACAGCTACCGGCGGTCGGCGTCGAAGGCCTGGGCGCACCTGATGGGGGCGTTCAGCATGCGGCACGACCGGCAGCGCCCGCTGCGCATCGAGACGGTCGCGCCCGCGCACCCGATCATGCAGGGGTTCCCCGCCGACTGGCAGACGATCGACGAGGAACTGTACGAGATCATCGAGACGTGGCCGGGGATGACGCCGCTCGCGCAGGCGCACAGCGTCGAGACCAGCACGACATCCCCCGTGATCTGGACGAACACGGCAGGCAAGGCGCGCGTCTTCGTGACCACGCTGGGCCACAACAACGAGATGATGCGCAACCCGGTGTATCTCGACCTCGTCGCCCGCGGCGTACGCTGGACCGTGCACAGGTAGGGACGGCTCTCCGAGCCGTCCTTGTCCCTGCACGAAAGAGGGACGGCTCCTCGAGCCGTCCCCGTCGCGCTCACCGCCCGCGCCAGGCGACGCTGACGCCAACCTGCGCCGACGCGCCGGGCATCGGGTACCCGGGCCGGTACGCATAGCTCTCGTCGAACAGGTTCTCGATCGCCGCGAAGATCTCGGCGCGCCCGTCGGTACCGGGCACCACCCACGACGGCCGCGCGTTGACGACGGTGAAGCCGTCCACGCGCTGCATGTTGGCGGCGCCTGCCGTGCGCGAGGCCGCGAGCACGTACATGCCGCTCTGCGCCTGCACGTCCAGCGTCACGCGGAACGGACCGTGCCGGCCGGTCACCCCCGCCACGAACGCGCGCGCGGGCGCATAGGGCAGCGTCTCGAGGCTGGCGTCGAGCAGCGTCAGGCCGCCGAAGACGTGCCAGTCGTCGCTGGCCGCGTGACGGATCGCCAGCTCGGCGCCGGTGATCTCGAAGCTCCCGAGGTTGGTGAAGGCCGGGGGCACGACGGCCGGCGGGAAGCCGAACACGTAACGCTCGCTCACCTCGTCGCGGAACACCGAGGCGTCGATGGTCGTCGCGCGCGTGGGCGCCCACGAGACGCCGCCCTCCACGTGGTGCATGCGCTCGGGCTCGAGCGAGCGCCACGACTCGCCCAGCGGCGGGATGAGGTGCGACAGCACCACGACTTCCTGGCCGGGGTAGTTCACGCCGCGGGTGTAGGTGGCATGCAGCCGGAGCGCGTCGCCGCGGCGTGCCACGAGGCCTGCCGACGGCGCGACGGCGCCGTCGAACACCGAGTGCTCGTACACGCGGATGCCCGCCGAGGGCGTCAGGCTCCACTGTCCGCCCAGCGCGAGCCCGTGGTCGACGGCGACAAACGGCGAGGTCAGCGTCAGCCGCCCGGCCTCGTAGGTGGTCTGCGGGTCGGGCGCGACCCGGTTGAAGCGGACGTCGCCCGTCGTGCTGTCGACGTCGAGGCCGGCCGTGATCCGCCCACCGGCCCACGCGCCGACGTGGCCGCGCCAGCGCGCGCCGACGAGCGCGAACCCGGCGAGCGTGTCGCCGTCGGGCGCCGGCTGGTCGTACCAGTCGCCGTGGCCGCGGTTGCCGTACACGCGCACCGTCTGGGTGAACCGGCCCGCCGCGTGCCGGACCGTGCCGGCCAGCAGCGTGCCGTCGGTCTCGTACCGCCCCGTCTTCGTCTCGGGACGCCCGACCTCGCCGGGATCGGTGCCGACGCTGTCGACGTGGAGCGCGCTCAGCTCGGCGCCCCACGCGCTGCCGAGCCGCGCGCCGGCCCGAACGTGTGCGTTGAACATGCGGCCGTCGGCGTCAGGCCGATGGCCATCCGAGCGCGCGAACCCCTGTGCGGCGGCGACATCCCAGCGTCCGTGGCGTGCGGTCAGGCCGACCTGCTCGGCCACCGTGGAGAAGGCGCCCCCGCTGAACAGCGCGTCCGCGGCGATGCCCTCCGTCCGGGCCCGTCGCGTCTCGATGTTGACGGCGGCGAACGCATCGGGCACCGCCTGCTGCGGTCCCTTGTGGACGACGATCTGGTCGACGCCGCTGACGGGCAGCAGGCCCAGCAGCGGGTGGTTCCAGATGCCCATGTAGAAGGGCACGCCGTCGATGGAGGTGGCCAGCTCGCTGCCCGGGCGGCTGGCCCCGGCGCCGCGCACGAACACGGCGCCGCCGTCGCCGCCGCCGAACACCCCGACCGGGGTGAACCGCGAGATCGTCACGCCGGGTGTGCGGCGCAGCGCCGACGCCAGGTCGAGCGCGTGGAGGTCGCGCACCTGCGCACCGGTGACCACCGTCGTCGTGTTGCCGAACGAGTCCACGGTGGTGGCGTCCACGAGCGGCGCATGCACGGTCACGGCCTCCGGGGCCGTCGCCAGCGTCAGCACGATGCGCAGGTCGCCTGCGCCGCCGGTCCCGCCCGCCGCCTGCGCAAGCGCCAGGTCTGCCGTGGCAAACGGCGCCCGCTCCACGCGGAGTCGTGCGCCGGCCGGCACGCCCGCGGGCAACGCGAAGCGGCCGTCGGCGGTGGTGCGGGCCACCGGCGTCGCCACGCCGCCGGCGGCAACGGTGCTCACAATGGCGCCGGCGATCGGCTCGCCCGAGGCGTCGACCACGACGCCGCTGCGGGCCGGCTCCGCCTGCGCGAGGACGGACGAGGGCAGGGATGCGAGGGTGATGACTGTCAGCAGGATGAGGAGGGTACGAGCGGACATGACAGTCGATCGTACCCGCCCTGCGCGCGGCGTGCCCGCGGGGCGCGTCGCTATGACTCACCGCGCGCGCTTGAACGTGATGGCCATCCCGGCGCCGCGCTCGTCCACCGTGGTCTCGGCGCCAGGCACCGAGCGCAGGAAGTCGAGGTACGCCCGCGAGTTCGCCGCGCCGCGGCCGCGTTGCGAGATGTTGTGCGTCGCGTAGCAGCCGCCGACGGTCAGCTTCGGGAACACGTCCTTGAAGTACTGCGGGTACCAGTCCTTGCCGGGCACTCGGGCATCTGGATCGCCTGGGCGCTCAGCAGGACCGGCGGCCGCCTGATTACCAGCTGGCCGTCGGCCTTCGGCACGTTGAGGTCGCGCCAGGAGCCTTCCCGTTCGGCGAGGAAGCGCTGGACGCGCGCGTCGAGGGCGGCGCGATCGGGCGCCTGGGCCGCGGGCCTGGGTGCGTGGAGCAGGAGGAGCGCGGCCGGCAGCAGCAGCGCGAGGCCGATCGGGAAGCGCATGGCGTATCCTCCGGGTGTCTGGTTCCTGGCGTTCGGTACGACGGCGGTGCGGCGGCGCGTTGCGCGGGCCGTGGCGGGCGCTGGCTCATCGGGGCGACGGCTGCGCTTCAGCTGAACGGGCGGGACGTGGTACCATGAACGCCTACCTCTGAGCGGAGAGGTACCGAAGTGGTCATAACGGGGGCGCCTCGAAAGCGTCTAGTCGGGAAACCGGCACGTGGGTTCGAATCCCACCCTCTCCGCCA
>CAYSHC010000065.1:0-20683 GCA_964430855.1 uncultured Vicinamibacteraceae bacterium
CGCGACGCGTGCTCGGCCTCACCATGCGCGATCGCCAGGTGGCCCTGCACGAGGTGCGAGGATGACAACAGCAACCGGCTTCTGCCCGTGCTGCGATGGCAGCGTCGAGTCGTTCCTGCCGTTCGGCGTGCGTCCCCGGCCGAACGCGCGGTGCCCGCGCTGCGGCGCGCTCGAGCGGCATCGCCTGTTGACGCTCTTCCTTCGCAGCGGTGCCGTCACGTGGCGGCCGAACCCGCGTGTCCTGCACATCGCACCTGAGGCCTCCCTGAAGCGTGCCCTGCAGCGCGTGTCCGGCATTCGCTACGTGCCGGCCGACCTCAACCCGTCTCATGGCGTGCGCCTCGACATCACGGCCCTGCCGTTCGGCTCGGCGTCGCTCGACGCGCTGGTCTGCAACCACGTGCTCGAGCACGTGCCCGACGACAGGCAGGGGATGCGCGAGTTCCGGCGCGTCCTGAGGCGCGGCGGATGGGCGATCCTGCAAAGTCCCGTCGACAAGGATCGTGCCGACACCTTCGAGGACGCCACCGTCGTGGACCCCGCCGACAGGGAACGGCTGTTCGGCCAATGGGATCACGTGCGCGTGTACGGGCGCGACTACGCTGACCGCCTGCGCGGCGCGGGGTTCGACGTGCGCGTCGTGCTGCCGTCGGACTGGATGGCTGACATGGACGCTGCGACGATCGCGCGGCTCGGGCTGCGCCCGGCGCCGATCTACCTCTGTTACGCGTGACGGGCGGCCGCCGGCACGACGCGGCGGACTGAAGCGCTGACGGGTGGCGTCACTCGCGGCGGCGACACGCGAACACCCATTGATCGAAGTACTCGAACGAGTCGAGGCGTCCCGCCCAGGCGACGAGCCACCCCGTGGCCTTGAGCGTGTCGAGCAGGTCTGACAGCGCCAGGTCGTTGAACCAGCCCTTCTCGAGGCGCCGCTCCCGGTCCCACCGGGTGACCGTGCAATAGCTCGCGACGAGCGTGGACGCCGCGCCGGCCGCCCTGCGCAACAGGGCCGGCACGTCGTGCACATACTCGAGCAGCCCCAGCATCACGACCACGTCATAGGTCCCCTCCGGAAACTCGCCAGCGTTGACGTCGACCACCACGGTTCGCGGTGTTCGAGCGACGACGTCGGCCGGCACATAGACGACGTCGGCGGGGAGATGCCGCTCGAGCGCCTCGTGACCCGCGCCGAGGTCGAGCACCCTCGCGCCGGGCGGGATGAGCGGGGCGGCGGCCAGCGGCAGGCGTTCCCACGAGCGGTCGAGGTTGTCGGGGTGCGACCAGCGCTCGGTATCGGTCTGCTTCAGCCCTCGCAGTCGCAGCGTCGCGCGGCTGCGTGCGCGGCGCGGCTGGCGCAGGAAAGCGGTTCCGCTCAGCGGTAGATCCGCGGTGGCCGGCAGGTTCGACCCGTGCATGAGCGCCCGCCGCAGCAGGTGCGCATCGGTCGCGTCCAGCGCGGGCAGGCCCTCCGAGGAGTGGGGAAGCGCCAGGCGCACGGGACGAGCGGCCGCGCCGAGCGCCTGTCGAAGCGGCAGCAACCGTATGCCGTTGCCATGGAGGATGCCGTCGCCGGTGGCGTTGATGACACCGGCCCGGTCATTCCCGTGGCCGTGCGCGGCGATCGACCGGCTCGCCGCCACGATCCAGTCACGGAATTCGACGAGGTGCGGGGCCGTCCGCGTGATGCGGCCGTGCAGGTCTTCGGCCTCGATCGCCTTCGGTGCGATCAGCCCTTCCCAGACGCGGGCGAGGTCGGTGCCCTGCGTGCGCACAGCCTCGGCCCAGTCGTCCTCGAACATCGTGCCGCGGCAGTAGGGCTGGCCGCCGGTGTAGGCGAGGTCCGCCCCGATGAACACGAGGGGCGCGCCGCCGAGCAGGAGCGCGAAGTCGAAGGCGGTCGTCAGGACGGAGCCCCACGCACGCAGGCGCCCGGGATCGATGCCGCGCGACAGGAGCCAGGGCCACGGCGCGTGGTCCGCGACGCGGAACGTCACGACGCGATCGCCGAACGGGGCGAAGGCCGACGGGTGGACGCTGGCTTCGGCGACGAGCACCGTGCGGCTGTCTCTTCGCGCGCACGCGAGGTGGCGGGCGTTCATTTCGCCCGGGTCCACGGCCACGACGAAGTCGGGCGAGAGGCCGGCGGCCTCCAGCGGCTTGAGGGCCGTGTCGGTGGCCACCAGCACGACGCCGTCGCGACAGGGCCGCAGCTCTTCGATGTTGCGGTTCAGCGAGGGCCCGGCGCCCGCCAGCACGACGGGTCGTCCGCGCCCTGTGCCGGCACAGGCCTCGAGCCGTCGCCCGCGCAGCACGTGATGCAGGTTCGCGATCGTGTTGAGCAGGTACGGCGCCTCGAACCGCCGGCGCGCGGCCGCGTTGGCGCGGGCGCCGTGCAGGGCCTTCGCCACGAGCGTCCCGGCCTCGACGGCAGCCGTCGCCCGCTCGCGGCCAATCACCGGGTGCACCAGCATCGGCGGCGCGGCGTGTCGCGCCTGCTGGAAGAACTTCCAGAGGTGGGGAGCCGCGTCGCCGGCGGGGACCGTTGCCACCATCAGGCGGCCTGCGTCGATGAGCGGTGTCCAGTCGCGCCTCGCGAAGAGCCAGGGCACGAGCGCCGGTTCCGGCTCGACGGCCAGGATGCGCCTCTCCCGGCTCGCCTGCAGAACGTCGAGGGCGTAGCCGAGCCCCGCGCCCACGACGACGACGTCGCTCGACGGCGTGTCGGCCAGCACGGACCGGCACCAGGCCTCGGCCTCTCTGGAGGGGGCACGCTCGCTGTGCAGGGCGATCACGGTGCCGGCCGCCGTGCGCATCCGCGCGCTGAGCAGCAGGCCGTCCGGCCACGATGCCGGCGGCAGCGTGTCCTGGCGCGCGGGGATCGCCTCGACGTTGACGTCCCCGGAGGGGTGCTCCGCTGGCGCGAACCCCCAGCGCGCGCGGTGCGCGGCGCGGTTGCGTTCGTAGTACGGGCTGTCCTGCGGGCGGACGGCTGCCATCACAGGACGATGAAATCTTTCGTCCGCCGCCAGCCGCCGGTCACGAGCTCACGCGCGATCTCGTGCCGGTACCTGCCGGCGACGACGGCCAGCGGACGGGCCTCGCGCTGCGCCCGCACGGTGGCCGGGCTCACGACCGGCAGGCCGGCGAGCTCGCCGCCATGGCGCGCCGGGTCGCGGTCGATGAACCCGGCCAGTGGCGTCCCGCGTTCCGTCAGCCACGTCATCAGCTGGCGCCCGGCCTCGCCCGTGCCCCAGATCCATATCGGGCGCGACTGGCGGGCGGCCCTCCCGACGTTGCGCAGGCTCTCGACGCGCTCCGACTCGACGACGGGCCGTGGATCAATCCCGAGAGTCTCGCAGACCTCGTCGGGCAGCGCGGCTTCCCACGGGAGGTCGAGCACCTCGGGCCACAAGGCCGCCAGGGCTCGCAGGTCACGCGGCACGCGGATGGCACCCACGTTGTCGCCGAAGCCGCCGTGACGCTTCTCGAACGGCCAGCGGGCGTAGAGGTACTCCGGCCCGTATCCGCGCAGGCTGCGCACGCTGATGTTCGGCAGGTTGATGTCGTGCAGGACGATCCACGCGCCCGGCGAGAGCACCGGCAGCAGCGCCATCACGTCGGCCACCGGCCACGGATGGTAGTGGTTGCCATCGACGAACGCGAAGTCCACGTGCTGGTCGCGGAGCCGTTGTCGCGCGGTCAGCGCGTCGCCCTCCACGAAGGCAAAGCGCGGCAGGAGATGCGGGACGAGCTCCGCGACCGCGGCCCCTGTCGGGATCGACGGCGCGAAGTAGCAGGCCGGCGCGACGTCGAACGAATGCAGCCATGGGCCGTCGGCCGCGCCGTGCCCCGTCGCCTCGAACGCCTTCAGGATGACGACGCTCGAGCAGCCGGAGGCGACGCCGATCTCGAGGGCGCTGCGAGGACGGCTGTCGAGGATCGTGTCGTGCAGGAACCGCGCGTCCTCCTCGTGGATCGCGCCGCGCGCCCACGACGGCCGCTGGAACGAGAACGCCGACCGCGGCTGCCGGGTGGGCACGTCAACTGGCAGCGGGACGGCTACGCGCACGACGCACCGCCTGTCGTGGCCGCGGCAGCGGCCGGCCCCAGGTGCTGCCACGGGGCGTCCAGGGGCGTCTCGGAAAGGCTCGTCACGATGCAGGCATCCTGCGGCATGTCTGATCCGAAGGCAAACGCCGTGCCGCCACGCGCGCCTGCTCGCCGCGGACGGGGAAGGGCGCCAGCGCCGGCGTCTTGCGCGGCGGGCCGTCCGGAGCTGTCGGCAGAGCGGCATGCGCGGGGCGTGTTGAAGTTTCCCCGCCGGCAGGCCGATTGCTCCGGTCGATGGTTCCCGGAGTACGGGCGCCATGTTTTCTGGAGCCCGAATGACCGTCGTCCCGCCCACCCTCGTCCGCACCGGACCCGAACGTGCCCTCCGGCTGCCGCCGGCAGAGCAGACCTCGCTCGACGCGCTGCACGACGTGCTGGCGCGTGCCGAGGAACTCGGCGTGCCGCCCTCGTCGCTGCTGCTGTCGGCGCTGGCGCGGCGCACGCCGTCGCTGGTGGCGCGCGCCCGGCGTGCGGCCGAATGGGCGCTGCTGCTGGGCGAGCAGCTCGGCCTTCCCGAGGTCGGGCAGCAGGCGCATGACGTCGCGCTGCTCGCCGACGTCGGTCACCTGTCGCTCGACCCCCTGCTCAGCGTCGGCCCGTGGGCCGAGTGGCACGCGCGGCGGGCCGCCCACGACGTCCTGGCGGGTGTGGCCAGCCTCGTCTCGGTCGCGCCCGGCGTGCTGACGGTGGCGGAGAACTTCGACGGGTCCGGCTTTCCGCTCGGCCTGGCGGGCGACCACATCCCCCTGGCCGCGCGCGTCGCCCGTCTCGTCCGCGACTTCGACGAGGCCAGCGACGGCTGGTGGCCCGGCGCCCCTCCGCCCCGCGTCGCGCACGCCTGTGCGCACCTTGTCGCCACGGCAGGCACGAACCTCGATCCGGCCCTCGTCCACGCGTGGCTGCGGCTGCTGGATCGGCATCTCGCGGAAGGCGCGGCCTGACCCATGCTGCTCATCGTCGGCATCGTCATCGTCCTCGGCTCGGTGGCCGGCGGCTACCTCATGCACGGTGGCTCGCTGCTGGCCCTCAACCAGCCGTCGGAGTTCATCATCATCGGCGGGGCGGCGCTCGGCGGGCTCGTCATCTCGACGCCCCTGCCGCTGCTCAAGAGCCTCATCGGGCAGGTCGGGCGCTTCTTCGGCAGGCTGCCGACGCGGGATGACTACCTCGACCTGCTCGCGCTGCAGTACCAGCTGTTCAAGCTCACACAGCAGTCGGGCGTCATGGCGCTCGAGTCGCACGTCGAGGACCCGGAGAAGAGCCCGATCTTCGCGAAGTTTCCGGCGTTCCTCGCCAACCACCACGCCGTGGCGTTCATGTCGGACTCGATCCGCGTGATCATCCTGGGCGGCATCGCACCCCACGATCTCGAGGCCCTGATGGATCAGGACCTCGAGGTGCACCACGAGACGAGTCTCAAGCCCGCGCAGACGCTCGGCAAGGTGGCCGACGCGCTGCCCGGCCTCGGCATCGTGGCCGCGGTGCTCGGCATCGTCATCACGATGCAGGCGATCGACGGGCCGCCGTCGGAGATCGGCCACAAGGTGGCCGCCGCGCTCGTCGGCACGTTCCTCGGCATCCTGGCCTCGTACGGCTTCATCCAGCCGATGTCCACGAGCCTCGAGCACATCGTCGACGCCGACGGCCGGTACCTCGCCTGCATCAAGGCCGGCCTGCTGGCGGTGTACAAGGGGTTCCCGCCGGCCATCGCCGTGGAGTTCGCGCGCCGCACGCTGCCCGACGGCGTCAGGCCGTCGTTCGAAGAGACCGAGGCGGTGTGCAAGGGCAAGCGCGCCGGCGACGTCGCCGCGGCCGCCTGACACGCCCGCTCGGACATCAGGCGCGACCTCCTCCAGTCATGGCCAAGAACGAGAACGTCATCATCGTCAGGAAGGTGAAGAAGGGGCACGGCGGCCACCACGGCGGCGCGTGGAAGGTGGCCTACGCCGACTTCGTCACCGCGATGATGGCCTTCTTCCTGGTGCTGTGGCTCGTCAACCAGAGCCCGGAGGTGCGGGCCGCCGTGGGCGGATACTTCCGCGACCCGGGCGTGTTCGACTACGAGCGCTCGACGTCGATGATGCCCGGCGGCAACGGCGCCATGGACGGGCCGCTGCACGCCCTCCCGCCCGACGTCGCGGCGGCGCAGGCCGTGCTGGAGGCGGCGGCGGCGCGCATCAAGGAACGGCTGGCCGCGACCCCGGCGTTCCGTGACCTCGTCGACCAGATTTCGATTCAGGTGACGCCCGAGGGCCTTCGCATCGAGCTGCAGGAGGGACGCGAGGACGCGTTCTTCGACTCCGGCAGCGCCGTGCTGAAGCCGCGCACCGAGCAGCTGCTCGCGCTCATCGGCAAGGAGCTGGCGGCGCTGAACCAGGGCGTGATCCTGGAGGGCCACACCGACAGCCGTCCGTACGGCCGCGCCGGCGTCTATACCAATTGGGAGCTGTCGACCGACCGGGCCAACGCGGCCCGCCGCGCGATGGAGGCCAACGGCCTGCCGCCGTCGCTCATCCGGACGGTCCGCGGGTTCGCCGATACGCAGCTGCGGACGCCCGACGCGCCATTCGATTCGCGCAACCGGCGCGTTTCCATTGTTGTGCCGCAGTTGCACACGGCCGTGGCGCCTGCGATGTCCGCCGGGCCCGTTCTTCCGGCACCAGCGGTGCCGGCACAGGAGACAATCGATCGTGATGCCCGCCCCTGAACACCGGCCCGCCGTGGACCCCGAAGTGCTGCAGATGCTCGCGGACCTTCAGGAACCGGGCGAGCCCGACCTGCTGCGCGAGCTCGTCACGTTGTTCCTGCGGGACACGCCTGAGCGGCTCGACGTCGTGCGGCAGGGCCTGGCAGCGGGTGATCTCGACGCCGCCGCGCGTGCGGCCCACTCGCTGAAGGGCAGCGCGGCCAACCTCGGCGCTCTCGACCTGCACGAACTGGCGGCGCAGGCCGAGCAGCGCGCTCGGGCGGGCGACACGGCCGCCGTGCGGGAGCTCCTGGCGCAGCTCGACGACGAATACGGTCGCGTGCACGCGCAGCTCAGCGCGCTGCTGTCGACCCGGCCGCACTAGTCGGCGCGCGTCGCCGCGTCCTGCCACAAGCGCGTGCCGCGTGTATGCGCGGCACGACGGCCTTTACGTGAACTGGGCCCCGGCAGGTTCCGCGCCCCACCAGAACGCCGGGTTCGGGCCGTCGGCGCCACGCACGAAGTCGACCACCCAGGTACCCTGCCAGTTGGTGAACTGGAACTTGTCCCCCTGCACCCAGTCGATCCTGTGCCCGAGCTCTTCCATCCCCGGGCGGATGTGCTGGTTGAACCAGGCCTCGGCCTCCGCCTTGGTCGGCGGCACGCTGCCGGTGCGGCCGGCAAGCATCGCGAACGCATCCTTGGCCGACTTCTCGACCAGCTGCTCGCGTGCGAAGTTGAAGCCCTCGAACAGGTGCTGATTCTCGACGCCGCCGCGTGAGAGCGTCTGGAGCTGCGGCGTGGCCGTCCCGGCGGTCAGCGTGCCGCCGGCGGTCTTGATCCCGTTGAGCAGCTGGCCGAGGAAGTCGTTGAACTCGTCGGCGCCAAGCTGGTTGTCGCCGTTCTTGTCGAACGTCTGCATCAGCGAACGGGCGAGATCCTGAACGGCGGTCGAAGACTGGACGGGCGTCGTCATGGTGCAAGTGCCTCCTGCGAGCGCGAAGCTCGCGTGTCGGCCCTCCCTTGAGCAAGCGGGGTGCCAGCCGAGACTGCCGCATTCATGCACGCCTCGATGCAGCCGATTTCAGGGCGATCTCCCCGCGACCCGGCCAGGCCCCTGCGAACCGCATCGCGCGCAAGGTGTCGCGACGTCGACACGCAGCGCCGCGAAGTCGTCGCACGTTCGACGTTCACCCGGCACGTTCCATCCCCGGGAGCGCCCCATGTTTGACCTCTGCGTCGCCGGAGCCCAGAATGGCCCCGGAGAGACATGGCATCCACACGATCATCCCGGGTGATGGCGCACCTGCTGGTGGGCTGCGCGCTGCTGGTGGCGATGACGACGCCCGGCGGCGCCGACGAGACGGGCAAGACGTACGGCCGCGGCGTCTCGCTCAAGAGCGCCGTGCCCGTGCGCGCCCTGCTGGAGAAGCCGGAGCGGTACGTCGGCAGGACCGTGCGCGTGGACGGCCTCGTCTCGGCCGTGTGCCAGCACATGGGGTGCTGGCTCGAGATCACCGATCCGGACCTCGGACGCGGTGTGCGCTTCAAGGTGCAAGACGGCGTGATCGTGTTTCCGAAGGATGCCGTGGGCCGGCAGGCGTCGGCCGAGGGCGTCTTCGACGAGGTCGCCGCGTCGCCGATGCGCGAGACCCCGCACGGTGACGCGAGGGCCCGCGAGGCCGACGGCCGGCCGGCGACGGACGACCCCGCGGCGAAGATCTACTGGGTGCGCGCCACCGGCGCCGTGCTGCGATGAACGACGACGTGCGCGCGGCGCAGCGCGCCAAGGCCCGGAAGATCGGGCTGCCGGCGATGCGCCGCCACATCTTCCTCTGCTGCGACCAGGCGAAGCCGAAGTGCTGCGACCGCGAGCGATCGATTGTCGCGTGGGACTACCTGAAGGGCCGCCTGAAGGAACTGGGGCTGGCCGACCACGGCGGCATCGCGCGGACGAAGGCCAACTGCCTGCGGATCTGCGTCGGCGGCCCGATTGCCGTCGTCTACCCCGAGGGGGTGTGGTACGGCGCCTGTGACCCGCCGGTGCTCGAGCGGATCATCCAGGAACACCTGGTGGGCGGTCGTATCGTCGAGGACTACGTGATTGCGGTCGATGACGAGCCGTGAGGGAGCGGGCCGGACTGTGCGGCACGTGCGCCCACGCGCGCGACGTCCCGTCGGCGCGCGGGCCCGTGTACCTGCTGTGCGCCCGGTCGCGCACCGATCCGGCCTGCCCGCGCTACCCGGCCCTGCCGCGGCTGGCGTGCCCGGGGTACGAAGCGGGGGAGGCGGCGCAGGTGGCTGAAGCGCCGGTGGCCATCCGCGCGGCCACGCGGGCCGATGTGCCCGTCATCCTCGACTTCATCAGGCAGCTGGCCGAGTACGAGCACCTGGCCGGGGAGGTCGAGGCGACGGCTGACGCGCTGGAGGCGACGCTGTTTGGCGAGCGTCCTGCCGCGGAGGTCGTCATCGCCAGCCAGGACGGCCGCGACGTCGGCTTCGCGCTGTTCTTCGAGACCTACTCGACGTTCCTGGCCGCCCGCGGGATGCATCTCGAGGACCTGTTCGTCGTGCCGGAGGCCCGCGGCCGGGGCGTCGGTCGTGCGCTGCTCATGCACCTGGCCCGGCTGGCCCACGCCCGGGGGTACGGACGGCTCGAATGGAACGTGCTGGGATGGAATGCCCCGGCCATCGGCTTCTACCGCCGGATGGGCGCCTTTTCCCTTGACGACTGGCAGACCTTCCGGCTAAACCGTGAAGGACTGCGGAAACTCGCTGTAGCAGGCGGTACCTCCCCGACCCCATGACAGACCCGACCGGCCCTGACGCCCCCACGCCCGACGATCCGTTCGCCGACCCGGCGCTCGACGCCACGGTGGAACTGCTCGGACGTGCGCAAGCCGGCGACGCGGAGGCCGTCAACCTCCTCTTCAGCCGGTACCTGCCGCCGCTGCGCCGGTGGGCACGCGGCCGGCTGCCGCAGTACGCCCGGGACCTGCTCGAGACCGAGGACCTCGTCCAGGAGACGATGGTGCACGCCTTCCGGCGCCTCAAGGGCTTCGAGATGCGCCACGACGGGGCGCTGCACGCCTACCTCCGGCAGGCCGTGATCAACAGGATCCGCGACGAAGTGCGCCGGGCGCAGCGCCGCCCGCCGCCCGAGGAGCTCGAGGCCGATCAGCACCAGGACAACGCCGCCTCGCCGCTGGAGTCGGCCATCGGCTCGCAGGCCGTCGAGCGCTACGAGAGCGCCCTGGCGCGCCTGCGCGACGAGGATCGGCAGGCCATCGTGGCCCGCGTGGAGCTGGGGCTGTCGTATGCCGAGGTGGCGACGGCGCTCGGCAAGAGCTCGCCCGACGCTGCCCGCATGGCCGTGGCGCGTGCGCTCGTCAAGCTGGCCCAGGAGATGGGCAAGCCTGCCTGACCGCATGCGTCTTCCTGCTCACGGACATCCCAGCCTGCGCTCGTTCCTGCGTCAGCTCCGCCGTGACGGCGACCTCGTCGTCGTCGAGGCGCCGGTGGACGCCCGGCTCGAAGTGCCCGAGATCCACAGGCGCGTCATCGTGGCCGGCGGGCCCGCGCTGCTGTTTGCCAACGTGCGAGGGGCCGACTTCCCGCTGGCCACGAACCTCTTCGGCACGGCGGGCCGCGCCGAGCTCGCGTTCGGGCCGCGTCCGCACGCGTTCATCAGGCGGATGGTGTCGCTGGCCGAGTCGCTGCTGCCGCCGACCCCGGCGACGCTGTGGGGCGCGCGCGACGTCGCCGCTGCCGCCGCGCGGATCGGCCTCCGGCGCGCGGCCGCGGGACCGGTGACCGAGGTCGTGACGTCAGAGGTCCGGCTCGATCGCCTGCCGGCCACGACCAGCTGGCCGGAGGACGGCGGCCCGTTCGTCACGCTGCCGCTGGTCTACACGGAGCATCCGGACGGCAAGGGGCACAACCTCGGCATGTACCGGCTGCAGGTGCATGGACCGACGCGCACGGGCATGCACTGGCAGATCGGGAAGGGCGGCGGCTTCCACTACGCCGTCGCGGAGGGCCGTGGCGAGGCGCTGCCGGTGACGGTGATGCTCGGCGGGCCGCCCGCGCTCATCCTGTCGGCGATCGCGCCGCTGCCCGAGAACGTGCCCGAGCTGATGCTGGCCTCGCTCATCGCGGGCGAGCGGCTGCCGATGGCGACAGGCGTCGGCCCCCACCCGGTGGTGGCCGAGGCGGAGTTTGCGCTGATTGGCGAGGTGCCCCCGCACGAACGGCAGCCCGAGGGCCCGTTCGGCGATCACTACGGGTACTACTCGCTCCAGCACGACTACCCGGTGTTCAACGTCAGGCGCGTGGCGCACCGGCACGACGCCATCTTCCCGGCCACGGTGGTGGGGAAGCCGCGCCAGGAGGACTTCTTCATCGGTGACCTCCTCCAGGACCTGCTGTCGCCGCTGTTCCCGCTGGTGATGCCGGGCGTGCGCGACCTCTGGAGCTACGGCGAGACCGGCTACCACTCGCTCGCCGGCGCGGTCGTCCAGGAGCGGTACCGGCGCGAGGCGATGGCCAGCGCCTTCCGGATTCTCGGCGAAGGGCAGCTGTCGCTCACGAAGTTCCTGCTGGTGACCGACAGGGCGGTGGACCTGCGCGACTTCCGCGCGACGCTGACGCACGTCCTCGAGCGTACGCGGCCCGAGACCGACCTGTTCGTGTTCTCGAACCTGTCGATGGACACCCTCGACTACACGGGGCCCCGCGTCAACGAAGGGTCGAAGGGCGTGTGGCTGGGCCTCGGCGAGCCGGTCCGGACGCTCCCCACCACGTTCTCGGCGGCGGAACTGCCGCAGGGCGTCTCGACGGTGCGCGTCTTCAGCCCCGGCTGCCTCGTCGTCGATGCGCCGTCGTACGCGGACGAGGCCGACGCGCCGGCGCGCATCGCCGCCCATCCCGCCTTTGCGGAGTGGCCGCTCGTTGTCGTGAGCGACGAGCCGGATCGTGCCGTCGCCAGCACCGTCAACTTCCTCTGGACCACGTTCACGCGGTTCGAGCCGGCGGCCGACATCCATGCGGCGCGCACCGAGCTGGTGAGGCACCACGTGGCCCTGACGCCGCCGATTGTCATCGACGCGCGCATGAAGCCCTGGTACCCGAAGGAAGTCAGCTGCGATCCGGAGACGGCGGCGCTCGTCACGCGGCGGTGGCGCGAGTACTTCCCGCACCGGCGCGTGGAGATGGGCGACAGCGAGCGTGGCCATCTCGCGTAGCCACCGCGGCGCGCGGACCACGCGCGACACGGCGACGGGCCGAGGACTCGGCGACGGAGCGAGGGCCACGGCGACAGACCGAGGACTACGGCGAGGCAGAGAGACCACGGCGAGGCAGAGAGACCACGGCGAGGCAGAGAGGACGGCTCGGAGAGCCGTCCCTACCGGGCTTGTGGGCCGAAGGAGCGCTGGAAGAGTGCGGCGATCGCGCGGGCGCCGTTGTCCTGGAGCACGCGTGTGCCCGTCCCCGTGAAGTGCTTCTGCGTGATGCGCGGCAGGTCGCTGCCTTCGCGGACGTGCCAGGCGTCGTCGCGCCACGTCACCCAGTGATCCTTCTGCTGGTCGAAGACGTGCAGCGGCTTGTTGCACAGCTTGGCGAACTCCGCGCCCCAGCCGGTGCCGCCCTTGACGTGCCCGTCGTCGAGCACCGTGCCGACGACGAAGATCTCCTGTCCGTGGTTGATCTGGTACCAGATGCTCTGCAGCACCTTGCGGAAGGTGGGGGAGTCGCTGTAGCGCCGGTTCATCAGCTTCGAGACGTAGGCGAGGCTCACGTCGCCCGCCTTCAGCTCCTCGTGGTTCAGCATCCGGATGCCCCGCGTGCGTGCCGTGACGTGGCCCTCGAAGCCGAAGTTCACCTCTTCGATGCCCCAGCGCTCGGCCTGCGCGCCGAACTCGGCCTCGGCGCCAGGCGCGCCGCCGCTGAACAGGATGTAGTCGCTCAGGTCCACGGATAGCTCCCGTCGGTTCGAGTGGTGTGTGGGCGCCAGTGTAGCCCGCCAAACGCGCGTTCCGGTAGGATGGCGACGTGCGCACCCTGTCGCCGCTTCTCTACGACCACACCTACCCGAGCGCCCCGTCCGCCCCCCGCAGCCGCCACGAGGTGCCGCTGGACGAGCGCTGGAACCTCGCCGACATCTATCCGTCCTGGGACGCCTGGGAGGAGGGCTTCCAGGACCTCCAGGCGCGCGTGAAGGCCTACGCGCAGCGGCGCGGCACGCTGGGCACGTCGGCCGACTCGCTGCTCGAGGCGCTCGAGGCCAACGACGCGATGGGGCAGCTGGCCTACCGCGTGTGGTACTACGCCTCGCTCGCGCACGACGAGGACCAGCGCGACAACGACGTGCGCGCGCGCCGGCAGCGCGTGCAGCTGCTCTTCGCCACGTGGCGGCAGGAGACGGCCTGGTTCAACCCGGAGCTGTTGAGCGTGCCGCTCGAGACGCTCCGCGCGTGGATGGACACGTCGCCGAAGCTCGCGGTCTACCGGTTCATGATCGAGAACCTGTTCCGGCAGCAGGCCCACGTGCTCGACGAGCGCGGCGAGCACCTGCTGTCGCTGGCGTCGCAGCTCACCCGGGTGCCCGACGAGGCCTACGAGGCGCTGTCGACCGCCGACATGCGGTTCCCGACCATCACGCTCAGCGACGGCAGCGAGGTGCAGGTCACCTATCCCCGATACCGGGCCCTGCTGGCGACCAACCGCGTGCAGGCCGACCGCGCGAAGGCGTTCGAGGCGCACCACGGCGCATACGAGGCCACGATCAACACCTACGCGAGCCTCTACGCGGGCGTGCTCCATCGCGACTGGTACCAGGCCCAGGCGCGCGGCTACGCGTCCACGCTCGAGGCGGCCCTGTTCGGCGACAACATCCCCACGACCGTCGTCGAGACGCTGATTGCGTCCACGCGGACGCGCGTCGACCCGCTCCAGCGCTACGAGCGGCTGCGGCGCGCGGCGCTGAAACTCGACACCTATCACCTCTACGACGGCGCCATCCCGCTCGTCGACTTCACCGAGTCGTACCCCTACGACCAGGTCGTCGAGTGGATTCGCGCGTCGGTGGCGCCGCTCGGCGAGGCCTATCAGTCGCGGCTCTCCGAAGCGTTCGAGCGCCGCTGGATCGACAGGTACGAAAACGAAGGCAAGCGCAGCGGCGCGTACTCGGCGTCGGTCTACGGCGTGCATCCGTACGTGCTGATGAACTACAACGACACGCTCGACGCCGCCTTCACGCTCGCCCACGAGCTCGGGCACGCGATGCACACCGTGCTCGCGCAGGAGCGGCAGCCGTTTGTCTACGCCGACTACACCATCTTCGTTGCCGAGGTGCCGTCGACGCTGAGCGAGGCGCTGCTGCTCGACTACCGGCTGTCGCAGGCGACCGACCCGCTCGAGCGGGCCGTGCTCCTCCAGCACGCCATCGACGGCATCACCGGCACGTTCTACACGCAGGTGATGTTTGCCGACTTCGAGCTCCAGGCGCACCGCCTCGTGGAGCGCGGCGAGCCGGTCACCGCCGACGTGCTGTCGGCCCTGTACCTCGACACGCTGAAGGCCTACCACGGCGACAGCCTCGACTACGACGAGCTGGCGCGGGTGACCTGGGCGCGCATCCCGCACTTCTTCGGGGCGCCGTACTACGTCTATCAGTACGCCACCTGTTACGCGTCGAGCGCGAAGCTCCTCGAGGGCCTCCGCTCCGAGGACGCCGCCGTGCGCGAGGAGACCATCGCACGGTACCTCGAGCTGCTCGCCGCCGGCGGCAGCGACTATCCGATGACGCTGCTCTCGCGGGCCGGCGTCGACCTCTCGGACCCGGCGACGGTCGGCGCCGTGGGCGGCCTGCTCGACAGGCTCGTCGATCAGCTCGAGGACGCGCTGTCGGCGCTGGGGTACGCCACGTCGTGACGCGCGGGACGGGCAAGCTCCGCCAGCCGGTGGTGCTCGTCACCGGCGCCGGCGGCGAGATCGGGCACGCGCTCATCACCGCGCTCGCGCGCGAAGGCCGCCAGCCCATCGTGACGCTCGACCTCGCGCGGCTCGACCCCGGCATCCAGCCGCTCGTCGCCCGCGAGTTCACCGGCTCGATCCTCGACACGGCGCTGCTCGAGCGCATCCTGGCCGAGTTCGAGATCGACCTGGTGTTCCACCTGGCCGCGCTGCTCTCGACACGCTCGGAGTTCACGCCGCTGATGGCCCACCAGGTGAACGTCGAGGGCACGCTGACGCTGCTCGAGTTCGCCCAGCGCGAGGGCGAGTCGCACGGCCGTCCCGTGGTGTTCGTCTACCCCTCGAGCATTGCCGTCTACGGGCTGCCCGACCCGGCCACGCGCGCCAGCGCGGGCCGCGTCACCGAGGACCAGTACACGCAGCCGACGACGATGTACGGGTGCAACAAGCTGTACTGCGAGCATCTCGGCAACTACTACGCGCGGCACTACAAGCAGCTCTCGGTGGGAGCGGCGGTCGGCCGCGTCGACTTCCGGGCCATCCGGTTCCCGGGGCTCATCTCGGCCGTGACGCTGCCGTCGGGCGGGACGAGCGACTTCGCGCCGGAGATGATCCACGCGGCTGCCCGCGGGGAGCCGTACGAGTGCTTCGTCCGGCCCGACACGCGCATTCCGTTCCTCGCGATGCCCGACGCCGTCCAGGCGCTGCTGACGCTGGCGCGCGCCCCCCGCGAGGCGCTGCGGCGGACCACGTACAACATCGGCGCGTTCAACCCGTCCGCCGACGAGTTCCGGTCGCGCGTGCTTGCGCGGTTCCCCGACGCCGACATTTCCTACAAGGTCGACCCGCGCCGGCAAGGCATCGTCGATACCTGGCCGGAGGACGTCGACGACAGCGCGGCGCGCGCCGACTGGGGCTACGCGCCCGCGTACGACTTCGACCGCGCGTTCGACGAGTACCTGATGCCGACGATTCGCGAGCGTTACGGGCGCTGATTCGGCGCCGGACGGGCGCCGGGGCGGCGTTGGCCGACCGTGGGCGTCACTGGCCGGATCGTGCCGCCCACCTGCACGAGCCCCGGGCTACCTTGGCTCCCGGAGGCACCGACGTGCAGACACGACACCTTGCCGGTTCGGGACAGTGGACGCTGACAGCCCTGACGCTGCTCGGGGTCGTCGCCGTCTGGATCGCCATCGCGCTGTCATACGCGGTGCTCGCGCAGCCGACCGACACGCTGACCGTGCTGAACGTGCGCGGCGCCCGCGGGGTGCCCACGCTCGTCTGGGTTGGCAGCCGCGATCTCGTGCGGCTCGTCGGCGTCGGCGCCACCGACGACGCATCCTACGACCGGTAGCCAGGCTTCACCCATGCCACGACCCCCAGGAACCCCCAGCGTGTCCAGCTGCCATGCGGCTGCGCCGCGCTACGACGCCATCTCCACGGGCCTGTTGATGATCGCGGGCGGCGTGGTCCTCATGCTGTACCGCCAGGGCATCGTCCACTGGCAGGACCTCATCCGCTGGTCGCCTGCCCTGATGATCATCCCGGCAGGCCGGGCGCTGGTCGCCCACCGCAACCGGCGACGCGCGTGGCTGCACGCCGCGGCGTGGGCCGGGGCGAGTGTGCTCTTCCTGCTCTCGGCGCACGAGTACCCCGTGCTCCGCGGCGAGGTCCTCGTCGCGCTGGCCTTCGTGGCCGTCGGGGTCTGGCTGCTGTGGCGGCCGGACGTGAAAGGCGGCGCGCGATGACGCCCGACCGGCGGCGCCTGCCGCCGCAAACGCTCTTCGGCGGCCTGCTGCTCGCCATCGGCCTGCTCCTGTTCTTCCAGAACCTCGGCTGGCTCGACGGGGAGGCCCTGCGGTTCTGGCCGCTGGCCATCATCGCCGTCGGGATCATCAAGGTGCTGAGCGCCGCCAACAGCGTCGACAGGCTGCTCGGGTGGGGGCTGGTAACCTTCGGGGGGCTGCGCATCGGGACGGCGCAGATGGGCGTGGACGTCGGGCCGCTCGATCTGCTGTCGGCGGTGCTGGTGGTCTTCGGCGCGGCGATCGCGTGGCGCGGGTTGCGCGGGCCCGCCTCCGAGGCCGAGTGGCGGCAGCAGTTCGGCGACACCGTGAGCGCGCTCGCCTTCATGGGCGGGTACTCCCCGCGGTCCACGTCGCAGGCCTTCGCCGGGGGCGACCTCACGGCGTTCATGGGCGGCATCGAACTCGACCTGCGCAACTGCGACATGAAGGAGGCGGCCGTCATCGACATCTTCGTGATGTGGGGAGGGATCGAAATCCGCGTGCCGACCGACTGGACCGTCGAGCTGCGCGGCACGCCCATCCTCGCGGGGCTCGAGGACAAGACCGCGGCCCCGCCCGTGCCGGGCGCCAAGCGCCTGGTCCTGCGCTGCGCCGTGATCATGGGCGGCGTCGAAGTGAAGAACTGAGAGCCGATGCACCCCCTCTTCTCGCGATCGATCGCCTTCGGCGCCTACATGCTCACGTGGGCGATGCTGGGCAACGCGTTCGCGCTGCTGCTCACGTGGCGCTACGTGGAGGTGCCGTGGATGGCGGCCGTGGTGGGCGTGACGCCGCTGGCGGTCTTCTACGGCGTCGCGTGCCTCGCCGCCTGGTTCGTCTGCCGGGCGTTCCCGGTGGATGGCACGGGACGGCTGTGGGCCGCGGTGCTGGCGCACCTCGCGGCCGCGTCGGTCACGAGCGCGGTGTGGGTGGGCTTCGGCCTCTGGTGGCTGGTCGAGACGCAGGTGACGCTTCACCTCGTGGCCGAGCCGCTCGTGCCGTCGGCCGTCGACGGCGTGGTGGTCTGGTTTGTCGCCGGCGTCGTGCTGTTCCTGCTTTCGTCGGCCATCCATTACGTGTTCCTTGCCGTGGAGGCGTCCGCACGTGCCCGCCGGCAGGCGCTCGAGTCGGCGGTGCTGGCGCGCGAGGCGGAACTGCGGGCGCTGCGCGCACAGGTCAACCCGCACTTCCTCTACAACAGCCTCCACTCGGTGGCCGCGCTGACGGCGCTGCGGCCCGACGAGGCGCGCAAGATGGCCATCGGTCTCGGCGAGTTCCTGCGCCAGAGCCTGGCGCTCGGACGCGAGCCGCTGGTCACCCTCGCGCAGGAGCTCGGCCTGGCCAGGCAGTACCTCGCGATCGAGCAGGTGCGGTACGCCGAGCGCCTCCACGTGACGATCGCGGCGAGCGACGAGGCGGCTGCGTGTCCCGTGCCGCCGCTGCTGCTCCAGCCGCTCATCGAGAACGCCATCACGCACGGCGTGTCCGGGCTCGTCGAAGGGGGCACCATCAGCGTCGTCGCGCAGGTGACCGACGAGGCGTGCGAGGTGGTCATCGACAACCCGTACGACGAGGAGGAGCCGCGGCGCGCGGGCACGGGCGTGGGCCTGTCAAACGTCCGGGCGCGCCTGCGCACGCACTTCGGGGAACGCGCCTCGCTGTCGGTGCAGGAGGCCGGCGGGCGCTATCGTGTGCACGTGCGCTGGCCGCGCACGCCGGGGACCGTGACGCCATGACGCAGGACACCGCACCGCTCAAGGTACTCATCGTGGACGACGAGCCGCTGGCTCGGCAGGTGGCGCGGCAGTACGCCGAGGCCGTGCCGGGCGTCGAGGTGGTGGGCGAGTGTGCCAACGGCTACGAGGCGGTGAAGGCGGTCAGCGAGGCCGTGCCGGACGTCCTCGTGCTCGACGTCCAGATGCCGAAGCTGAGCGGGTTCGACGTGCTCGAGCTCATCGGAGGCGGCCCCGCGGTGATCTTCGCCACCGCCCACGACGAGTTCGCCCTGAAGGCGTTCGAGGTGCACGCCGTCGACTACCTGCTCAAGCCATTCAGCCAGGAGCGCATGGCCGAGGCGCTCGAGCGCGCGCGAGGGCGGCTCGCGGCCGAGGCGGCCGGCGCGGCGCTCGCGCTGCGCGACGCGCTGCGGCAGGTGCGCATCGAGCGCATCCTCGTGCGTGACGGCGGGCGCGTGCACATCGTGCCAGTCGACCGCCTCGACTACGTGCAGGCCCAGGACGACTACGTGATGCTGTACGCGGGCGAGAAGACGCTGCTCAAGGAGCAGCCGCTCTCGAGTCTCGAGGCCCAGCTCGACCCTGCCCGTTTCGTCCGCATCCACCGGTCGTACCTGATCAACCTCGCCCGCCTCGAGCGCGTGGAGCTCGAGGCCAAGGACCGCCGCGTCGCGGTCCTCACCACCGGCGCCCGGCTGCCCGTCAGCCGGTCGGGCCATCAGCGGCTCACCGAGGCGCTGCGGCAGGCGTAGGGGCGGGCGGCGGTTCGCGGTGCGCGGGGCGCGCTGAGCGGTCTTCGACCCCCTGTTGTATCTCTGAATCAATGCATGTAGATTTAGCTATGTGAAGACGCTGTCAGCGTTCTGCCGGCTGCTTGGCGACGACGTGCGGCTGCGTCTGCTGCGGTTGCTCGCGCGCGAGCAACTCAACGTCAAGGAACTGACCGCCATCCTCGGCATCGCGCAGTCCGGCGTCTCGCGCCACCTCGGCCTGCTGCGCAAGAGCGGGATCGTCGAGGAGCGCCGCGAGGGCGGCTACGCCTACTACTCGCTGCGCCCGCAGACCGACCCGGGCCTGCGCGAACTGTGGGAGGCGCTCGAGCCGCGGCTCGTTGACGCGTCCGACGACCCGGAACTGCGAGCCGACGACGCGCGGCTCCAGGAGGTGCTGCGGCTGCGCAAGGAGGACTTCCTGGCGCACGGCAGCTCTGCCGGCCAGCTCGTGCCGGGCCGCAGCTGGGCGGCGTGGAGCCGGGCGCTCGGGCACCTGCTGCCCCCGCTCGTCGTCGTGGACGCCGGCTGCGGCGAGGGCTATCTCACGGCCGAGACCGCGGCCTGGGCGGGCCATGTCATCGCCGTCGACCGCTCCAGGGACATGCTGCGGCGCGCCCGGCAGCTCGCCCGCAAGCGGGGCCTCGACAACATCACCTGGAAGGTCGGCGAGATCGAGCGCCTGCCGCTCGAGGATGCGTCGGCCGACGTGGTGCTGCTGTCGCAGGCGCTGCACCATGCCGCCGATCCGGCCCGGGCCGTCGCCGAGGCCGTCCGGGTTGTCAAGCCGAGCGGGCGCGTGCTCGTCCTGGACCTGCGGGCGCACGATCAGGAGTGGGTGAGGACCCGCCTGGGCGACCAGTGGCTGGGCTTCAGCGACGACAGGCTGGAAGGCCTGCTGTCCGGCGCCGGGCTTGCCGAGGTGCGCGTGGAGGTGGGCGCCCGTCTCAAGGGCGACCCGTTCACCGTGCTGGTCGCCAGCGGCCGGAAACCCGAGGGGCGTGCGCGGCACGCCAGTCGAAGGAGTGAACCATGAGCAGTGCCACGACCCTCCGTTTGCGCGAGCAGCTGGCGCGCCGCATCCTCGTGCTCGACGGCGCGATGGGCACGATGATCCAGCGCCACCGCCTCGAGGAGGCAGACTTCCGCGGCACGCGCTTCGCCGACCATCCGCAGGAGCTGCGCGGCAACAACGACCTGCTCGTGCTGACGCGGCCCGACGTGATCGAGGGCATCCACGACGCGTACCTCGAGGCGGGCAGCGACATCATCGAAACCAACTCGTTCAGCGCCAACGCGGTTTCGCAGGCCGACTACGGCCTCGAGCACCTGGCCTACGAGATCAGCGTCGAGGCGGCGCGCCTTGCGCGCGCGGCCGCCGACCGCTGGACCGCGAAGACACCGGACCGCCCGCGCTTCGTCGCCGGCGCGATGGGCCCCACCACCAAGACGCTGTCGATCTCGCCCGACGTGAACAACGCGGCGTTCCGCGCCATCACGTTCGACGAGCTCCGGGCGGCGTTTGCCGACCAGGCGCGCGGGCTGATCGAAGGCGGCCATCCCGACGCTCGTCGCGTTTCGCGAGGCGAGCAGCGACAGCCCTGTGTTCAGGCGCAG
>CAYSHC010000066.1:0-20647 GCA_964430855.1 uncultured Vicinamibacteraceae bacterium
AGTCGGCGCGGGCTTCGTAGAGCTCGGCGGGCCGCAGGCCGCGCGACGCCAGCAGCGCCACGCCGACGCCCGTCCACACCAGCACGCGCGCCTTGCGCACCACGGCGAGCGTCACGCCGACGGCGCTGCCGAGGCCGAGCACCTGCGCGAGCAGGCCCGAGCCCGCTTCGTCCACGCCGAGCCGCAGCGGGACGAACTTGAACGCGACGTTGATGAAGCGGTTGACCGACTCGAGCAGGAACGCCGTCAGCAGCGTCGGGCCGACGGCGTCGGCAATCAGCGCCACGGTCAGGTAGACCTCGGCGACGCCGGCCCCGTGATAGGCAAACTCCAGCAGCATCACCGGCAGCGGCACCGACGGGTGCCGCCGCACGAACGTGTAGACCTGCTCTTCGAGCCGCCGCAGCTTGCCCGTGCGCCGGACCAGCGCGCCAGGTGCCAGCGCCAGGCGCTCGAGCCAGGTCGCGATGCGCGTCAGCGGCCGGTAGCGTCCGCTGGCCAGCGCCAGCGCCACGACGATGAACGCCAGCATGACGGCCGACGCGCCCAGGCTCACCACCCGGAGCGCGGCTGGCAGCTCGAACATCGTCACGAGCGCGAGCGTGCCGCCGGCGATCACGACGGCGACCGACACCGTGTAGAACAGGTTCTCGACGGCGATGCCTGCCAGCGCGCCCATCAGCGTGACGCGGTGACGGACGAGCGCCGCCTTCGTCGCCTCGCTCACAAACAGCCCGAGCGGCGTCAGGTTGCCGAGCGCGTCGCCGCTGACGAGGGCCGGGAAGGTGTCGCGCAGGCGCAGGTCGTGCGGGCGGTCGGTGCAGAGCACCCAGGCCCAGGCGCGCGCCGCGAGCCGCAGCCCGGCCAGCGCCAGGATGACGATGAAGGCCGCGCCGACGCGCCTGAAGCCCTCGACGACCTCTTCGAAGCCCGTCTGCCGCACCGTGTAGGCAAACAGCGCGAGTCCGAGGACGGCCGCGACGAGGCTGCCCACGCTCCGGCGGGCGCGGGTCGGTGGTTCAGGGGGCATCGGCGTACGGGCTGGGGGCTGGCGCTGCTCGACCCAGACCCTCCACTATAATGCTCGGGATGCTTCCGGCGACGTTTCACGTCCCCGCAGCGGTGCTCTTCCTCATTGGCGGGCTGCTGTCGTGCTTCCTCGGACAGCGCACCTTCCGCACCGTCCTCGGCCTGTACGGGTTCGTCCTGGGTGTCCTCGTGACTGGCGCCATCCTCGGTCCGGCCGACTCGACGCGCGACTACCTGCTGCTCATCGGCGGTGGCGTGGCAGGCTCGCTGGCCCTCGTGCTGGCCTATTTCATTGGAGTCGCCCTGCTCGGCGCGGTGTTTGCCGCGCTGGCCGTGCACGCCGTGATGGCCCAGCTCGGCAGCGAGCCCGGCGCCATGCTCGTCATCGCCTGCACGGTGGCCGGCGCGCTCGTCGCCCTCGCCCTCCAGCGGTACGTCATCGTGATCTGCACCGCCTTCGGCGGCGCGTGGCTGCTGGTGATGGGCGCGCTGGGGCTCTGGCACAGCGAGGCCGTGACAGGGCTCGGCGGCGCCACGCAGGGGTGGCTTTCGTATCCGTTGCGGCCCGCGCCGGGAGAGTCGTGGGTGCTGGCCGTCTGGCTGGTGCTCGCCCTCGCCGGCCTCGTCTCGCAGTTCCGCCTGACGTCACCGCGCCTGGCCCGCTGATCGTCCGCCCTGGCCCCGCACGTGTCGGTGGCGGCCGGTGTGGGCCTTCGCATGGAGGACAGCCGAGCGGCGTCGTGGACGGGGCCGCACGCGCGGAGGTGAACGCATGAGCACGTCATCCATGTCGCGCCGGGACTTCCACCGCAGGGCGGCGGCGCTGGCGGCATCGGCCTTTGCGGCGCGGCCGTCAGTGTCGACGGCGGCATCGCCCCCGCACGCGCCATCCCCGCCGGCGGCCCCGCTCGGCTCCGCCCCGATCGTCTTCTTCTCCAAGCACCTTGCCGACCTCTCGTGGCGCGACCTCGGCACCGCCGTGCAGGCGATGGGGTTTGCGGGCGTCGACCTGACGGTTCGGCCAGGCGGCCACGTGCTGCCCGAGCGCGTCGCTGACGACCTGCCGAAGGCCGTCGCCGCCATCCGCGAGGGCGGCTCGGCCGTCCGGATGCTGACGACGGGCCTGACGCGCGCCGACGACCCGGCTGCCGTGCCGACATTCAGGACCGCGCGCGCCGTGGACGTCACGCTGCTCAAGGCCGGCTACTACCGGTACGCCTTCAAGGACGTGCGCGCCGAGCTGAATGACGCGGTGCGATCGTTTGCCGCGCTGGCCGCGCGGGCGGGCGAGGCGGGCGTGACCATCGCGTATCACAACCACTCGGGCTACATCGGGGCCCCCGTGTGGGATGCCCTCGAGATGGTGGAGCCGCTGCCGCGGGAGCATGCCGCCTACTACTTCGACATCCGCCACGCCGTCGTCGAGGGCGGGGACGCCGGCTGGCGCGTGGCGACGCAGCTGGTGGCGCCGCGGCTGCGCATGCTGGCCGCGAAGGACTTCTACTGGGACCGGCGCGCCGACGGGCGCTGGCAGATCGTGGACTGCCCGCTGGGCGAGGGGATGGTGAACTGGCCGGCGTTTCTGGCCGAGGTGGCGCGCACGCCCTTCGACGGCCCGATCTCGGTGCACGTCGAGTACGATCCGGGCGGCCGGACGCCGGTCGAGAAGCAGGAGCGGATGATGGAAGCGGCCGCGCGCGACAGGGAACGGCTCGCGGGGTGGGTGCGGGCGGCGGCCGACGGGGCGCCGCGGTGACGGGAGGTCAGCGGTTGCTTACCGCTTCCGCTTCGTGCGACCGCCGTCGTCGAACTTGGCCACCCAGCGGGCCACCTTGCCGATGGGTGACGGGTTGAGGCGATACCGGCGCTGCCGGCCTTCCTTCCTGACAGCCACCAGCCGCGCTTCGAGCAGCAGCCGCAGGTGCTGGGAGATGGCAGGGCGACTCATGTCGAAGGGCTCGGCCAGTTCATTGACGGTGCGATCGCCCGTCCGAAGCAGGTCGAGCAGGGCCCGACGCGTCGGATCGGCAATGGCGCGGAAGACGTCAGTCTGGGCTGTCATGGTCACGATGCCAACAGTATGGAACGGCTGCGAGAAATGTCAACGCGCGCCTTCCTATTCTCCAGGCTCGGCCGCGCGGGCGGCGTAACCGGCAGGGCATGGTGCGCTACCGCTTCGGCAACTTTGTCCTGTCGCCCCGCCGCCGGGTCCTCCTGAGGGACGGTTGCGAGGTGCCGCTCATCCCGCGGTACTTCGACCTGCTGGTCTTTCTCGTCGAGCACCGTCACGAGGCCGTGCACCGTCGCGACATCTTCGACCACGTGTGGTCGGACGTCATCGTCTCCGACTCGGCCCTGACCCAGGCGATCCGGACGATCCGGCGTGCCCTCGGCGACGACTCGCGCGATCCGCGGTTCGTGCG
Organism: uncultured Vicinamibacteraceae bacterium; assembly: GCA_964430855.1. Classification (GTDB taxonomy): domain Bacteria; phylum Acidobacteriota; class Vicinamibacteria; order Vicinamibacterales; family Vicinamibacteraceae; genus JAEZDP01. The sequence goes on from CAYSHC010000066.1 coordinate 3,453, forward strand.
CACCGTCTCGCGCCACGGCTATCGCTTCGTCGCCGCCGACGTCGTCGAGGAGGACGAGACCACGTCCTCGCACGCGACGCCCGGCGGCGACGCGGCCACGCCGCCCGCGGCCGGGCCCCCGTCCGTGCCCGCGGGCGACGCGTCCGCCATCGAGCCGCTGCTCGCGCGGCTGACCACTCCTGCTGGTTCAGACGCCGGCGACCCCGAGGAAGTCGCGGATGCCGCCGAACGGCTGCTCGCCCTCGGGACGGCGGATGCGCTCCAGCGCCTGGGCACGCGCCCGCACCACGAGGAGGCACGCGCGCGGCTGCGCGACGCGCGATGGGCGGTGCCCCACGCCGGCGACGTGCCCCTGCTCGGGCAGCCGGGCGCGGCGCGCGCGGTGGTGGCGCTCGTGCGCATGCGTCTGCGCCGGGCTGCCCGACCCGTCGCGGGGCGCTGGTTCCGCGCGGCGCTCGGCAGCGGCATCGCAGGGGCGGCGGCGGGCGCGGTGGGCGGGTTCCTGCTGAACGCGCTCGCTGCCGACGCGTCGCCGGGCGTCATCCCGGTGCTTGCGCTGCTCGGGCTCGGCTGTGGCGGCATCGGCGGCGCCGGCGTCGCGGGCGGACTCGAGGTGGCCGAAGCGGTCGTCAGGTCGTGGCGGGTGATGGCGCTGACACTGGGGGGCGCGCTCGGGGGCACCTGCGTCGGCACCGTCGTGCAGTGGATGGCGCGCTGGTCGCTCGCGACGCTCGTCGGCATCGACATGCTGCCGGGCGGCGGCCTGGAGGGCCTGGTCATCGGCGGCGCGGCCGGGCTCGGCTACGGGATCAGCACGCGTCACGCGACGGACGGGCTCGCGGCCCCGCGCGGCCGGCGGCGCCTGTCGGTCGTTGTCGCTACGGCTGCCTGCTGCGGCGTCGGGGCGCTGGCGCTGGCACTGGCGGGCCGCCAGCTCGTGGGGGGCACGCTGCACCTGCTCGCCGATCACGCTCAGGGCGCCCAGACCTCGCTCGCACCGCTCGGGCGCCTGCTCGGCGAGCCGGGCTTCGGCGCCGCCACGTCCGCGATCATCGGCTGGGGTGAAGGCGCCGTCTTCGGGCTTGGCCTGGCCCTCGGCCTGACGTGGCGTCCCAGGCGCTCACGCACTGCTCATCCAACGCTCACGTCCACCTGAAGACTCGGCGCGCCGGTTCCCCGATGCTCAAGGGCACGGGAGGAACCATGCACCAGGTCAAGGCGCCGCCGCGCGCCACGCACATGCGGCTGCGACTGCTGTCGAAGGCCGCCACGCAGTTCATCGACATCACCGACGAGCTCCGGCACCTCGTGTCGCAGGCCGACGCGCACACGGGTCTGCTGCACGTCCAGACGCTGCACACGACGACCGCGCTCGTCGTCAACGAGCACGAGCCGCTGCTGCTCGACGACTTCGCCAGGCTGCTCGACGGGGTCGCGCCCGCCGGCGGTGCGTACGACCACGACGACCCGCGCCGGCGCGTCGTCAACCTGACGCCCGACGAGCGCGTGAACGGCCACGCCCATTGCCGGGCGCTGCTGCTGCCGACGTCGCTCGGTCTCCAGGTCGTGGACGGCGCGCTGGTGCTTGGTCGCTGGCAACGCGTGTTCTTCGTCGAGTGCGACGGGCCGAGGGTGCGGGAGATCAGCGTGCTGATCGACGCGTAGGGCACCACGGCAGCGCTGCCGTGACGAGGTCGGGGGACGTGGCGCGGTTGCCGTCAGGGGCTGACGCCGCCTATAGGTATGGGATGCCACTCGGACGACCGGCCCTCACGATGACGTTCGCACACCGCCTGGCGACACTGCTGACGGTGCTGCTGCTGCAGGCATGCGGCGGCGGCACCGCCGACGACGCGCCTCGCCCTCAGGCGCCGGCGCCGGGCGCGTTCGTCGTCGCGCATCGGGGCGCGTCGGCGTATGCCCCCGAGCACACGGCCGCCGCGTACAGGCTGGCCATCGAGCAGGGCGCCGAGTACGTGGAGCAGGATCTCGGCATCACGAAGGACGGCGTCCTGGTGTGCACGCACGACGCCACGCTCGAGCGCACGACCAACGTGCGCGAGCTGTTCCCGGACCGCTACCGTGACGTCCCGACAGCGAACGGCACGTCGCGGCGGTGGTTCGTCGAGGACTTCACGCTGGAGGAGATCAAGCAGCTCGACGCGGGGTCGTGGTTCGACCCGAAGTTTGCCGGCGAGCGGATGCTGACCTTCCAGGAAGCCATCGACATCGTCAACCGAAGGGCGGGTATCTTCCCGGAGCTCAAGTTCCCGGGCCGCTTCCGCGCGGCAGGCTTCGACCCGGAGGGCCTGGTGGCCGACGTGATCCGCAGCAACGGCCTCGCCACTGCGACGGTGAACGGGAGGCCGGCCGTTCAGCTCCAGGTGTTCGAGGAGGAGAGCATCCGGCGGCTCGCCGAGTTGCTGCCCGAGGTGCCGCGCACCTTCCTCGTCGGTACCGACGACATGGCGGCGCGGTGGCTGACGCCCGAGGGGCTGGCCGAGCTGAGCACATTCGCCACGGGCATCGGACCGTCGCGCAGGCTCGTCGAGGCACGGCCCCGGCTCGTGGCCGATGCGCACGCGGCCGGGCTCACGGTCGTCCCGTACACGTTCAGCGTGCGCGGCGCCGACGCGACGCCCGAGGGGCGGGCGGCGCTCGCCGAGGCCATGCGGAGGTACGTCCACGAGTATCAGGTGGACGGCCTCTTCACCGACAATCCCGACCTGTTCCCCAGGTAACGCGCCGAAGCCGGCTCGCCCGGGGGGCAGCGCAAGCGCCTGGCCGTGGATGAACTGCTGGAGCACTGCGCCGGCGCACCCCAGGGCGACGATTGCCAGCAGCACCTGCCGAACCCGTCGCGTCAGCTCCGGATGACGTCCGACGCGGGCGACGATGGGCCAGTCAGCGAGGGCGCTCGTCGCCGACGCGATGATGACGCCGGTGGCGGCGATATGGGGTGGCACCGTCCCGGCCGAGGCCAGGGTCGCCGCTGACGCCACGGCGCTCGCGCTCGAGACCACACCGCCGATCACGCTCACCGTCAGGAAGCCGCCGTCGCCGAGCATGCGTTGCCCCAGCGTGCCTCCGACCTGAAGCGCCAGGAACACAAGCCCGAACTTGATTGCCGCTGTCAACGAGAACGGCGAGGCCAACGCCGGGATCGGGGGACGCGCGTCCGATGCCTCATGCGCCCCGAGGCGGGCCGAAGGCCCAGGCGCCACCAGCCAGGCGGCTCCAGCGGCAGCGATGAGCATCAGTGCCATGGGAACCGCGGTCTGCACGACCATGGAAGGCGCGACCAGGGCGACGATCACGGCGTTGCGGATGAGCATCGCCGCGGTGGACAGCATGACGCCCTTGAATGCCACGCCCGCCAGAGCGCCGCCCGACTCGCTCACTCTCTGTGCCAGTTCCGCGACAGTCACCGTGCTGTTGACGAGCCCGCCGAGGAAGCCTGTCAGCTCGACGCCGCGCGTGCCATACAGCTTCAGCAGCACGTAGTTGGTGAAGCCGAGTGCTGCGATCAGGATCACGGTGATCCACGCCGTTCGCGGCTCGACGAGGTGCCACGGATCCACGCTGCCGGTCGGGAGCACGGGGTAGACGACAAACGCCACGATCGCCAGCAGGATGGCGGAGCGGAACTCGGATTCCGTGAGCGCGACGCTGAACCCGGCCAGCGGCTTCTTCCACGCCAGCAGCGCCGCCGTCGCGACGCCGAGCACCGTTGGCGTGAAGGTGTGGCCCCGGCCGGCCAGCACGCCGGCGAACCCGGTGATCATCAGCGCCGCCGACGTCGTGATCTCGGCTCCTTCGCCGGTGTGGATGGTCTCGACGTTGAGCAGGATCACGAGCACGCCGATGAGGGCGAGCGCGAGCAAGGAGAAGGAGTCGCCGAGCAGTCCGCCAGCGCATCCAAGCAGCGCGGCGAAGGCGAAGGTCCGGAGGCCCGCTTCCTTCCGGCGGCGCTCGCGCTCGATCCCGATGAACAGTCCGATCGCGGACGCGAGCGCGAGCCGGGCCAGGGTGGGCCCATAGGGCCACACGTCCGTCTCGTGTCCCATGGCTCAGTGTAGCGTGGCACGTCGTCCCGCATTCGCGGAACGCGCGGTGAGCGGGCGACCAGGCTCGATGGAACTTGACGATGTCGGAGAGCGTCCCATATCGTTGGTAGTGACAACGATCATGCCGGCAGCCCCTTCGACCCGATCGGCCGTCTCGCCAGGCGACCTGCGGCGCGACGCCGAGGCGCTTCAGGCCGCCGTCGCCGACCTGGTGCGCGTCTACCAGTTTCGCGACCGCGATCGCATCTGCTGTCACGACGTGTCCGTCACCCAGTGCTACGCGCTGGAAACGCTCGTCGAGCGCGGCCCGATGCGGCTGACCGCGCTCGCCGAGCGCCTGTTCCTCGACAAGAGCACCACCAGCCGCGTCGTGAACGCGCTGGTCCGAAAGGGGTACGTCGAGCAGCGTCCGGATCCCACCGATGGACGCGCGATGCTCGTCGGCGTGACCCGCCAGGGGCACCGGCTGTGTGCGCGGATTGCTGCCGATCTCGTCGAGCAGCAGAAGCAGGTGCTCGAGGATCTGCCGCCGGAGATCCGCGCCGGGGCGGTTCAGGTGATTCGGCGGCTGGCGCAGGCTGCGGACGCGCGGTTCCGGTCCGGCGTTGCCGGCGGGTGCTGTGCGCCGGATGGGAATGGCGCACCCTGCCGGTGAGTCTTTTCTGGTCATGTCGTTGCCAGCAGCAACCACTCAAGAAGGAGCCGATCGTGTCTACCCCACAGATTCAGGATGCGGTTCGGGAGAAGTACGGCGAGATCGCACGGTCCGTTGCCGCGCAGGGCTGTTGCGGTCCCCGCACCTGCGGGTGTGGAGATCCCATCACGTCGAACCTCTACTCGGACACTGAAACCGGCGCCCTGCCGTCGGAGGCCGTGGCCGCTTCGCTCGGCTGCGGCAACCCTACCGCCCTCATCGACCTGAAGCCAGGGGAGATCGTGCTCGACCTCGGCTCCGGTGGCGGCATCGACGTGCTGCTGTCGGCGAAGCGCGTCGGCCCGACTGGCAAGGTGTATGGCCTGGACATGACCGACGAGATGCTCGCGCTCGCGCGCGAGAATCAGCGGAAGGCCGGCGCCACGAATGTCGAGTTCCTGAAGGGCACGATCGAGTCCATCCCGCTTGCGGACAACTCGGTCGACGTGATCATCTCCAACTGCGTGATCAACCTGTCGGTCGACAAGGACGTCGCCCTGCGCGAAGCGTTCCGCGTGCTGAAGCCTGGTGGCCGTTTCGCCGTCTCGGACATCGTCATCCGCGGCGAGGTGCCAGCCGAGATTCGCCGGAACCTGGAACTCTGGGTCGGGTGTGTTGCCGGGGCGCTCCGCGATGACGAGTACGTTTCGAAGCTGCAGGCCGCCGGCTTCACGGATGCCGCGGTCGAACCGTGGCGCGTCTATCAGGTAGAGGACGCGCGAACGCTTCTCGCGGAGGCGGGTGTCGACGTGGATCGCATCGCTCCTCAGGTGGACGGCAAGGTGGCCAGCGCGTTCATCCGGGCGCGCAAGCCTGAAGCGACCGCGTGCTGCGGACCCACGTGCTGCTCGCAGGCCGGGGCGTCGACGCCGGGTTGACCTGATGATTGTGCACATCACACGAGCAACCGAGGCCGACGGGCCATCGATCGTACACTGTTGCGCGACAGCGGCCTGCCGATCGATGGCCTGGTCGACCACCTGAAGACGGCACTGGTGGCCCGCGACGGCGCCGACGTTATCGGCTGCGCCGCACTCGAGCTCCATACCGACGGTGCGCTGCTCCGATCGGTTGCCGTGGCACCGGCGGCTCGCGGCCGCGGCGTGGGAAGACAGCTCACCGACGCGGCCCTCGCGCTGGCACGCTCGTTGGGCGCGCCCAGCGCGTACCTGCTGACGACCACGGCGGAGTCGTACTTCCTGAAGTTCGGCTTCGTGCCAACGACGAGAGACCGCGTTCCAACTGGCGTTCAGCAGTCGCTCGAGTTCCGGTCGGCGTGTCCCGCAAGCGCCGCGGTGATGGAGAAGGTCCTCCGTGCGTGATGCTCGCAAGCACCGGGTCGGGCATCTGCAGAAATGGCGTCGTCGCTCGGGCCTCGTTCGGCGTCGCGACATCGGCCGCCGTCTTCACCGCGCTGAATGCCGACGACGGGTCGGCGAGGTGGCTGGAAGGCGTGATGATCCCGTGCGCCGGCCGTCAGGACAACCTGAAGGTCCGCCAGGCAGCCATGGTCGCGCTGGGGTTCCGCCTGGGGCCCGAGCTATCTGGGGAGCGAAGACTTCGCCTTCATGCTGGACAAGAAGCAGGGCACGTACTGCCTGCCCGGCAACGGCGACACGCCGATGGCGCACCATCCGCAGTACGTGTTCGACGACGAGATCCTGCCTGTCGGCGCCGCCTGCTGGGTCGCGCTGACGGAGCACTACCCGCGCTGAGTGGAGGGAGGGGGCGACGTGGCGCATTCGCCGGCTTCAGGCAGATTGACAGAGCTTGCCTGGCCGTAGCTCACGGCGAAGCGTGAGTTGGCTCGCCGCACTGGACGATTTCCGCAACTGGCTCATTCGTGAGGCGGAGTGATTCGCAACGTTTCGATTCAACCATCAAAACGCAACTGCCGCGTCCAAGCCAGCAATTGTCATAAGGCGGCCACGTGCACAACTGATCTTCGTTTCACGAAGGCGGCTGGAACGCTCTGATCGACAGCCGCACGCGGTCCGGTGATCTTGACGAACTTCTGCGACCGGGTACGTCGGCTCAACAATGCTGTTCTGCATTTCCCTTCGAAACGCCCGGCTCAGGTCAGCCGCGCGATCGCAGAACCCCGCAGCATGGACGGCGCAGACCACCGTCAGAACATGACGACGATGATGACGGTGTCGCTGTACGTGCCGACGGATGGCACGGGCTGATCGAGGTAGATGCGAGCAGCGTAGGGAAACAACTGCGGCGTGACACCGTCTGCAGGCCCCGGCGCCGTCGCGCGCGTGCCGGGAGCGGTGCCCCAGATCGTGTTCGACGGGAGCTGGAAGATATCGTAGGCGAGCATCCCGGCAGAGCCCGACATCCATCGTCGCCCTCCGCTCGGGTTCTGCCCTCCGCTCAACCCCACGGAGTGCGTCACCGCGCCTTTGGTGCAAAGCACGCTGATGTGCTGGGTGACGGCCGGGAACGCGCCGAGGGTCGGCGCACTGCCAAAGACGATGTCGGGCGCGGACGTGACCTGGCAGGCGTTGGTCACGATCAGCGTGAGATTCACCGTGGTGGGGACAGGACCAGCACTCTCCGCGTAGCCGAGACAGAACAACACCCCGAGATTGCAGATCTTCCAGCTCCACTGGATGGTGAAGGTGTCGGTGTACGTGCCGGCCGAAATCGGGCTCGTAGCCGATGCCTTGAAGTGCATCGGCAGGTTGCCGACAGAGCCTCCCAGGAGACCCAGCAGGTCCAACAGGGCCGGCGTGTAGTAGTTGAACGTTGCCCCTGGCTGTATCGGGACGGTGTGCCCGGGGTCGGCGAAGATCGAGTACGGGACCATGTCGCCCGCGGCGTTCTTCAGGTGGAAGCCGTTGGCGGAGTTGCCGATCGTTGCGCGGAAGTATGGCGGATCCCCGAGCAGGACGAGTGCCGTCAGAAGACTGCCACCACAGGTGCCAACCACCGGGATCGATGCGTACTGTGGCGTCGACTGGACCTCAAACGACGTCGCTGAACCGAAGCTTGCGCTTGCCGTCGAAGGGACCGAACATTGCGGCTGTGCGTAAGCCTCGCGACCTTCGGCGGAGATCAACACAGCAACGACCATGACCGTCGAGACAGAGGCTCTCACAGACATCTTCATCACATCACTTGCACACCAGGGGGCCGACCTTCGCGATGCCGCTTCCACGGACGTCGGCCGTGAACTGCACCCGGCACGTCTCTTCTTCACTGACCTGCAGCACGAGGGTGTTCTGCTCTCCCACATTCTGGAGATAAACGAACCCGTCCCAGCCGACGACGGTGCGCTCCCCGCTTTCGACATGGGTCACATGTGTGCCCACGTCCACGGGCTCCCCCGCGGCATCGACGATCGTGATCGAGGCAGCGCGCACGGCCTCGATCGGGAACCGCAGGACGGCGCCGCTGCGACGATGCACGGCTACGCGCTGCTCGACGAAGGGCACGTGGACGCCGGGGGGCAGATCGAGGGGATCGATCTCGTAGGTCGTACCGTAGTGGGCGCTCACCGAAGGCACGAGCAGGCGTCCGTGACGGTTCGTCCGCCCCACGACCTTGTGATCCTGGAGGACCGGCACACCCGCGTAGCCGTCCGTGTCGACGAGGAGGAAGCTGTCGCTCACGCGATTGGCGGTATGGAGGCTTCCGCCCATCACGACCAGCGAACCCGAGAGGCTTCCCCACAGCGCGGTCCGATCCATCTCTCGTGACGCACCGGTCTGTACCTGCGCCGTCCGCATGCGCCACGTCACCTCGGCGCCGTGCCGATCGCCATCCGACGTCATTGCGCTCCAGCCCACGCCGGTCGATGACGGCAGCGAACGGCTGTACTGTGCCGCGGGCGCGAGGCCGCGCTCGTCGGATCGGGAAAGGCTCGTGGAGACGACTCGACGATCGCCAAGCGGGATCACGAGCTGGACCTGCGCCACCGTCTGACGGTTGCGGTCCATCGTGCGGTTGATGCTTCCGAACAGACTCGTGCCGAAGACGAACCCTCGCGTATAGGAGAGGTTGGCGACCTCCGTCCGCCCGCCATCAGCCGATTCGATACCGAAGTAGCCGACACCGACCGTCCCGCCTCGCCTGCCGAGCAGCAGCGCTCCGGTGATCTGATTGATGTGCCGCGGCAGCGCCGAAGGTCCCGTGGGCTGGTCGTACGACGACAGGTCGCGGAATCCGGCGCCGCGTGACAGGTGCCGGAGCGTGATGTTGAAGTGCCGTCCCGTATAGCTGTAGTCGAGGGAATACTGATGGGCCGCGGCGTCGAAGCCGTCGCCGAGCGCCGTCGCACCGGAGAGAACGCCAAAGATGCCGACGCGGAGGTCGGCACCGAAGCTGCCGGCGGCCAGTTCCCGGCCACCTTCGATGTGACCCGCGATGGTGAGGACGTCGGTAAGCCCGTAGCGCACCGCGAGGGCGCCGGCAGGCTTGCCGTACGCGAACGAGCTGAGGCCGAACGAACGCCGCGTGACCCCGGCGGACGCCGAGAAGTCGACCATGCCCTTCCGCAGCAGCGTGTTGGCCACGTAGAACGAGAAGTCGCGCGACACGCGGCGTCCGTTCGGGTCGGTCGTCACGATGGTCGCGGTGCCGGCGCCGCTGATGAGCGGCACGTCGTGGATGACGAACGGACCGGGCTGGACCGTGGCGCTCGTCATGTGGCTGCCGTTCACGAACAGATCGACCGTCGTCGGGACGGCCGACTGGCCCGCAAAGGTCGGCAGCGGGTAGGTGATGATGTCGGGACGGACCTGAAAGTTGCGCGCGACCGACACGCCGCTGAGACGCACGGGATTCGTCCACGGCAGGGCACCGGTGATCAGATCCCCCGCAGTGTAGGTCACGAGCGAACGGTCGTCGGAGAACGTCCACGTCGTGTCGTAGCGCAGGTAGCGCAGCTTGCGGGACGTGGACGGCTCGTTCAGGCCGCGACGGACCACCCCGTTTGTCGACAGGCTGCCCCAGCGACCGAACACGCGACCGCCCGTCGAGAGGGCCAGGTGATCGATGCCGCCGGTACCGGTCGCGAAAAGGTCGTAGTTGATCAGGCCGCCGGCGTTTGCCAAGAGCGGCACACGCTCCCGGCGGTACCCGGTGCCGACAACCTGCCCGGGCAGCCACGCCGCTGGCACGGTGAGCTTCAGTTGCTGCGCGTGGCTGTCGTACTCGGCGCGCACGCCGGGGATGTTGGCGAGTGACACGACATCGCCCGGTGCACGGTCAATCGGGATGTTGATCGCCTGCAATTCACCCACGTTGACATAGGAGCGTCCGTCGCGAAACGTCACCGGCACGATGCGGCCGGTTTGCCGGCCATTCACGACAAGCTCGAGAAAGAGCTCGACATCTGCAAGCTCCTCGAGTGCCTGCACAGGGCTCGCGGGCTGGGCGCCGGCGGGCCCCGTGCAGAGGCTCGACACCATCCACCAGCTGGCGATCTTGAGCGCACGCGCCACGGTCTTCGGCAAGGCTGCACTCCGACAAAACTGGGCTCAGGACCTCGGGATCGTGGTGAGCGTGTGATTCACGATCACTTCGAGCACATCGTCCGCCGAAATGTCCACGCGTGGGGGAAGCAACCAGCGCATCTCGGTGCCAGGCAGCACGTAACCGAGCAGCCCCGGCGCGACGTCGACAACGCGGCGTGGCGACACGAGACGGGCCTTCGAAAGCCGCACGTGTCTCTCCGATGGATTGCGGACGAGTAACGCTGGGCCCTGGGGACTTTCCGCAACCCACCACGTCAGCGGAACGGGTTCTTCGCTGTTTCCCTGCAGGCGTGGCGCCAGGCCTCGGCCGTAGACGAAGAGCGGCACAGAGTAGCGCATCCGAAACGTCACGCCCAGGTAACCCTCGGGTGCCTTCGCGGCCGGACCTGTGCTGCCGACGTTTGGCAGTTCGTCAATGAGGATGCGAAACGCGAGTTCGCGCCCCGCAGGAGCGGGGACCGTGGAGACGAGCCTGACAAGCTGCCGGCGTCCGGGTGCAATCGTGGCGAGCGGCGGACTCGCGATGACAAGGCCTTCGGCGTCTTCGAGCTTGTCGATGCCGGCATCCTGCGACCAGCGCAACACGCGGATCTGCATCGTGACGGCATTGCTGCTGGTGTTCTCCAGCCAGACGGCGGTCGCGCGGGCGCCGTCGGTGATAACGGGATTGATCGGCCAGATGGTCACCGCGGCCGCGCTGAACACCGGCGCGTCGGTGAACATGGTTGCGGCAGCCACGAGCGTGACAGCCACCAGCCTCCGCGTACAGCGCCACGTCAACTTCATTTCATGACCTCCACCTGCTCTCACCATGCGATCGTCACGCTCACGACATCGCGATACTCGCCAGGTGTCTTGCCTGTTGCTGTCAAGGTGGCTACGCCATAGACGGGCAGGACGAGCAGTCCGTCTGCCGGTACCGCCATGCTGAGGGGAGTGGCTGGAGGGAACGGCGTGCTCTTGTCAGCGTCGGCGTAAAGCGCGTACGGCACCTTCTCGCCCGGGGCACCCGTGTGTACCAGATGCCGCTGTCCTGACTGGGCGTGCAGGCCGTCGCCCAGCGACACCTGGAGCGAAAGACCAGGCGTGCAGCGCATCTCGAGCGTGCCGCCGCTCAGCAACGTGGATGCGTTCAGCGACTGCATTCCCACGGCAGGGTGTGATCCGAAATCGAGGGCACCGAACTCCAGACCGGTCGTCGCCCCTGAACCCGTCACTGCGCAACCCGCCACCACCTCCGCGGTGACGCTGAAAGACTGCGCCGATCCGGTCCCGGCGAGCAGTTGCCACCCAACGGCGAAGGTGGCAAAGCGGACGGCGAACGCACGCACCGATGGTTCCCTCGGCTCCATTGAACCTCAGAATGTGATCGTGACGGTGACCGTGTCGCGGTAGGTGCCGGGCTGGAGCCCCTCAGGACTCGACTTGTTGATCCGTCCGTAGATCGGTAGTTCGAGTTCCTCGCCAGGCGTGAGTGCCACGGGCTGGGCGACGCCGGCCATGTACACCGTTGTATGGGTGGGATCCGCGTACAGTTCGTAGCGCACGTAGACATTCTCGGTCTCGTGCTTCAGCGCGCGCGTGCCGTCGCCGAACGCGGGCGTACCGCCCGCGTTCAGCCCCGCGTTGATCTCGATCGACACGCTCCCGATGTCGCCCGAGCATCGGATCTTCGTGCGTTCGCCGGCCACACGTGCCTGCGCGGTCAATTCGCCGGTGAACACCGCGGAGTGCGTGCCGAAATCGAGATCGCCAAGATCGACCGGTCCTGCCGGAATCTCGCCGTTGACGGAACACGCGCTCGTGAGGTTGAGCGAGGCGTTGAGCGTGCCGGAGATCTGGGCCGATGCGGTTGCGGGCATCGACACGGCAGCAAAAAGGATGCTGCCTGCAATGAGCATCCGTTTCGAGTTGAACTGCGGGACTACTCGGGTGTTCTTGACCATACTGCGCGGATAATCGGCCGATATACGGCTTAGCTTTATGGTCCCCTCAGGGTTAGTGGCACCACACTCAAGGGACAGCACCTCGCGGGGCTGTACGCACTGATGGGTGCTCAACCTGGCCGTCTTCTCCGGTGTCGTCCAGCAACAGGCCTTGGTCGCCCGCAAACTGGGCCAAGGTAGCCCCCCGGCTCGGCGAGGCCGTGCCAGCAGACCTCGGCCTCCTCTTGACGGCATTCTCAACGCACCAACTCTCGCCCGAGGCCAAAGCGCGCATCGTGTTCGTCCGGGCACGATCCGCTGCCAGTTCGGAAGCCTTCACCAAACACGCGCAGAACGATCCGCGCGTCGATCTCGCGGCGCTCAAGGCCGCGTACGGGCCACCCGCTGGCACCGCACGCGAGCGGAACGCGCTCTGGCATAGGCTTTACAACTTCGTCGGTGATGCCAGTGGTGCGCTCGCACTGAATCGCGCGGCATTGGTGTGAGTTCGATAGCCAGACTAGCCGGCGCCGCAACCTATTGATTCGAAAAGCCCTGGAAGGTGGCTCCTCAGGTAGGATTCGAACCTACAACCCTCCGGTTAACAGCCGGATGCTCTGCCATTGAGCTACTGAGGAACTCGGGTGGCAGCGCCGGATCGCTCCGGCGCGAACCCAGAGGATAGCGCAGGCACTCCCGCCAAGTCAAAGCCCGGCCGCCGGCCGCCGCCGCGGCTGCCCCGGACGCGCCAGCGCCGACAGCGGCGCCGCCGCGAGCGCGCGCGACGCGTCCACCACGATCGACTCCAGCAGCGCCCGCGACATCGGCGCCGCCGCCGACTGCTCCAGGTAGAGCCCGGCCAGCCCGTGCGGGATCGCCCACATCGCCACCGCCGCCGGGAACGGGTCGGGGTCGCGGCGCCCGCTCGCGCGCCTGGCCGCCGCCGTCGTCTCGACGAGGCGATTGAAGGCGCTCGCCGCCAGGCGCTCGAGGTCGGGTGGCCGCGTGGTCGTGACGAGCGACGGGCGGAACATGACCTGGAAGTAATGCGGGTAGTCGATCGCGAAGCGCAGGTACGAGATGCCGAGCGCGCCCAGCCGGGCGACGGGATCGTGGGGCGCCTCGCGTACGGCCGTCTCCTGGTGCGCGTCGAAGAGCCGGAACCCCTCCTCGGCCACCGCCGCCATCAGCGCGGCCTTGTCTTCGAAGTGGTGGTACGGCGCCGCCTGCGAGACGCCGGCCCGCCGGGCGACCTCGCGCAGCGTCACCGCCGAGGGGCCCTCGTCGGCGGCCATCCGCGCCGCGGCCTCCACCAGCGCCGCGCGCAGCGAGCCGTGGTGGTACCGTCGGCGGGGCGTTGTCTTTGCCGGCGCGGTCGCCGGGGCGGGCGCCGCCCGCTTCCTCCCCGTTGCCCGAGTGGTCCGTTTCGTCCGCGTTGCCATCTTGACATCGTCAAGTTTATCAGAGCAGAATCTGAACATCGTTAAGTTCGCGGGCTGGCACGACGGCCGGCACGCCGTCCACGCCCGCGACGTGGGAGGACCTCATGCCAGTGACGACATCGATGTTCCGGGCTTCGGGCCTGACTCCGTCCCAGCGGCTGCTCCTGGCGTTCGGCGCCGTGATGGCCGCCACGGGCCTCTTTCACGTCGGCGTGTGGCTCGCCGCCGGCCAGCCGTCGCTCGTCGGTCCCGTGTCCTGGCGCAAGCCCATCGTCTTCGGCCTGTCCATCGGCGTGCTCGCGTGGTCGCTCGCGTGGGTGCTCGGCCACATGCAGGACGGCCGCGCCCTGCGCATCCAGACGCGCGCCCTGGTCGGCCTGCTCACCGTCGAGCTGCTGCTGATCGACATGCAGCAGTGGCGTGGCGTTCCGTCGCACTTCAACGTCGCGACGACATTCGACGCCATCGTCTTCGACCTGATGGGCATGCTCATCGTCAGCGCCGCCGTCATCCTCGGCTGGTGGACGTGGCGTCTCTTCTCCGCGCCGCACCGGGAGGCGCCGCGCGAGCAGCTGGCGGCGGCCCGCGCGGCGATGCTCCTGCTGGGCGCCGGCAACGCCATGGGCGTGACGCTCGTCGCCCTGGGCGCGATCGTCCGCGCCGCGACGGGCGACGTGCCGCACTTCGACGGCGCCGCGGGGAACGTGAAGCTGAGCCACGCGGTTGCCCTGCACGCCATGCAGGTGCTGCCCGTCATCGGCGTGCTCCTGGCCGCCGTGCCCGACGCGCTGCGCAGGCTCAGGCTGATGCGGCTCGCGGCCGTCGGGTATGCGGGCCTGCTCCTGGTGCTCGCCACGCAGGGGCTCGCGGGGCGGCCGCCGGCAGACCTGACCCCGGTGACGGCCACGCTGCTGGCTGCGTCGCTGGCCGCGCTCGCCGTGCCGGCCGCGCGCGGCCTCTGGGCCCGCCTGGGCGCCGGCGCCCCGGTCCGCCGCCTCGGAGGTGTGCTGTGAACGTCGCCTTCGACTGGGGGTTCCTGCTCGTCGCGCCGTTCTGGGCGCTCATGATTCTCGCGCCGCGGTGGCACGTCACGCGCCGCGTGATCGCGTCGCCGTGGATAGCCGTGGGACCGGCCGTCCTCTACCTGACGCTCGTGCTGCCCGTCATCGGCACGGTGCTGCCCGCCGTCGCAAGGCCGACGGTGGCAGGCATCGCGGCGCTCCTCGGCACCCCTCTCGGCGCGACGATCGGCTGGCAGCACTTCCTCGCGTTCGACCTGCTCGTCGCGAGGATGGCGTACCTCGACGCCGAACCACGCGGCATCCCGGCCTGGCTGCTCGCGCCGGTCCTGCTGCTCACGCTCCTGCTGGGACCCGTCGGGTATCTGGGCTACCTCGGCTACCGGACCATGGCGTCAACCACCCGCGCGCGTGCGTCAGCCGGCGCGTGACCCGCCGCCGGCGGCTTCGGAGGATAATCGCGAAACGTGCCTGCATTCCCCATCGCGCCTCCGGTGCCGCCGATGCTCGCGAAGCCGCTCGAGGCGCTGCCGACGGAGGGCGACGTCCACTTCGAGCCGAAGTGGGACGGCTTCCGCGCCATCGTCTTCCGTGGCGGCGGCGAGACGTACATCCAGAGCCGCGACCTCAAGCCGCTCGATCGCTACTTTCCCGAGCTGCACGACGTGCTCGCCGACAGGCTGCCGGATGGCTGCGTGCTCGACGGCGAGATCGTCGTCGCAACGCCGGAGGGTCTCGACTTCGACGCCCTCCAGATGCGACTGCACCCGGCCGCCTCGCGCGTGAAGATGCTGGCCGAGACGCGGCCGGCGTCGTTTGTCGCATTCGACCTGCTGGCCGCCGGCGACAAGGACCTTCGCGGCGTCCCGCTGCGCGAGCGGCGGCACAGGCTCGAGCAGCTTCTCGACGGCGTCGGGGCTCCCCTGCACCTGACGCCGATGACCGCCGACCGCGCGGTCGCGTCCGACTGGCTCGCGCGCTTCGAGGGCGCCGGCCTCGACGGCGTCATCGTCAAGCCGGCCGACGGCATCTACGCGCCAGGCAAGCGGACGATGTTCAAGGTGAAGCCGTCACGGACGGCCGACTGCGTCGTTGCGGGATTTCGCTGGCACAAGCACGGCCCGGGGACCCTGGTCGGCTCGCTGCTGCTCGGGCTGTACGACGACGCGGGCGTGCTCCAGCACGTGGGCGTGACCTCGTCGTTCACCATGGCCCGCCGTGCCGAGCTGGCAGCGGAGCTCGAGCCGCTGCGCGCGGGCGCCATGGAGGCGCACCCCTGGCGCGACTGGGCCGATGCCGCCGCCGTGACGTCGCGGATGCCCGGAGGGCAGAGCCGCTGGAGCGCCGGCAAGGACCTGTCGTGGGAGCCGGTGCGCATCGAGCGGGTCTGCGAGGTCAAGTACGACCACATGCAGGGCGACAGGTTCCGCCACGCGGCCATCTTCCAGCGCTGGCGGCCCGACCGCGCGCCAGAGTCGTGCCGCTACGACCAGCTCGAGGTCACTCCGCCTTACGAGCTCGCGAAGGTCTTCGGGGCCGCGACCCCTTCTTCTCGCTGACACCCGTCCACTCCGACCGCGGGTCCTCGTCGGGGTCGAGCGCCTCCTGCGGGGGGCGCAGGTCTTCAGGGACGTGCTGGAGATTCACGCGGACGCGCGTCCACGTCGACGAACGGCCCCGCACGGCATCCACGAGGATGTCCGCCGGCTGGAGGTGCGCCGCGGCATCAGGATGGCGCGCCTTCCAGCGCTCGAGGCCCGCCTCGGCGTCGGCCTTCTTCCTCGCGAGGCCAATCTCGCGCAGGGGATGCTTCGGGACGCGCCGCCGTGACGGCTGGGCCCGCACGGGCTCGCCCGGCTGCTTCCTGTAGTGCGGTGGCCAGGGCGCGTCGCCGAGGCCCTCGCGTTCGTGGCGCGCCGACAGCTCCAGCAGCGCGTCGAGCACGCACGGCGCGTCGTCGATGCCGGCATGGCGGTCGCCCACCTCGGCAAACCGCGCGGGCATCGTCTTCATCGTGAAGTCTTCGGGCGCGCACTCGGCGAGCTCGTCCCAGGTGACGGGCGCCGAGACCCGCGCGTCGGGACGAGGCCGCACCGAGTAGGCAGCGGCCACGGTGCGGTCCTTGGCGTTCTGGTTGTAGTCGAGGAACACGCCATGGCGCTCCTCCTTCCACCAGCGGCTGGTGGCCAGGTCGGGGGCGCGCCGCTCCACCTCACGGGCCAGAGCCACCGCCGCGCGGCGCACCTGCGGGAACGTCCAGCGGCGCTCGATCCGCGCATAGATGTGGAAGCCGCGCGACCCGGACGTCTTGGGCCAGCCGACCAAGCCGAAGTCCTCGAGGACCTCGCGGGTGAGCAGCGCCACCTCCAGGATCTGGCTCCAGCCGACGCCGGGCACGGGATCGAGGTCGACGCGCAGCTCGTCGGGGTGCTCGAGGTCGTCGGCGCGCACCGGATGCGGGTTCAGGTCGATGCAGCCGAGGTTGACGACCCAGGCCAGCTGGGCCGCGTCGCTGACCACGAGCTCGTCGGCGCTGCGCCCCGACGGGAAGCGCAGCTCCAC
>CAYSHC010000067.1:0-20442 GCA_964430855.1 uncultured Vicinamibacteraceae bacterium
CGACATGCTCCAGGCGATGAACACCGGCCATGACGGCTCGCTCACGACGCTGCACGCCAACTCGCCGGCCGACGCGCTCAGCCGCCTGGAGACGATGTCGCTGATGGCCGGCCTCGAGCTGCCGGCCCGCGCGATCCGTGACCAGATCGCCTCGGCGGTGAACCTCGTGGTGCAGCAGAGCCGCCTTCAGGACGGCAGCCGCCGCATCACGCACATCACCGAGGTGGCGGGCCAGGAAGGCAGCCAGTTCGTCACCCGCGACATCTTCCGGTTCGAGCAGACGGGCCTGGCGCCGGACGGCAAGGTGATCGGGCAGTTCCGCCCGACGGGCCACGTGCCGGCGTTCGTGCGCGAGCTGCCGAACCTCGGCATCCAGGTGCCCGCCGAGATCTTCCTGCACCAGACGCTATGACTTCGCTGCTCCTGCTGAAGCTCGGCGCGTTCGGCCTCCTGCTGCTGGCAGTGCTGATGTTCATCGGCGGTGCCGGCGAAGGCCTCAACGCCTGGTGGACGCGCCAGACGCGCGTCTACGCCTCGTGGATCGTCGACGAGTTCGACGCGATGTTCGAAGCCATCACCGTCGATCGCGCGCGCAACTTCATCACCGCCATGACGCTGTCGGGCGTCGTGCTGGGGTTCCTGCTCGGCGACTCGCTGGGCGCGCGCATGTTCTGGGCGCTCTTCCTCGGCATCGCCGGCTACATGGTGCCGCGCGGGTTCGTGCTGTACCGGCGCCGGCAGCGCCTCGACCGCATCGACGACCAGCTGGTGGACGCGCTGCGCCTCATGGCCAACGGCCTGCGCGCGGGCATGAGCCTCCAGCAGGCGCTCGAGCTCGCCGTGCGCGAGTCGAAGCCGCCCATCGCCGACGAGCTCGCGCGCATCGTCAAGGAGATCCACCTCGGTCGGCTCACCGACGACGCCCTGCGCCGCTTCGCCGAGCGTGTGCCGCTCGAGGACGTGCGGCTGGTTGTCGACTCGATCCTCACGCTGCGGGAGACGGGCGGCAACCTGAGCGAGACGTTCACCGTCGTGGCCGACACCATCGTCGAGCGCAAGAAGGTGACCGGGAAGATCAAGGCGATGACCGCCCAGGGCATGACGCAGGGCTTCATCATGTGCCTGATGCCGCCCGGCATGCTCTTCCTGTTCTCGATCATCGACCCGAACTATACGGCGCCGCTGTTCAGCACGGTGCTCGGGTGGCTCTGTCTGGCACTCATCGCGGGGCTCGACCTGATGGGCCTCTGGCTGATGTTCAAGCTCGTGAAGGTGGACGTATGAGGGCGGCGCGGCGCGACGGCGGCCAGACCACCACCGAGTACCTGATGATTGCCGGCATCATGACGGCCATCGGCATCTTCGTCCTCGTGTGGATGTTCTTCCCGTGGAAGGAGACGACGCAGGACATCGCTGACTGCGTGCGAACCGACGACTGCGAGGCCGTGGGTGCGAAATAGGAGGACGACGTGCTGACGGTGATGTTTGCCGGGGGCCTCGTGTGCCTCTTCCTGGCCGTCTACCTGTTCATGTCGTCGCTTGGCGGCGGCGGACGGAGCCGGGAGACGGGCGCGCCCGTGCGCGAGGTGCCGCAGGGCGCTCCGGCGATGATCAAGGTGTTCTTCCCGGTCATCACGGCGTTCTCGAAGCTCGCAGCCGGGATCGGCTGGCCGGCCTACCGCGCACGCGCGGCCGTCGAGATCTCGCGATCGGGCTGGGGGGATGCCTTCACGGTGAACCACCTGCTCGGCGCCAAGTTCCTGTTCGCGATCATCATCCCGCTGTTCCTCGCGCTGCTGTTCTCGCTCTTCCAGAACCCGGCGTTCTTCCTCGTCGCGGCCCTGCTGTCGTTCTACGTGCCCGACCGGATGCTGAGGAGCAGCCGGCAGGCGCGCGAGCGCGAGATCGTCCGCACGCTGCCGGGCGCGGTCGACGTGCTGTCACTGTCGGTCGAGGCCGGCCTCGAGTTCCTGATCGCCCTCGAGCGGCTGGTGAAGCGGGGGCTCGCGGGACCGCTCCGTGACGAGCTGACGGCGGTGCTCAACGACATCCGCCTCGGCACGACGCGGTCGGATGCCCTGCGCGGCATGGCGACACGCCTCGAGATCCCCCAGGTGTCGACGTTCGTGTCCACTCTCGTCCAGGCCGACCTCCTGGGCGCGTCTATTGGCGACGTGCTGAAGTCGCAGGCGCAGTTTTTGCGGACCGAGCGGTTCCAGCGCGCCGAGAAGGCAGGCGGGCAGGCCACGCAGAAGATCATCTTCCCCATGCTGCTGTTCATCTTCCCGGCGGTGCTTCTCGTCATCGTGGCGCCCATCGTGCTGAAGTTCATCTACCAGGACTTCTGAGGATCGTTCGTGAACACGCGTCGGCTCATCGTCCAGACCGGGGGCAGCACCCGCGAACTGCTGTTCATCGGCCGGCTCACCGTCGGGCGCGCCACCGAGTGCGACATCAGCCTCAACGACCCCAAGGTCTCGCGCCGGCATGCGGAGCTGGACGCCACGGGGACGGTGCCGCGCATCACCGACCTCGGCAGCCGGAACGGGCTGCTGGTCAACGACAGGAAGGTCACCTCGGCCGAGCTCCACCCGGGAGACGTCATCGTGATCGGCGACGCGCGCATCGTCGTCGACGCCGTCGACGAGACGATCGCCGCGCCGGGGTTCGAGTTCGACGGCGTCGCGAGCGGTGGCGCCGACCGGACGGCGATCATCGAGATGCCCGTGCCGCCGCCAGGGCCGTCCGCGGCCGAGGCCGCCCCACCGGCGTCGGCCGTGCCGCCTCCGCCGCCGGTCGTGGAGCCGCCGCCCTCCATGGTGGCGACGGGGCCACCCCCGCCGGTCCAGGCCCCGCCAGCGGCGCCCGCACCGTCCGCGCCGGCGCCGGCCGCCGTCTCCGCGGCGCCGGCGGCCGCCGACGCCGACGACGATCGGACGGCGGTGCTGCCGCGGCCCACGCCCTCGCAGGTCGTCCCGCTGGTGACGACGAGCGACGACGACGACCGCACCGCGGTCATCCCTCGCGAGGCGATGGCCCGGCCCGTGCAAGCGCCTCCGCGCGCCGCCGCGCCTGCTGCGGAAGTGCTGCCCCCGGCAGCGCCTCCGGCGCCAGCGCCGCAGGCGGCCGCGGACCTTCCGCTTGCGGCCTCCGGTGAATCGCCGGCGTCGCCTCCCGCGGCGGCGCCGGCGACATCCGCGGCGCCGGCGGCATCCGCGACCTCCGCCCAGGCAGCGAGTGCGACGCCGACTGTAGCGCTGACCGCCCCGCGCGTCTCTTGGAACGGGATGACGATGCTCCTGTGCGTCAGCCTGGGCGCGATCGCCATGCTCATGGCCGCCGTGCCCCTGCTGTCGTCATCGGCGCAGGTTGCCGATGCATTGAGCACGCGGCAGGCACGCACGCTCGTGACGTGGCTCGCCGACGCGGCAGGCCGTGACGCCTCGCCGACGACGGCGGACGCGGCGCTGCAGACGATCCTCAGCCAGGACGGCGTGGCGGACGCGCTGGTGCTCGACGCGGCGACGGGACAGGTGATCGCCCCCGTCCGCCAGGCCGGCAACGCCGTCGGCACGCTGCCTGGCGCCGGCTCGGAGTGGCGCAGCCTCCGGCAGATCCGGATCGTGCCGACCGGCGACGTCGTGGACGCGCTCCTCCCATTCTCGAGAGCCGGCACGCCGCACGTGGCGTGGGTCCGCTACACGAAGCCGCCGGCGAGCGAGCGGAGCGTGGCGCTTCTCGTGGCACTCGTCGCCGCGCTGGTGCTCGGCGTTGTCGCGAGCCTGCTCATCCGGCGCCACACCGCTGCCGTTCTTGGGCTGTTCACGCGTCAGGTGGAGCTTGCCGTGTCCGGCGTCGACACGCGCGTGATGCAGGGAACCCTTCTGCCCGGCCTCGAGCGCGTGCCCGGCATCGTCGCGTACCTGCTCGAGCAGCGAAAGGCGGGCGGCGGGGCGCAAGTGGGGACGTGGCCGGCGCAGGGCGACATGGCGCCGGCGTCAGCCGCCGTCGTCGACCAGCCGGCGTGGCTCGTCCTGAGCGCCTCGCTCGCGGTGCAGGAGGTGAGCCCGCACGGGCCATCGCGCGGCGTCCGCGACTGGACGTCGGGGCAGGGGCGCCACCTGCTCGACGTGCTCGAGCCGGGACCGCTCTGCAACGCGGTGGTGCAGGGGCTGGGGGCGCTGAGCAACGCGCCCGGTGCCGACATGACGGTGCCCGTGGACGGCGGCGCTCCCGTCACGCTGCGCCGCGAACCAGGCGGCAACGTGCGCATCACGCTGCCCGTGCGTTGACCTGAACGAGATATGAGTGCCAGCACACCTCCCGCACGCCTCGTCCTCCAGCAGCCTTCCGGGGAGGCGCTCGTCTACGCCGTGGAGCAGGGCCGCTCGGTGACGATCGGCCGCGACGCGAGCAACACCATCGTGCTCAACTCGCCGTTTGTCTCGAAGCGGCACGCGCTGGTCACCTGGACGGCGCGCGGGGTCCGCATCGAGGACCAGGACAGCGCCAACGGCATCAGCGTCAACGGCCTCACCGTGCACGCGGCCCAGCTCTCGGGCGGCGACGTCATCCAGGTGGGCGACCAGACGCTGACCTTCGAGACCGAGGGGCATGCCGCCGCCGCGCCGGCCATCGCGGGGCAGCCCGCCGCCGCGCCCCCGAACAAGGCGCTGCGCCTCGTGCTCGTCGCCGTTCTGACGATGCTCGTGCTGGTCATCGCCCTCGGCGCGTTCTACCTGGCCGTGCTGGCGCCCGCGGCGGACGCGCCGTCGACGAGCGCGAGGACCACGAGGACGCAGGCCAGCCTGCCGGCCGACACCCCGATTACCCCGTTCGACTCACCCGAGGCGAGGGCCATCGAGGAACGCGCGCGCGCGGCGAAGAGCGAGCCCGTCAACTGGATCTACGACGAGGGGGTGCTCGCCGTGAAGACTGGACGCCTGCTCGACGCCTACCGGCTCTTCCACGGCGTGCTCTTCCGTGACGAGTCGCACGGGCCGGCCCGACGCGAGCTGCTGCGCGTGATGGCCGAGCGCGACATCCGCCTGGCGAGCTTCCAGGCGGCGGCCGACCGGGCCGAACAGGAGCTGAAGTTCGACGAAGCCGCACGGCAGTGGGAACAGGTGCTGGCCATGACCCTCGAGAACGAACCGCTGCACGAACGTGCGCGCGCCGAGTCGGCCCGCCTGCTCGAGCGCGCCGCGGCCGCACGCTGACAAGGAGCCCTCCCCCCATGCCGAAGGTGATCATCTGGCGCGACGACGCCGTTGAAACGGAGTTCGATCCTGGCCACAGGGACTGGCGCATCGGCAGGTCCGAGACCAACGACATCGCCCTGCTCGACCCGCGCAAGTCGGTCTCGCGCTTTCACGCCGAGCTCCGCGAGGAGAACGGCCAGTGGTACTTCATCGACCTGAACAGCCAGAACGGCAGCTGGCACGAGGGGCAGCGGGTGACGCGGCTCGCCCTGGCCAACGACACGGAGATCTCGTTTGGCGACTATCGCCTCGTCTTCGTCGACACGCCGGTGGCCGCGGCGCCGGTAGCCCCGGAGGACGAAGGCACGGCGACCGGCTCCGCGCCTGCGCCCGATGCCGTCGAGGAGCAGGACCAGACGCTCATCATGCCGTCGTCGCGGAAGGACGACACGCCGACGCCGCCGGCGGGTACGCCGATCGTCAGGCCGAGGCCGCCGGCTGCCCAGCCGAAGAAGGGCGTCAACCCGGTCATTCTCGTCGCGTTTCTCGTCGCGATGCTCGGCGTCGTCGCCGCCGTGGCCTACCGCCTCGTCGACTCGATGTCGGCGCCGGACGCCCCGCAGGCAGAGCAGGCGGTGGCGCCGGCTCCCCAGCCGGTCGCCCCCCCGCCGGCCGCGCCCGAGCCCGAGACCCCGGCCGACGCCGACGCCGACGCGCCGCCCGCCACGGCCGAGGGCGAGGGCGCGAAACAGGAGGCAGGTGAGGCCGTCGCGGAAGCCGCCGCCCCGAAGGCCGCGCCGGCGGCGAAGAGTCGTCCTCGCCGCGCCGTGGCCCCGGCGGAGCCTGCCGTTCCTGCCGAGGTCGAGGAGCAGTACGCCGCGGGCCGCCGGGCACTTACCGCGCAGCGGTTCACCGAGGCCGCCGCCGCCTTCGAGAGCGTGCTGGCCCGGATGCCGGGCTTCCGCGACACGGTCGCGCTGCTCGAGCAGGCGCGCGCCGGTCAGGTGCAGGCCAGGGCGCAGGCGCTCGAGGACGGCAAGCGCCTCGAGGCGGCCGGCGAGTGGGGCTCGGCCGTCGCCGCCTTCGAACGGGCGGGCGCGACAGCGGAAGCTGCTGCCGCCCGCGCGAAGATGCACGAGGCCGGCGACGACGCCTACAGGAAGGCGCGGCAGTTCGACGCCCGCGCTCGCGCCGCTGACGCCATCGGCTGGTACGAGCGTGCCGTGGAGTGGCTGCCGGCCAGCGACCCGCGCCGCGAGACGGCGCGGGAGCGGCTGGTGCAGCTGAAGGGCGGTGGCGAGTGACCGACGCCGAGTTCGATCAGCGACTCGCGGAGCTGCTCGTCTCGTCGAAGGCGCTCGACCAGGCTCGGGTCGAGACCGCCCGCGTCTTCCAGGCCTCGCGCGGCAGCACGCTGGCCGGCGCCGTCAGCGCGCTCAACCTCGTGCCGGACCGCGCGCTGCGCGGGCTGCTCGAGGAAATCACCGGCGTCAAGGTCGTCGACCCCTCGTTGATGACCGTCTATCCCGACTTCGTCGAGCGGGTGAACACGCTGGTGCCCGCCGCGGTGTGGGGCGCGATGCTCGCCTTCCCCGCGCAGATGGAGGTCAACAGGATCCACGTGTGCCTGGTGAACCCCACCGACACCAGGTATCGCCGGGCGCTCGAGTCCATCTCCGGCTGCGAGATCGTCCCGCTGCTGGCGGTCGAACCCGCCGTCCGCGAGGCGCTCCAGAAGCACTACAGCCCCTGGCTGCGCGGCGTCGATCTCCGGTACCAGGGCGAGGCAAGCCTCGCCGTCGCCGAGCAGGCATACCGCGACATCGTCGCCACCCCGTTCGAGCAGTATCTCGACCCGGCCGTAAGCTTCGCCAACCGCATGCGCGACGGCCTGGCCGCCGGCACGGCGGGGCTGGAAGCGCTCGCGCGCGAGCCGGTGGTCATCCGGCTCGTGCAGCAGATCCTCGTACGGGCGGTGGAGGCGGGCGCCAGCGACATCCACGTGGAGCCGGCCGAGGCGCGCCTGCGCGTGCGGTCTCGTGTGGATGGCGCGCTCCGTGTCGTGCACGACCTGCCCGTGTCCGTCGTCACGCCCGTGACGGCGCGCCTCAAGGCCATGGCCGACGTGCCGCTGGACGCCGCCACCGTCCCCATCGATGCACGCATCGGCTACGACATCGTCTGGGGACGCCCGATCGACCTGCGCTTCTCGCTGGTGCCATCGGTGTCGGGCGAGAAGATCGTGATGCGCGTGCTCGATCGCGCCCGCCAACGGCGCGACCTGCGCGACCTGGGCGTGGACGAGGAGACACGCCGACAGCTCGAGGAGGCTTCCGACCTGCCCAACGGCCTGCTGCTCGTGACGGGCCCGACCGGCAGCGGCAAGAGTTCCACCCTCTACGCGCTGCTCGACAGGCTCAACACGGAGGACGGCTGCATCCTGACGGCGGAAGATCCCGTCGAGTCGCGCATCCTGGGCGTGACGCAGGTGCAGTGCGACGCGGAGCGCCTGACCTACGCGCTCGCGCTCCGCAGCTTCCTCCGCCAGGACCCCGACGTGATCATGGTCGGCGAGGTCCGCGATGCCGAGACGGCCGACATCGCGCTCAAGGCGGCGCTGACCGGCCACATGGTGCTCTCGAGCCTGCACACCAACGACGCGTCCGGCGCCGTGCTGCGGCTGCTCAACATGGGGCTCGAGCCCTTCGTCGTCGCGTCGGCCCTGCGGCTGGTGGTGGCACAGCGGCTGGTGCGCCGGCTATGCCGCGAGTGTCGCGTGCCGCTCGAGATCGACACGGCAACCCACCCGCTGACGGCCGGCTTCCCGCAGATCCGGGAGCGCGGCGTCGTGACGATCTTCGAGCCGCACGGGTGCCCGGCCTGCAGCGGCACGGGCTATCGCGGCCGCACGGGCATCTTCGAGGTGCTGCGCGTCACACCGGCCATCGAAGACCTGGTCATGCGCCGGGCATCTGTCTCGGATGTGCGCGCGTGCGCACGGGAACAGGGGATGCGGACGCTGCGCGAGGCAGCGCTGCTCAAGGTTCTGGAAGGTGAGACGTCGATGGCAGAGGTCATCGAACACACGGTGGCAATCGAGGATGCGGCAGCACCGGCCGAGGTGCACGCGTGACGCGCGCGATCACGCTCCTCACGGCGGGGGCCGGCGTCACGTCCACCGGCCCCGTCCGCGACGTCAACCAGGACCGCTTCCTGTGTGACGACCGCCTTGGCCTGTACGCCGTGTTCGACGGCGTGGGCGGGCACAAGGCCGGCGAGATCGCCGCGCAGCTCGCGATGGAGACGATGGCGGGCTACATCTCGCGGTCGGCCGACGACGGCGACGACTCGACGTGGCCGCTCGGCTGGGACCCGCGCATGACGACGACGTCCAACCGGCTGCGGACGGCCGTGCTGCTCGCCAACCAGCGCGTGTACCTCGCCGCCCAGGCCAACGCCGAGCTGGAGGGCATGGCGACCACGGTGGCCGCCGTCCTCGTCGCCGGCAGCGTGATCTCGCTGGCGCACGTCGGCGACAGCCGGATCTACCGCGTCGTGCCGGGTCCACCGCGCCAGCTCACCGACGACGATGCCGCCACCATCGACAGGCATGACGAATCGGGGGAGCTCGTGGGCACGCGCCGCGCGCTCACGCGGGCGCTCGGGGTCGAGCGCGACGTGGTGCCGTCGGTGGCGGAGATGCCCGCGCACCAGCCACTCCGGCTGCTGATCTCGAGCGACGGCCTCCACGGCGTCGTCGAGGTCGAGTCGGCGGCCGCGGCGCAGTTTGAGGGCGACCGTGCGGCCGTCTCGGCGCGGCTGGTCGACCAGGCGATCGAGGCGGGCACGCGCGACAACGTGACCGTCGTCATCGTGGACATCGGAGAAAGGCAGTGAACATGACCCCCGCATCACGCGCGATCCTCCTCGCCGCCGCAGTGACGCTGACGGCGCCGGTCGTCGGGCTGGAAGCCCAGTCGGCCCGCGACCTCAAGCCGTTCAGGAGCACCGTCTACAACGTCGCCTTCGGCTACCCGAAGAAGGACTGGATTCCCGTGCCCGCGGCAGGCGGCAACATCGCGCTCGTGATGCACAAGAAGGGCGAAGCGAGCCTCGCGCTCGACTACCAGGTCCTGCGCGTGCCCCTCGCCCCTGACGAGATCGACGAGACGTTCCTCGAGATCGAGGTCGAGGCGCTCGGCCAGCGCGCCCCGCACGCACGCATCGTCGACAGCGAGCTGACCGATTTGAACGGCCGCAAGACCGTGGTCATCCACTACGGCGCGGCCGGGCTGACGGGCGACCTGGACGTCACGCAATACAGCGTCGTCGACGGCGCGGCCCTTTACCGGCTGACCTGCGCGGTGGCGCGCTCGAGGATCAGCAGGCACGGCGGCGTCTGCGAGCTGGCGGCGCAGTCGCTCGCCATCAACGACCCCTCCTGAGACCGCGTGGCGGAGCGACGCACCCTGCGTGGCCGCGACGGCGGACGCGTCCATGTGACGTCGGCCACCACGCCCTGGGCGCGCATGGTGGGCCTGCTCGGCCGCGCGTCGCTGCCGCGCGACGAAGGCCTGTGGCTCGCGCCGGCGTGGTCCATCCATACCTGGGCCATGCGCTTCCCGATCGACGTCGTGTTCGTGGACCACGACGGCCGGGTCGTGCGCATCGTGGAGGCGATGCGGCCCTGGGGCCTGGTCTCGGAGCGGCGCGCCCGCGCCGTCGTGGAGCTCGCGGCCGGCCGGGCCCGCGAGCTGGGGCTCGCCGTCGGCAGCCCTCTGCCCTGGGAGTGAAGGATCAGGACGCGGGCGGCGCGGCGCCGACCACCGTCTCGACAAACTGCGTCTCGGGCACCGCGCCGAGGATGTCGGCCGTTCCGTCGATCACCGTCTTCGGCACGCCGGTCACGCGATGCTGCTGGACCAGGTCGGGGTACTCGACGGCGGAGATGGCGTCGGTGCGTACGTGCTCGCTCTCGATGGCCATCTGCCAGCCGAGGCGCACGGCCTTCGGACAGTGAGGGCAGGTCGGCGTCGAGAAGATCTGGAGGTGTCGCGGCGAGCTGAGCGTCGCGATCGTGGCGCGCGCCTCGTCGCTCAGCTGCGAATCGCCGGCCGAGGCCAGAAGGATACCCTCGAGCAGCGACACCATCTCGTAGCCGTCTGGCGCGCCGTAGAACCGCATCCCGTAGTCGCGTTCGCCGATGATGGCGATGCCCGGCACGCGTGAGACGCCGTAGGTGGCGGCATCCTCGGCGTCGAGCACGGGGTTCCGGACGTCGACCGTCAGCAGCGGATTCACCTCGGCCAGGCTGCGAAGGATGCGTTCGGTGGCAGGGCAGGTCTCGCAGCCGATCGCCTGGGTGAACAGCACCAGCCGCACCGGGTTGGTCATGGGCGCGAGCCGTGCCGCGAGGGCCTGCTGTTCCTGGTCGCTGAAATAGCTCATGGCGTCAGGTCCATCGTATCGTACGGCGCGCGGGGGCACGGCCATCGTGATCCCCGGGGGACCATCTGCGACTGATCAAGTCGCAGTTGACCGCTTGTGAAACGTTTCACATAATCCACCAGCGCGGCCATTCCGGGCCATGTGTCGGCCCTGTGTGCGTTCGCGTCCAGCCGCGCTGCGCGCGCGACTGCATGGTGCGTGCGCCGACGCGGGGACGCGCGCGCACGCCTGCGCGTCGAAGACGCCCGATATCTACCCACGTTGCTCGCGGAGTGTGGGAGAATACCGCCGCCTGCGGCGCTACGACGGCGCCACCCGTGGCGTGTGCCTGAGTCATGAGCCAACTCTTTCCGAGAAGTGCCAACGCTGCTGCGCGGTTCACGCTGTTAGGCCTCCTGCTGGTGGTCGGCTTCCTGGCATGGACCATCGCGACGCTGATGCGTTCGGACATGGTGACGGCGGCCAACTCCAACGTGGATCAGCCCGTGCAGTTCAGTCACCTGCATCACGTCGGCGGCGTCGGCCTCGACTGCCGCTACTGCCACACCACGGTGGAGAATGCCGCGACGGCCTCCATCCCGCCGACGCAGACGTGCATGAACTGCCACTCGCAGATCTGGGCGCAGAGCCCCTACCTCGAGCCGGTCCGCGCGAGCTTCGAGTCGGGGCAGTCGCTCGAGTGGATACGGGTGCACGATCTGCCCGACTTCGTGTATTTCAACCACTCCATCCACATCAAGAAAGGTGTCGGCTGCGAGACGTGCCATGGACGCATCGACCAGATGCCCGGCATCCAGCAGGTGAGCAGCCTGCAGATGGAGTGGTGTCTGGAGTGTCACCGCGCGCCCGAACGGTTCGTCCGTCCGCGCGAGGCGGTGTTCACGATGGGGTACCAGCCTGCCGGCGATCAGCTCGAGATCGGCCGGCAGCTCGTGCGTGAGTACAACATCCAGAGCCTGACGTCCTGCTCGACGTGCCATCGATGAGGACGCGATGGCAGAGTGCACGCGGATACGGGATGCGGCCCCGATCCCTGCCTGCTGTCGGAGATCGCTCCGGCCGTATCGTTGCGAACCATGAATGACATCGACCTGTCGGCCCTTCGTGCCCGGCTCGCCTCCACTTCCGGTCCTGCGTACTGGCGGAGTCTCGACGAGCTGGCGGAGACGGACGAGTTCAAACGTTACGTCGAGCGTGAGTTCCCGGAGTTCGCCTCCGAGTGGAACGATCCGGCGGGGCGTCGGCAGTTCCTGAAGCTGATGGGCGCGTCGCTGGCCCTGGCCGGCGTCACCGCCTGCACTCGGCAGCCCGAGGAACGCATCCTGCCGTACGTCACGCCGCCGGAGGGCGTCGTGCCGGGCAAGCCGCTGCTCTTTGCCACGGCGATGCCGGATCGCGGCTACGCGACGCCGGTTCTTGCCGTCAGCCGCGACGGCCGGCCCACCAAGATCGAGCCGAACCCCGATCATCCCGTCGGCGGCGGCACGTCGGTGTTCACGCAGGCCTCCGTCCTCGACCTCTACGATCCCGATCGTTCTCAGACCATCAGGTATCGCGGCGAGATCCGCGCGTACGCCGACTTTGTCGCCAGCCTCCAGGGCGCGCTGTCGGCGCAGCAGGCGCTGCAGGGCGCCGGCCTGCGCCTCCTCACCGGCACGGTGACCTCGCCGACGCTCGCGGCCCAGATTCAGGAGCTGCTCGATCGCTACCCGCAGGCGAAGTGGGTGCAGGACGACCCGATCTCGCTCCAGAACGTCCGTGAGGGCGCCCTCCAGGCGTTCGGGCAGGAGCTTGAGTCGCGCTACCGGCTCGAGCACGCCGATACGCTGCTGCTGCTCGACTCCGACCTGTTCGACTGCGGCGTCGGCCACCTCCACTACGCGCGCGCGTTTGCCGATCGCCGCCGCGTCGAGTCGCCCGCCGACTCGATGAACCGGCTGTACGTGGTCGAGAGCCGCACCACCAACACCGGCACGAAGGCCGACCACCGGCTCGCCGTCCGCGCGAGCGACGTGGACGCCGTGGCGCGCGCCGTGGCGGCGGCGCTCGGCGTGCCTGGCGTCTCCGGCGGCGCGCTGCCGGCCGGCGTCTCCGCCGAGTGGGTGCGCGCCGTGGCCGACGACCTGCGGCGGAGCGGCGCGCGGGCGCTCGTCGTGGCCGGCGAGCACCAGTCGCCGGCAGTGCACGTGCTCGCGCACGCGATGAATGCCGCTCTCGGCGCCGTCGGGACGACGGTCGAGTACCTGCCGCCGATCGCGGCGCGCCCCGAGGGCCGCACCCAGACCCTGGCCGAGCTGAACGCCGACATGGCCGCTGGCGCCGTCGACGTGCTGGTCATCCTCGACGCCAACCCTGTCTACACGGCGCCGGCCGACCTCTCGTTTGCCGACAACCTCCAGAAGGTCGCGCTGCGCGTCCATCACGGCCTGTTCCGTGACGAGACGGCCGACCTCTGCCACTGGCACGTGCCGGCCACGCACTATCTCGAGCAGTGGAGCGACCTTCGTGCGTTCGACGGCACGATCTCCATCTGCCAGCCGCTGATTGCCCCGCTCTACAGCGCGTCGCGGTCGGCCCACGAACTGCTCGCGGCCTTCGGCGACAACCCGCAGGCGACGACCTACGAGATCGTGCGTGGCCGGTGGGAAGCGCTTTTCGAGGAGGGCCAGCTCGCCGATGCCAACGGTGGAGCCTACGAGAGCTTCGACAAGTTCTGGCGCCGCGTCGTGCACGACGGCTGGGTGCCGGGCACTGCCGCCACCCCGGTGGTGCCGCCTGCACCGGCCTCGGTCCCCCCGCCCCCGGCCGCGCTGGCTGCCGACGCGCTGGAGGTCACCTTCAGCCCCGACCCGACCGTGTTCGACGGCCGCTACGCCAACAACGGCTGGCTCCAGGAGACGCCCAAGCCGCTCAACAAGGTCACCTGGGACAACGTCGTCATCGTCAGCCCGCGAACGGCGGAGCGCCTCGGCCTGCCCACGCAGAACCTCACGCGCGTGGATGGCGCGCGGACGCGACTGGTCACCGTGACGGTCAACGGGCGCAGCGTCACCGGCCCCGTCTGGGTGCAGGTGGGGCATCCCGACAACTCCGTGAACCTGCAGCTCGGCTACGGCCGGCGCCTCGCGGGCCGCGTGGGTACCGGCATCGGCTACGACGCCTACGCGGTGCGCACGGCCGCCACGCCGTGGGTTGCCACCGGCGTCGAGGTGGCCGACACCGGGACGCGCTTCTCCGTCGCCTCGACGCAGCTCCACTTCAACATGGAGAACCGGCACGTCGTGCGGTCGGCGTCGCTCGAGCACTTCAAGGCCGAGCCCGACTTCGCGCAGCACATGACGCACGTGCCGAAGTACGAGGACACGCTCCACGGCAACGAGTGGAGCTACGACGGCTACAAGTGGGGCATGGTCATCGACCTCAACGCGTGCAACGGCTGCAACGCGTGCGTGGTGGCCTGCGTCGCCGAGAACAACATCCCCGTCGTGGGGAAGGAGCAGGTGGCGGTCGGCCGCGAGATGCACTGGATCCGCGTCGACCGGTACTACGAGGGCAGCGTGGACAACCCCACCGTGCACGACCAGCCGGTCACGTGCATGCAGTGCGAGAACGCGCCCTGCGAGGTGGTGTGCCCCGTCGCCGCGACGGTCCACAGCGAGGAAGGCCTGAACGACATGGTCTACAACCGCTGTGTGGGCACGCGCTACTGCGCGAACAACTGCCCGTACAAGGTCCGGCGGTTCAACTTCCTCCTCTACGCCGACTGGGACACGCCGTCGCTCAAGATGGTGCGCAACCCCGACGTCACCGTCCGCAGCCGCGGCGTGATGGAGAAGTGCACCTACTGCGTGCAGCGCATCAGCGCGGCGCGCATCCAGGCCAAGCTCGAAGACCGGCGGATCGCCGACGGCGAGGTGAAGACCGCCTGCCAGACGGCCTGCCCGACCCAGGCCATCGTGTTCGGCGACCTGAACGACCCCGGCAGCCGGGTGGCGCAGGCCAAGGCGAGCCCGCGCAACTACGGCCTGCTCGAAGACCTGAACACGCGGCCGCGCACGACGTACCTGGCGGCGGTCCGCAACCCGAACCCGGTCCTCGAGCCGGCGGCGGCGCAGGCCCCGGCCGGCCATGCCGCGGAGACGCACTGATCGGGGCGGCCACGAGGCGGTCCCCGCTCACAGGTGAGGCCAGAGAGGCAATGCCGTGCTAGACCACGTCAAGGAAACGGTTCCCGGAGAGCGCTTCATCGCGCCTGGGCACAATTTCGGCTCGATCACCGACAAGATCAGCGGCCTCATCACGGGGCGGACGCCGCTCAGCTGGTTCATCGGCTTCCTAATCGGCTTCAGCATCCTCCAGGCGCTGCTGGTGTCGATCGTCTACCTCGTGGCCGAGGGCACCGGCATCTGGGGCATCAACAACCCGGTCGGCTGGGGCTTTGCGATCATCAACTTCGTCTGGTGGATCGGCATCGGCCACGCCGGCACGTTGATCTCGGCCATCCTGCTGCTCTTCCGGCAGCACTGGCGCATGTCGATCGCGCGCGCGGCCGAGGCCATGACGGTCTTCGCCGTGATGTGCGCGGCGATCTTCCCCATCTTCCACACCGGCCGCCCCTGGCTCGCGGTCTACTGGCTGCTGCCGTACCCCAACACGATGGCGCTGTGGCCGAACTTCCGCAGCCCGCTGATCTGGGACGTGTTCGCGGTGTCCACCTACGCGACCGTCTCCATCGTGTTCTGGTACGTCGGGATGATTCCCGACCTCGCGACGATGCGCGATCGCGCGAAGTCGCTGCTGGCGCGGAAGCTCTACGGCATCTTCTCGCTGGGCTGGCGCGGCTCCGCCGCGCACTGGCAGCGCTACGAGATGACGACGCTGCTGCTCTCGGGCCTCAGCACGCCGCTGGTTCTCTCGGTGCACACCGTGGTGAGCTTCGACTTCGCGGTCTCGCTCATCCCCGGCTGGCACGCCACGATCTTCCCGCCCTACTTCGTCGCGGGCGCCATCTATGCCGGCTTCGCGATGGTGCTGACGCTGATGCTGCCGCTGCGGGCCATCTACGGCCTGCACGACTTCATCACCGACCGCCACGTGGACAACATGGCCAAGGTCACGCTGGCCACCGGCCTGATCGTGTTCTACGGCTACTGCATGGAGGCGTTCTTCGGCTGGTACAGCGCGAACCAGTTCGAGCAGTACATGATCTACAACCGGATGACCGGCCCCTACGCGCTGCAGTACTGGCTGCTCATCCTCTGCAACGGCGTCATCCCGCAGCTGCTCTGGTTCCGGCGCGTCCGCCGGTCGGTGCCCATCCTGTTTGCCATCTGCATGGCCGTGAACGTCGGGATGTGGCTCGAGCGCTTCATCATCGTCATCACCTCGCTGCACCGTGACTACCTGCCGGGCTCGTGGGGGATGTACTCGGGCACCTTCTGGGACTGGTCCACGTTCATCGGCACGATGGGCCTGTTCCTGACGCTGTTCTACCTGTTCATCCGGGTGCTGCCCATCATCGCGGTCTTCGAGCTCCGGACGCTGACGCCGGCGGCGCACGCCAGGGGCGAGGATCGTGCCGGGCAGCCTGTCGTCGCCAAGGAGAGCAATCAGCATGGCTGACACCACGCCACAGCCGGGCATCTACGGCCTGCTCGCCGAGTTTGCCGATGCCACCGCGTTGGTGCGTGCGGCCCGCGCCACCTACGCGGAGGGCTACCGCCGCATCGACGCCTTCACGCCGGCGCCGGTGCACGGCCTGCCCGAGGCCCTCGGCTACGACGATCGCTGGGTGCAGAAGTTCTGCTTCGTCGGCGGCGTGCTCGGCCTGATCGCCGGCTTCTCGCTCTGCTACTGGACGTCGGTCATCGACTACCCGCTCAACATCGGCGGGCGTCCGCTCAACAGCTGGCCGGCCTTCGCGGTGCCGACCTACGAGACGACGATCCTGCTGGCCGCGCTGTCCACGGTGATCGGCATGATCGTGCTCAACGGCTTCCCGCAGCCCTACCACCCGCTCTTCAACGTGCAGGCGTTCCGCGAGAAGGCGTCGAGCACGGGCTTCTTCCTCTGCATCGAGGCCGCCGACGAGAGGTTCGACAGGGAGGCGACCGCGCGCTTCCTCGAGCAGCTCGGCGCGTCGGCGGTGAGTGAGGTCGCACCGTGAGCACCAACACAGGCGCAGTCGTGACATCGGCGCCGCGGAGGCGGCCCGGCCTGGCGATCGTCGCCGGCGTACTGCTGTCTGCCGCCGCCCTCGCGGGCTGCCGGCAGGACATGCATGACGGTCCGCGCTTCGAGCCCTTCGAGGCCAACGAGTTCTTCGCCGACAAGCGGGCGATGCGGCCGTACGTCGACGGGACCGTCGCGCGCGGCATGCTGCGCGACAACGACCTCTTCTACACGGCGATGGGCCCGGACGGCGAGCTCGCGACGGGCCTGCCCCCCGAGATCACCGTTGACCGGGCGCTGCTCGAGCGCGGCCAGCAGCGGTTCGATATCTACTGCGCCCCGTGCCACTCGCCGCTCGGCGACGGCGACGGGATGGTGGTGCGGCGCGGCTTCAAGCGGCCGACGTCCTTCCACGACCCACGGCTGCGCGAGGAGCGCGAAGGCTACTTCTTCGACGTCATCACCAACGGATTCGGGCAGATGCCGAGCTACGCGGCGCAGATCGCGCCCCGCGACCGGTGGGCCATCGTGGCCTACATCCGGGCGCTCCAGCTGAGCCAGGGCGCGACGCTCGACGACGTCCCGGCCGACGTGCGCGGCGCCCTCGAGCGCGGCGAGTCGCCCGTGACCGACGCGTCCCAGGAAGGAGGGACGACCCATGACTGAGCCGGTCATCAGGGCCGAGGACTTCCAGGCGCCCCCGCAGATCGCGTCACTGCAGCGCGTGGCGCTCGGACTCGGCGGGCTGGGCCTGGTGGGCGCGGCCATCGGCTTTGTGACCAACGCCGACCAGTTCTACCGCGCGTGGCTGCTCGCCTACGTCTTCGTGCTGAGCCTACCGCTCGGGTGCCTGGCGCTGCTGATGCTGCACCACCTTACGGGCGGCGGCTGGGGCCTCGTGATTCGGCGGACGTTCGAGGCGGGCGCGCGGACCATCCCGCTCATGGCGGTGCTGTTTCTCCCGATCGTCTTCGGGATGCACACGCTCTACGAGTGGTCGCACGCCGACGTCGTCGCCAACGACCCGATCGTCGCGGAGAAGTCGATCTACCTGAACCCCACCGGGTTCCTGATCCGCGCGGTCGTGTACTTCGCCATCTGGTCGTTCCTCGGCCTCGTGCTGCCGCGCATGTCGGCGCGGCAGGACGGCGAGCCCGTGCACTTCACGAAGTTCGAGAACATCGCCGGACCCGGGCTGCTGATCTACGCCCTGACGATCACCTTCGCGTCGGTCGACTGGATCATGTCGCTCGACCCGCACTGGTTCTCGACCCTCTTCGGCCTGTGGATCATGGTCGGCCAGGCGCTGACCGCGCTGGCCTTCACCATCACCATCGCGTTCCTGGTCAGCCGTGACGGCCGCATGTCGAAGGTCATCACGACCGAC
Source organism: uncultured Vicinamibacteraceae bacterium (assembly GCA_964430855.1). Taxonomy (GTDB): domain Bacteria; phylum Acidobacteriota; class Vicinamibacteria; order Vicinamibacterales; family Vicinamibacteraceae; genus JAEZDP01. Next base: position 18,208 of record CAYSHC010000067.1, read on the forward strand.
AAGTTCCACGACTACGGGACGTTGCTGTTTGCCTTCATCATGCTGTGGGCGTACCTCTCCTACTCGCAGTTCCTGATCATCTGGTCGGCGAACCTGCCGGAGGAGATTCCCTACTACCTGCAGCGGCTGGGCGGCGGCTGGACGGTCGTCACGCTCGTGGTCATCCTGGGCCATTTCGTGCTGCCGTGGACGCTGCTGCTGTTCCGGCCCACGAAGCGCGCCTCGCGGCGGCTGGTCGCGGTGGCGGCCTTCATGCTGCTGATGCGCTTTGTCGACACGTACTGGCTGGTGGCGCCGTGGGTGATGCACGGCGGCGCCCCGGGCCTGCACTGGATTGACGTCGCCGCGGTCCTCGGCCTGCTCGGCCTGTGGGTGGGGGTCTTCTGCCACTACCTCCGGGCCCGGGCGCTGGTGCCGGTGGGCGACCCCTACCTGGCGGAGGCACTTGCCGATGGCCACCACTGAGCACGGACACGCGCCCGGCGGGCACGCGCCGCACGCCGGCGGGCCGATCAACCACGAGACGACCGACATCAACCTCGAGGGATTCGGTAAGCTAGTAGTCGGGTTCGTCGTCGTCATGGGCCTGCTGATCGCGCTGATGTACGGCGCGATGGCGTGGCTCAACGCCCGCGCGGCCGCCGGCCAGCAGGCCGTCGGCTCGATGATGGAGCCCCCGCCGACCGAGCGTCCGGCGACGCGGGATGCGCCCAACACCATGACGGGCGGCCGCACGCCGGCAGGACCGCCCCTGCTGACCAACGAGCCGCTCGCCCTGCAGGAGTACCGCGCCGGGCACGCGCAGCGGCTCCACTCGTACGGCTGGGTCGACCGCGCCAACGCGGTCGTGCACCTGCCGATCGCGCGCGCCATCGAGCTGACGCTCGAGCGCGGGCTGCCGACGGCCGAGGCCGGCGCCGCCCCTGTGGCGACCGAGGAGCCTGCCGAGGCACCCGCCGACGGGACGACGGCGCCCGTGGCCGAGCCGGTGTCGTGAACTCCGGCGTGTAACTGACTGGAGGACTTCGAGATGTTGCTGCCGACGCGCTGGGCCCTGACGCTGCTGACGACCCTGGGGGTCGTGGCGGGCGTCGTGTGCCCGGCGGCGGCGCAGGGGAACCTGACGCCCGATGCCGGGTCGCCGGCCGATGCACGCCCGAAGGGGCTGGAAGGGGTGTCCTTCGAGCAGCGCCTGGGCACGCAGGTACCGCCCGACCTGACCTTCGTGGACGAGACCGGCGCAACGGTGCGGCTCGGCGACTACTTCGGCCCGCGGCCCGTCGTGCTGGCGCTCGTGTACTACGAGTGCCCGATGCTGTGCACGCAGGTGCTGTCGGGGCTCACGGGCGGGCTCAAGGGGATCAACTTCAACGCGGGCCGCGAGTTCGACGTCGTCGTGGTCAGCATCGACCCGGGCGAGGGCCCGGGCCTCGCCTCGGCCAAGAAGGCGGCCTACCTCGACCGGTACGGCCGCCCGGAGACGGCCGACGGCTGGCACTTCCTGACCGGCACGAAGGCCGAGATTGACAGGCTCGCCGGGACGGTCGGCTTCTCGTACAGCTACGACGCGCAGACCGACCAGTACGCGCACGCGGCCGGCATCACCGTGCTGACGCCCGAGGGCCGCATCGCGCGCTACTTCTACGGCATCGACTACGCACCGCGCGACCTGCGGCTCGGCATCGTCGAAGCGGCGGACCAGAAGATCGCGTCGCCCGTGGACAGCGTGCTCCTGTACTGCTTCCACTACGACCCGTCCACCGGCAAGTACGGGCTCGTGGCGATGAACCTCGTTCGTGCGGGAGGCATCCTCACCGTGATCGGCATGGTCGCGATGTGGGTGATCATGCGGCGGCAGGAACGCCGCCACGCGTTCGCGCGGGCAGCCGAGCTCCGCGAGGGCGCTTCACACAAGGCGTAAGCACTGGCTATGGGCGGCTCCTTCAACTTGTTCCCGACGCAGGCCTCCACGATGGCGGGCCGTGTGGACGGCCTGTACTTCTACATGCTGGCCGTCTCGGCATTCTTCCTGGTGCTGGTCGCGGCCCTCGTGATCGTGTTCGCCGTGAAGTACCGGCGGCGCGCGCACGACGAAGTGGGCGCCAACATCCACGGCAGCACGGCCCTCGAGGTCGTGTGGACCGCCATCCCGCTGCTGATCGCGCTGTCGATGTTCGTGTGGGGCACCAACGTGTACTTCGCCATGGCGAAGCCGCCCGCCGACGCGATGGAGAT
>CAYSHC010000068.1:0-20290 GCA_964430855.1 uncultured Vicinamibacteraceae bacterium
GACGCCATCGAGTTCGCGAAGCTGATCAGGGAGAAGATGCAGCTGCTCGACATGGACCCGAGCTTCATGCAGCGCTCGGTGAACGAAGGCTTCTCGGGCGGCGAGAAGAAGCGCAACGAGATCTTCCAGATGGCGGTGCTGCAGCCGCGCCTCTGCATCCTCGACGAGACCGACTCGGGCCTCGACATCGACGCGCTCAAGGTCGTCGCCAACGGCGTCAACGCGCTGCGCTCGCCGGAGCGGGCGATCATCGTCGTGACGCACTATCAGCGTCTGCTCAACTACATCGTGCCCGACTTCGTGCACGTGCTCGCCGAGGGCCGGATCGTCAGGAGCGGCGGCAAGGACCTCGCGCTCGAGCTCGAGGAGAAGGGCTACAGCTGGATCGAGGCGGCCGCTGCGGGGGCGACGGTATAGCACTCATGACGACCATCGATACGCAGCCGTCCGTCCTGCTCACCGGCATCGACGAGTTCGTCGAGGCGCGGCGCGCCGAGCCCGCGTGGCGACGCGCCGTCCGTACGCGCGCGCTCGACCGCTACCGCGAGGAAGGCCTGCCGACCACCCGCGACGAGGAGTGGCTCTACACGCCCATCACCGCGATCGTCGACGCCAACCCGCCCCTCGCCACGGGCGGCCAGGCCACGCCGGCGGACATCGCGCCGTTCCGGTTCGACGACTTCCACGGCCCGCAGGTCGTGTTCGTCGACGGGCGGTTCGCGCCCGACCTCTCGGACCTGCGCGAGCTGCCGGCCGGCGCCCGCCTGGCGACCATCGCCCAGCTCCTTGACGCTGGCGACCCCGCGCTCGAGGCGCACTTCGGCCGCGCCATCCAGGTCCGCCAGCGCGGCTTCACCGCGCTGAACGAGGCCTGGAACACCGACGGCGCCGTGATCTTCGTCGACGACGACGTCGAGGTGACCACGCCGGTGCACGTCATCTACTACTCGACGGGGGCCGGCGCGTCGTACCCGCGCACGCTCATCGTCGTGGGTCGCCACGCGCGCATCCCCGTCGTCGAGACGTTCGCGGGCGCCGAGCGTCGCTACTTCGTCAACGCGGTCACCGAGCTTGTCGCCGACGAGGGCGGGCACGTCGACCACTACAAGGTGCAGCGCGAGAGCGTCGCGGCGCACCACGTCGCCAGCATGCACCTCCACCTGGCGGCCACGGCCGACGTCGCCACGCACAACATCACGCTCGGCGGTGCCCTGACGCGCAACGACATCAACGCGACGCTGGCCGGCGAGGGCATCGAGTGCACCGTCAACGGCCTGTACCTCGTGGACGGCGACCGGCTGGTCGACAACCACACGGCCATCGACCACGCCAGCCCGCGCTGCCACAGCTTCGAGATCTACAAGGGCGTGCTGAACGACCGCGGACGCGGCGTGTTCAACGGCAAGATCTTCGTCCGGCAGGACGCGCAGAAGACCGACGCGAAGCAGACCAACCAGGTGCTGCTGCTGTCAGACGACGCGACGATCAACACGAAGCCGCAGCTCGAGATCTTCGCCGACGACGTCAAGTGCACCCACGGCGCGACGGTGGGACAGCTCTCCGACGAGGCGCTGTTCTACCTGCGCGCCCGCGGCATCCCGAAGCAGGACGCCCGCGACCTGCTCGTGCACGCCTTCGCCGAGGACATCGTGGACCGGATCCGGATCGAGCCGGTCCGTCACGCGCTCGAGCGGGTGCTGCTCGCCCGCCTGCCGATCAGGGAATGATGGAGACGGGAACCAGCGTGACGCACGACTACCGGTCGGCCCGTGCGGGGTTCCCGATCCTCGCCCAGCGCGTCCACGGCAAGCCGCTGGTCTATCTCGACAACGCCAACACCACGCAGAAGCCGCGCGAGGTGATCGACGCGGTGGCGCGCTACTACAGCGAGAGCAACGCGAACATCCACCGCGCGACGCACCTGCTGAGCGAGCGCGCCACGCGCAGCTACGACGAGGCCCGCGCGAAGGTGGCGCGGTTTGTCGGCGCCGGCGACGCGCGCGAGATCGTCTTCACCCGCGGGTGCACCGAGGCCATCAACCTCGTGGCCTGGAGCTACGCGCGCCCGCGCTTCAGGCCGGGCGACCGCATCGTGGTGTCGCACCTCGAGCACCACTCCAACATCGTGCCGTGGCAGATGGTGTGCGAAGCCACCGGTGCGGAGCTCGACGTCGTGCCGGTCGGCGACGACGGCGCGCTCGACGTCGAGGCGTACATGCAGCTGCTCGGGCCACGCACGCGGCTCGTGGCGCTCATCCACGTCTCCAACGCGCTCGGCACGATCAACCCCGTGGCGGAGATGGTCGCCGCGGCGCGCGAGCGCGGCATCACGACGCTCGTCGACGGCGCGCAGAGCGTCCCGCACATGCCCGTCGACGTGCAGGCGCTCGGCTGCGACTTCTTCACGTTCTCCGGGCACAAGATGTACGGCCCGACCGGCATCGGCGCCCTGTATGGCCGCCTGCCGCTGCTCGAGGCGATGCCGCCCTGGATGGGCGGCGGCGACATGATCGCCTCGGTCACGTTCGAGCGCACCGAGTACGCCGAGGTGCCGGCCCGCTTCGAGGCAGGCACGCCGAACATCGCCGGCGTCGTCGGCTTCGGCGCCGCCGTGGACTACCTCCAGCGCTTCGACATGGCCGCGATCGCCGCGCACGAGCACGCGCTGCTCGAGCAGGCCACCGAAGGGCTGGCGGCGATTCCGGGGGTCCGCATCGTCGGGCAGGCGCCCCGCCGGGCGGGCGTCGTCTCGTTCGTGATCGACGGCGTCCATCCGCACGACATCGGCACCGTCCTCGACCGCGAGGGCATCGCGATCCGCACCGGGCAGCACTGCGCGCAGCCGGTGATGGACCGCTTCGGCATCCCGGCCACCGCACGCGCGTCGTTTGCGCTCTACAACGGCCCCGACGACGTGGAGGCGCTGCTTGCCGGCGTCCGCAAGGTGCAGGCCTTCTTCGGGTGACGCAGGCTCGCGGCGGCCGTCGCAATGCGTCACAATGAAGCGAAGGGCGACGGCCGCCTCTCGAGCCGTGGCTCGAGCGCATACATTCAACAGGAGATCGTGATGTCGAATCAGTGGACCAGGGTGTGGGCGGCGCTTGGCGTCGCCGCGATGCTGGCGCTGCCGGCGGGGGCGTTCGCGCAGGCGAAGGCGCAGCCCAAGGCCGCCGCCAAGAAGGGCGCGGCGCGGACGGTCGAGATCCAGGGCCTCGATACCCTCAAGTTCCAGCCGTCAACGATTACCGCCAAGCCGGGCGAGACCCTGCGTGTCGTGCTCGTGGTGAAGAGCATGATGCCGAAGGCCGCCATGGCGCACAACTTCGTGCTCCTCAAGCCCAGCGTCGACGCGAAGGCCTTCGCGCAGGATGCGGCGCGCGCCCGGGCAACCGACTACATCCCCGCCGCCCGGAAGGGCGACATCATCGCGCACACGGGCCTGGCCGGCGGCGGCGAGACCGTCGAGGTGACCTTCACGGCTCCGAAGGAGCCCGGCACCTACACGTTCATCTGCAGCTTCCCCGCCCACTTCCAGGGCGGCATGGTGGGGACGCTCACCGTCAAGTAGCACCGTGCGTGGCGGGTGCCGGGGAAGGCCCGGTGCCCGCGGCACACCAGACGCACGCATCGCCAGGGCCCGCCCGTCATGTCAGAGCTGCGCGACCTCTACCAGGAAGTGATCCTCGACCACAACCGCCGTCCGAGGAACTTCGGTGCGCTCGAGGGCGCGCGCGAAGCCGTGGGCTACAACCCGCTCTGCGGCGATCGCGTGACGGTGTACGTGAGGGTGGAGGCCGACACGATTGGCGACATCGCCTTCACCGGCAGCGGCTGCGCGATCTCGAAAGCCTCGGCCTCGCTGATGACCGACGCCGTGCGCGGCATGGCGACGTCGGACGTCCACACGTTGTTTGCGGCGTTCCAGGACGCGGTCACCGGCCGCCGCGAGGTGCCCGACGACGAGCTCGGCAAGCTGGCCGTACTGACCGGCGTCCGCGAGTTTCCGTCTCGCGTGAAGTGCGCCACCCTGGCGTGGCATGCGCTCGAGGACGCGCTCGCACGCGAGTGACATGGGAGAGGTGACGTGTTCTCGTTCCTGAAGAAGCAGTCTGCGCGACCTTCCTCGTCCGGCGCGTCGACGTCCGACACGTCCACCGCACGGGACGACAGCCAGCACGACGACGGTCGGACGGAGGCGCCCGCGACGCCGACGTCCGCAGATCCCGACCATCCGCTGGCGTCGCTCGCCGTCGACAGTCCCGACGTGCCACGGGCGGAGGAGCCGTCCGCGCCCGTTCAGGCCGAAGGCGACGACGACGGCTTCAACATCGCCGCCCTCGTCGCACCGCCGGCCTCGTCTCCCGGCCCTGGGTTCGGCCCGAAGGATCAGGCGCGCACCGACGCACTGAAGCCCCTCATCGTCGAGGCAATCAGCACCGTCTACGACCCCGAGATTCCGGTGAACATTTACGAGCTCGGGCTGATCTACGACATCGAGTCGGACGCCGAGAGCCGTGTCACCGTGACGATGACGCTGACCTCGCCGGCGTGCCCGGCCGCACAACACCTCCCGAGCGAGGTCAAGTACAAGACCAAGGCGGTCGAAGGTGTGGCCGATGCCCACGTCGAGGTGGTGTGGGAGCCGCCGTGGTCGAAGGACATGATGTCCGAGACGGCGAAGCTCGGGCTCGGCATCTTCTGACGGCAGCACGGGGCGCGGCAACGCGCCCCTTGCCGTTCCCGGCGCCTCCGGTTCCCGTCCTGCCCGCGCGTCCAATGTCAGACGACCCTCGGCTCGTGCGTACCGGCTGGGTACAATGCGCGGCACAGAAGGCATGACGCTGCACGAGGCGCTGCAGGAGCTCGCCCCGCTCTCCGACGACCTGCCCCCGGATCTCCGCACGAGACGTGAGCAGGCCTGTGTCGTCGTGTTCGGCGCGCTGAGCACGCGTGCGTCGGCGATCTTCAGGGGAGCTCCGGAGGCCGACGATGCCGTGCAGACCGTGATGATGCGGCTCATCCAGGCCGGGCCGCGCGGGTCGCTCGACGTGCTGCGGACCGACGCGCAGGCCGAGGGCTATCTCGCCACGGCGTTGCGCAACTTCCAGCACGACCTCTATCGCCGCGGCCGACGCCTCACGAGCATCGACGCCAACGACCCCGTCAACGACAGGGTCATCTCGGACGGCGCCCCGACGATGGTCGCTCCGTCACCCGGGGCGCTCGAGCGGATCATCGAGGCCGAACGACGGCACCTGCTGGGCAAGGCAACCGAGGTGGTGTACGGCGAGGCGCTGCCCGTCGCTGCCGAATCGACGCGCAACCCGGCGAAGTTCACGCAGACCGTGCTCGACGTGCGTGACCTCGCACGCGACGCCACCTCGATTGACGCCATCCTCTCGCGGGAGGGCCTCGAACCGGGCAGGACGTCGATCAACCGCCTGTATCAGCAGCACCACCGGGCGCGGAGAGCCTTCGTCGAGTTCATCCGGTCGTGGCTCCTGGAGCATCCGCTGCCGTCAGACCTCGACATCGTCGTACGTCGTCTCGTCGAGTACGACATGACTTCACGCGTGCCGCGCGGAGGGCAGCTCGCATGAGCATCCTGTCACCCGGCGATCTCGCCACGTTCGGGCTCGTGCCGGAGATGATCGGGCCCGTCGAGCGCCTGTCGCTGCCGACGCCGGACGTCGATCAGGCGCGCGGCGTACCGCCGCCGGATCTGCTCTCCTCGAGCCGTATCACGAGCTGGCCCACGGAGACGCCCCCTCCCCGTGCCTGGGACGATCTGCCGGTCCACGCACGCAGCGACGTGCTCCGCGCCATCGGTGTCGCCATGCAGTTCGACCGCGCGGACGGCGCGCTGCTGCTCGAGTGGGCGGCGGACACGCCCGTCCGCGTTCGCGACACGGCCGCGGCGTCCATCGATGCCGCGCGGAGCCAGCTCCGCGTGGCGCTCAGGCGGGCCGGCCGCTTCCTCGTCGAGTCGCTCGAGGGCGTGCCGCTCGTGCTCGGCATCGTCGACGACGACTCGTTGTCTCTCGCCCCGGTGAGCGCCTGGCCCGCGCCGCCGCTCGACCACTGGATAGGTCCCATGACCGATGAATGGCTGCAGTCTACCGTCGCGCGAGCGCTGCCCGGCGCCGACGCGTGGACGCGGACCGCACTGGCCGGCGCCATCGCGCGGCTGACCGCCACCGCGCCCCCTGACGCCGCGGACGCCGCAGGCGTCGGGTCGCTCGATGCCGGGAGCCCGCTGGCCCTGTTGCGCCGGGTGTCCGCGTCGCCCGCGGTTGCCGGTCCCCGGTCCTGGGCGCGAAGCCTCGGCCGTGCCGAGCTGGCGTCAATCGAGGAGCACGCGCGGCGGCGCGCGATCGCGCTCGAGCACGACCTCGACGACCTTCAGGCACTGATCCCGACGGAAGGCGGCGACGCCCGCGAGGCGTGGACGCGTGTCTGCCTCCGGCGCGACGACCTCGAAGGCGTGCGGGTGCTGCTGCACGAAGCTGGCGCAGGCGAGCGCCTCGACGAGGCGTTGCGCGACACCGACAGGGCGGGCCGCAGCCTCCGCCTCACCCTCAGCGTGACCGTCGACGACGAGCGGCTGCGCCGCGTGGCGCTCGGCGACCCAGGCGCCTGGTGGGGTGATCCCGCCTACGAGGTGCGGCTGCTCTGATGGCGGCCACGCCACCATGGCGTGCACGGGATCGGGCGGCCCTTGCCGCCGGACCATGGTGCTGGCCACCGGACGCCGCGCTGGAGTTCGAGGCCCCTCCCGGGGGACCGGCCGTTCCGCCGGTGCCGCGCCCAGGCCACGTCGCCGCCGTGACCGTGCGCGGGCAGACGACGACGCTGTGGCACCTGTACCTGGCGCCGCGCGGCGAGGCGAGGGGCACGGCCCTCGGGGCGGACGCCCGGGCGTCGTGGCGGAACGCCGGCATCGCCCTGCCGCGGTCGCTGCCGGTGCTGTGGCGCAGCGTGCATGACGCCACGCGCGACGAGCCCGTGATCGAGCGCCTGGGGGTGACCATCGACGCTCCCGCCTTCGAGGAGCGGGACGCCGTCGTGGACGGCCCGTCCTTCGGCCTGGCGTTCTTCCTGCTGCTCGCCTCGTCGGTGCTCGACTGCCCCGTGCCGGGCGACGTCATCGCGTCGGCGGCCATCGACGCCTACGGGCGCCTGCACGGCGTCGACGGCCTCCGGCAGAAGCTGGAAGGCGTTCGCGCGCTGGCGCCCGGCGTGTCGCGCGTCGTCGTCTGCGCGGACCAGGCGCGCGAGGCCGGGCGCCATACCGGCGGCACGATCGAGGTGATTGGCGCGTCGAGCGCAGCCGAGGCGCTCGAGCGCGTCTACGGTCCGCAGCTCTCGACGCTGCTCGTCCATGCCGGCAGCGATCCGGCCCGCCGTGCCGAGCTCACGTCCAGCTTCTTCCGCCTGGCGCTGGTCGGCCGCGGCGCCGCGATCGACTGGTCCCCGGTGGCACGGGGAGCGGACCAGGCCCTGCGTGCCTGGACCGACCTCGGCCCCGACGAACGTTACCAGCTGCAGTTTGCCCGCGCGGTCGCCGCGCGCCACGAGTCCAACGAGGGTGAGCTTCCCCTGCCCGAACCCGCGTGGCTGCAGCGACGTCCCCGGACGATTCGGGTGCAGGTGCTCTCGCACCTCGTGCAGCAGTGTGCGGACACGGGGCGTCCCGAGGCGCGCGTCGTGGAGGCGCTTGCGACGCCCGAGATCGCGGACGACCTGAACGAGGCCTTCGTGCCGCAATTGCGCCTGCACGGCGCGCTCTGCCGCCTGTGGGCGCTTACCGGCAGGGCAGAACGTGCCCTTGCCGACAACGAGCGCCTCACGCGTGCCGCGCTGGCGGGCCTGTCGCCCGGCGAGGCCAGCTTCCCGCTCTCGGAGTGGCTTCGCCTCTCGGCAGCGCTCGGCGACGCGCCGTCGTTCGAACGGGCGAGCGCGGCGCGCGAGGAAGCGCAGACCCTTGGCGGGTTCGGTGATCACGGGACGCCCTACGTCGACCTCGCCTGGGCGCGGGGCCGGCTGGGGCTCTCGCCCGGAGACGCCTCGGCACTCGCCATCGTCAGGCGGCTGAGCCACGACCCATCGGTGCCGGCTCACGTGCGGTGGTCCGCGCAGCGCTGGGCCCGCGGGCACGGCTCCGGCCTCCCGTCACCGGGCGAGGCCGACGCGTCGGCACTGGCGCGGCGTTACCAGGTCCTGGCGGCGCTGGACGGGGCAGTCGCGGCTGGCGACGCCGCAGCCGCGGCCTCGCTCGTCGACGAGCTCGAGCGGCTCGATCCCGGCCCCGTGGGCCATCTGCGGCGGCACGGCGCCGGGCCGGCGGACGTCGCCAGGCTGTACCCTTACTGATTCCGGTACGGCCCCAGCGATGACGGCACGGGAGGACGTCTGATGGCGAATGGTCTACAGGAGGCCCTGCTCGAGCGGCTGATCGCCGATGGCCTCGAGGGCGCGCCCATGGTGTGGATGGTGCTCGCGGCGGCCGAGAGCGCCGAGGCGCTCGACGAGGTGCTGGCCGACGGCACCCGGACGAGGCCCCTTCCGGAGCGGCGGCCCGTGGAGGCCGAGGGCGACGTCGCACGGGTCTACCTGCGCGACGTCGAGGTGCGGAGCTTCAGGGGCGTCGGCCCGCAGAGCAGGCTCCAGTTCGACGTCGGCCCGGGGGTCACGCTGGTCGAAGGACGCAACGGATCCGGCAAGAGCAGCTTCGCCGAGGCCGTCGAGGTGGCGTTCACCGGGACGAGCCAGCGCTGGAGCGGCAAGGGCAGCAAGGAATGGACGAAGGGCTGGCGCAACGTCCATGCGACGCATGCGCCCCGCATCGTCGTGCGCATGGTGCAGGAAGGCCTGGGCCAGTCGCAGGTCGAGCGGACGTGGGCCGATCCCGGAAATCTCGACAGCGGGCGATCCGTTTACACCGGCCATGACGGCCAGGCCGTGGACCTGCGGCAGTCGGCGTGGGCGGCCGCCCTCGAGTCGTACCGGCCGTTCCTCTCGTACAGCGAGCTCGGCGACATGCTCGCCGACGGCCCTGGGCGCGTGTACCAGGCACTCCTTGCCGGCCTCGGTCTCGAAGGGTACGAGGCCGCGCGGAAGCGGCTGTCCGAGGCGATCAACGTGCGGAAGAAGCTCGTCCGCGAGTCGAAGGACCGGGCCAAGGCGCTGATGGCCACGGCCCGGACGCTCGCCGAGGCGCATCCCGACGAAGCACGCTTTGCACTGGCCGCCGAGCTGCTGGGCCGGCGGACCCAGGACCTCGACGCTTTGGCCGCGCTGGCCGCCGACGGCACCAGCGCGGACGAGACGAGCCATCTCGTGGCCGTCGCCTCCGACACGCCGCCCTTCTCGCGCGAGCAGGTGACCGAGGCCGCCGACGCGCTGGCGCGCGCCGTCGACGAACTCGCCGCCGTCCGCGACGACGCTTCGGGGCGGGCCAACGACGTGGCGCGGCTGCTCGAGCTGGCGCTCGAGTGTGCGTCCCGCCAGACGTTCACGTCGTGCCCCGTGTGCGGTGAACCCCGGCCGCTCGACGACGCCTGGCGCACGGCAGCCACGGCGGCGGTCGAGCAGAGCCGGACGCGCGCCGCCCAGGCGCGCGCGGTCGAGGCGCGCGTCGCCGAGGCGCGGGGGCGGCTCGACGCGATGACCCGCGACGTTCCCGCGTGCATTGTCCGGGCCGCCGACGCGACGTGGGCCCCCGCCGTCGAGCTCCGGGAGCGCTGGCGCTCGTGGCTGTCGGCGCAGCCGCCCGACGATGCGGCCCGCATCGCGTACATCGCCGAGCACGGACCGGCGATGGCCGACGCGTTCGCGGGCCTGCAGGCGGCGGCGGAGGAGGAACTGCGCCGCCGGCAGGACGTCTGGCGTCCATTTGCCACGGAACTTGCCGGCTGGGTGGTCGATGCCCAGGCCGCCGCCCGAGGGAAGAGCGTCCTGTCCGACCTGGAGCGCGCCCGCGACTGGATGGCCAACGAGCTCGTGCGCCATCGTGACGAGCGGTTTGCGCCCATCAAGCGTGAGGCCATCGACTGCTGGAACCGCATCGGCCGGCACAGCAGCGTCGTCCTGACCGACATCGAGCTCAGCGGGACGGGAACCCAGCAGCGCGTCACGCTGAGGGTGCAGGTGGACGGCACCGACGCGCCGGCGCTCGGCGTGATGAGCCAGGGCGAGCTCAACGCGATGACGCTGAGCCTGTTCCTGCCGCGCGTGCAGCTCCCGCAAAGCCCGTTCGGCTTCGTCATCGTCGACGACCCCGTGCAGGCGATGGACACGGCGCGCGTCGACGGCCTCGCAGAGGTGCTGGCGCGCGTCGGGCAGACGCGGCAGGTCATCGTCTTCACGCACGACGACCGCCTGGCGAGCTCCTTCCGGATGCTCGGCCTCCCGTGTCGGCTGCGGCGGGTGACAAGGAGGCAGGACTCGCACATCGTCGCGGGGCCGGGTGCCGGGCCGATCGACTACCACCTCGGCAATGCGAATGCCGTTGTCAGGGCGGAAGGCGTGCCGGAGCACCTGTCGGCCCGCGTCGTGCCGGGGTTCTGCCGTCTCGCGCTCGAGGCGGCGGCGAGCGAGGCGTTACGGCGGCAGTGGCTCGGCAGCGGCACGCCCCATGACGAGGTGGATCGGCGGCTCGCTGGCAAAGGGCTCACGGAGTTGCTGGCGTGGCTGTACTTCGGCACGCCTGCGCGCCGCAACGACGTCGCCGAGCGGCTGGGCAGGCTGAACGTCCCTGAGGCGGCGGCCATCGTGCACGACTGTCAGGCCGGCACGCACGCCCGGTTCACCGGCGATCCAGCCGAGCTGGTCCGGCGGACGGAGCAGCTCTGCAAGGCGCTGCTCAAGCAGGCCGCCGCGACGGTCGTGGCATGACGCCGACGGCGCTGCTCGACCACGCGCGGGCGCTGTGTGACGACACGCGCCATGACCGCGCCTTCTGGACGACGACGGCGGCGATCCTCCTGACGCGGCAGGCCATGGAGGCGTGGCTGGACGAGTACTGGCTCGTCACCGCACCCGAGGTGTGTCGTGTCCACTCGACACGCGCGCGGTTCGTCCTGCTCCAGGCGCGGGTGGAGCCGCCCGTTCCCGCCCGGGCCTATGCCACCTGGTCGCGCCTCAGCGAGGCGTGCCATCACTACTCGCACGATCTGCCCCCGTCTCCCGAGGATGTGCGGACCTGGATTGAGGAGGCGGCCGCCTTCGGGACCGCCCTGCGGCAGGCCACGGCGCCAGACCGGTCGTCATAAGCCGTCAGCGGTCCCGCCGCCCAGGTGTTCGGTCGGGGGAGGGAACGCCGTTACCCTGATTGGGTAAGATCCACCGCATGGATTCTTGACGCGACAGTATGTGGGCAAGAGTCCTGCGCGAATTTCAGCGTCCTCTCCATGGACTCCGGTTGGCCGGGCACTTGCATCCGGTGTGACTCGCGTTACACAGATGTGACAATGGGAGGTTCTGGAGGTATTCGGCGTCGGAAGAAGAGGGCGGAGCACCTCGACCGACAACCATCACGGAGGATGCTCATGCGTAATGTAATCAGGGCGACAGTGTTAGCCGGACTCATCGCCGCACTTGCCGGCGGGCCGGCCCTCGCTGCGCCCTTGTCTGGTTCCTACACGGCCAACGGAGCGTTCGTGCCGGTGAACCTGGGAGGGGCCCAGACATCCCTGGGTTCTGCCGAGGCCATCGATTTCGTTCCGGCGCCGGCGGGGGCCGTCCTGCCCACGCCTGGCGAACCGGGGGCCTTCGTTGTCTCGCAGGCTTCAGGCGATTTCTCGCACCTCGTCGGGCTCAGCGGGACGATCCAGGACGTGTCGCTGCTCGGCACGGGCAACCCGAGCTACCCGGTGCCGCCCATCCCGATGTTCCAGCAGGTGGGCGACGTCACGTTCGACCTCACGAGCCTGAGCATCATCAGCCAGGACGATGAGGTGCTGTTCGTGCACGGAGAAGGCACGTTCCTGCGCGCCGGTTTCGACGACACCAGCGGGACCATGCGCCTCGCTGCCGAGTCGGCGGGCGACTATGGCTTCGCCACGATGACGCTGGCCACGCACAACGTGCCCGAGCCGACCTCGATGGTGCTGATGGGGCTGGGGCTCCTCGGCGTGGCCGCCACCATCCGGCGTCCGCTCTTCCGCCGGTAGGATCAGGCCGTTTTCCACACACTGACGACTTCACGAGCGGCCGACCAAGTCCCTGGTCGGCCGCTCGTTCTACACTCGGCCCATGTATGCCGCGATACTCTTCCTGCACTCGTGGATGCGCTGGGTCGTCCTGGCGGCTGCCGTCATCGTCGTCCTGAGGGCGCTGCGCGGCTGGCTGGCGTCACAGCCGTGGGGGCCGACCGACGACAAGGCCGGGCGGATCTTCACGGGCGTGCTTGACCTCCAGTTCCTGCTCGGCCTCATCCTCTATGCCGTCCTCAGCCCCATCACCAGGGCTGCCTTCACCGACATGGGCGCGGCCATGCGCGACAGCCTGTTGCGCTACTGGGCCGTCGAGCATGCGTTCGGCATGCTCATCGCCGTCGCCATCGCCCATGTGGGCATCGGCAGGGCGAAGCGTGCGTCCAGCGACGTGGCGCGGCACAGGGCCACGGCCATCGCCGTGGCCCTGTCCCTGCTGGTCATCCTGGTGACCCTGCCCTGGGCCTCGACGTACGCCCGGCCGCTGTTCCGGTGGTAGCCGGCACGGTGCGTATGCCGCCCGTGGCCAGGCCCCTTCCCGCTGAATTCGTGCCCGTCCACTGATGCCGCTGCCTATCGAGGATTACGCGCTGATCGGCGACTGTCACACGGCAGCGCTCGTCGGCCGTGACGGGTCGATCGACTGGCTCTGTTTTCCGCGGTTCGACTCCGGTGCCTGCTTTGCCGCGCTGCTGGGTACTCCCGAGCACGGACGCTGGCTGATTGCGCCCGCGGGCGCGGTACGTCACACGAAGCGGAGCTACAGGGGCGACACGCTCGTGCTCGACACCACGTTCGAGACCGACGACGGCGTCGTCACCGTCACCGACTGCATGCCGGTGCGGACGCTGGAGCCAGACCTCATCCGCATCGTCCGCGGCGTCCGCGGCCGCGTCCGCATGCGCACCGAGCTCGTCGTGCGGTTCGACTACGGGAGCATCACGCCGTGGGTGCAGCGGATGAACGGCGGTATCTCCGCCGTCGGCGGCCCCGAGGCGATCGAGGTCAGGACGCGCGTGCCGCTGCGCGGCGAGGACTGGACCACGATCGGCGAATTCGACGTCGCCGAGGGGGAGGAGGTGCCCTTCGTCCTCCACTGGCACCGCTCGCACCTGGAGCCGCCACCCCCCATCGATCCCTTCGACGCGGTGGACTCGACCATCGAGTGGTGGACCGACTGGGCCAGCCAGTGCACCTATGAGGGCGAGTATCGCGACGCGGTCATGCGCTCGCTGATCACGCTGAAGGCGCTCACGTTCGCCCCGACGGGCGGCATCGCCGCGGCGCCCACCACCTCGCTGCCGGAGTTCATCGGCGGCAGCCGCAACTGGGACTACCGCTACTGCTGGCTGCGTGACGCCACCTTCACGCTCACGGCCCTCATACACTGCGGATATCTCGAGGAGGCCTCCGACTGGCGGCGGTGGCTCGTCCGCGCCGTCGCCGGCAGGGGCGACGAGCTCAACATCATGTACGGCCTGGCCGGGGAACGCCGCCTCCCGGAGCTCGAGCTGCCGTGGCTGCCCGGCTACGAGCACTCACGGCCGGTCAGGATAGGCAACGCCGCCCACTCGCAGTTCCAGCTGGACGTCTTCGGCGAGGTCCTCGACTGTCTGCACCTCTGGCGGGCCTATGGACAGCGCAACGGCGCCCAGGACTGGCGCGTCGAGCTCGAGTTGCTCTCGCGCCTCGAAGGCGTCTGGCGCGAGCCGGATGAGGGGATCTGGGAAGTTCGCGGCCCGCGCCGGCATTTCACCCATTCGAAACTCATGGCGTGGGTGGCGTTCGACCGGGCCGTCAAGGACGTTGAACGGTTCGGGTTGGAAGGTCCCGTTGAACGCTGGCGAGCGCTCCGCGACGAGATCCACGCCGAGATCTGCGAGAAGGGCTATGACCCGCGGCGGAACACCTTCGTGCAGTCGTACGGCAGCACCGAGGTGGACGCCGCGCTGCTGGTGATGCCCGAGGTAGGGTTCCTGCCGCCGCAGGATCCCCGGGTCGCGGGCACCGTCGCGGCGGTCGAGCAGGACCTGATGCGCAACGGCTTCGTGGACAGGTATCGCACCGGCAGCGGCGTCGACGGCATCGGCGACGACGAGGGCAGCTTCCTGCTGTGCACCTTCTGGCTGGCCGACAACTACGCGCTCATGGGCCGCACGGCAGACGCGCGTGCCGTCTTCGAGCGCCTGCTTGCCATCCGCAACGACGTGGGCCTGCTGGCCGAGGAGTACTGTCCCGTGACGAACCGGCACCTCGGCAACTTCCCCCAGGCGTTCTCCCACATCGGCCTGATCAACACGGCGCTCAACCTCCAGGCCGGCGCGAAACCCGCCATTCTGCGGACCCGCGCCTAGCGGGCCGGCGGTCGTCCCCATGACAGCCACGCGGCTCCTCACGGCACTCGTGCTTGGGTTCCTTCTGGCCTTGTGGCCGGGGACAGCGCCCGTCTACGCGCAGGTGGTGCCGCCGCCGGAGTTGCCGACCGCCCCGCGCGACCCGTCGCGCCCGATTACGGTCGGCGTGCCCAACGACACGTACCCGTACTCGTTTGTCGATCCGTCAGGGCGGGTGCAGGGGTTTGCCGTCGACCTGCTCGCGGCCGTCGAGGCCACGATGGGGCTGCGTCTCGAGCGCGTCACGGGCTCGACCACCGAGATCAACGGCGCGTTCGAGCGTGGCGATCTCGACATGATCCAGACGTATGCCGAGTCGCCGAGCCGGGAGGCGCATGCCGACTTCTCGGTGCCCTACCTCACGGCGTCGGGATCGATCTTCGTCAGGAAGGACGTCACCGGCGTGTCACGCCTCGAGGACCTGCGCGGACGGCGGGTCCTCGTCCACAAGGGCAGCCTCGGCGAGCAGATCCTGCGCGACGCCGACCTCGGCGACACCGTCGTCTATGCCGATTCGGTGAACGACGGCTTCACCCGGCTCGCGGCCGGCGAGGGCGACGCGACGCTCGCGACCCGGCTGACAGGCCTGATGGTCGTGCATCAGCAGGGGATCGACAACGTCGTCCCCGTGGGCGAGCCGGTGCCCGGCTACCAGGTGCGCTACTGCTTTGCCGTTCGTGATGGCGACCGCCAGCTGCTCGCCAGGCTGAACGAAGGGCTCGCGATCATCGAGCGCACGGGCGTGGCCGGCGACATCTACCACAAGTGGTTCGGCCCGGTGGAACCGCGGCGCTACTCGCCGTTTGCCATCGCGCTCGCCGTGGCGGTCGGCCTGGCCGTCGCGCTCGTCGTGGCGGTCTGGAGCATCATGCGCCAGCGCGTGATGGCCGAGCGGCTGCGCCAGCAGGAAGCGCGCATGCACAGGGCCCAGAAGCTCGAGGCGATCGGCACCCTGTCGAGCGGTATCGCGCACGACTTCAACAACATCCTCACCACGATCATCGGCAACGCGGAGCTGCTCAAGGCCGATCTCCCGCCCGCGTCGGTGATGGCCGACTGCGCCTCCGACATCCTCCAGGCCGCGGAACGCGCGCGGCAGCTGGTCGCGCAGGTGCTCACGTTCAGCCGCCAGCGCGACCCGCGGCGGACGGTGACCGCCATCATGCCCGTGGTGGACGAGGCCATCAGGTTCCTCAGGGCGACGACGCCGTCGACCATCGCCATCACCGTGACGAAGGCGGACGAGTCGCTGATGGCCGAAGTGGACGCCACGCAGCTCCACCAGGCGCTGATGAACGTGGGCACCAACGCGGTGTACGCGATGCGGGACGGCCAGGGGCGGCTCGACGTCGCCGTGCAGGCCGTGACGCTCGACGCCGAGGCCGCCAGCCAGGTGCACGTGGAACCCGGGCGGTACGTGTGCATCACGCTGCGCGACACGGGGCGCGGCATCCCCGCCGACGTCCTTCCGCGCGTCTTCGACCCGTTCTTCACGACCAAGCCGCACGGCGAGGGCACCGGCCTCGGACTGGCCGTCGTCCTGGCCATCATGCATGCGCACCAGGGCGGCGTGACCGTGACGAGTGCTGTCGGTGTCGGCACGGAGGTGCGGTTGTACCTGCCGGTCTCGGACGCGCCGCCGTCGGGTGTCGTGTCCGATGAGCCACTGCCCGAGGGCGGCGGCCGGTCCGTGCTCCTCCTCGACGACGAGCCGGGCATCGCGCGGAGCGTGAGCCTGATGCTCGAGCGGCTCGGCTACCGCGTGAACGCGTTCACCGACGCAGCCGAGGCGCTCGAGGTCTTCGAGGTCGCGCCGGAGAAAATCGACCTCGTGCTCACCGACCTCGCGATGCCAGAAGCCAGCGGCCTGGACGTGGCCCGCCGCGTGCGCGCCATCCGGCCCGATGTGCCGGTCGTGATGATGAGCGGGTACATGAGCGAGGCGGAGCGGCAGCGCGCGCAGGGCTCGGGTGTCACCGCCATCGTGGACAAGCCGCCGACGGCTGCCGTGCTCGCGCACGCGCTCGACCGATGCCTGCGTGCCCATCAGCCGCACGGCCGTGCCGCCGGTGACCTGACCGGCTGACCGGCGGGCGAGCGGCAAGCGCATCAGCCTGCCTGCGTGGCCGATCGCCTCTGGCCCAGCCGTCGTTCGCTCTGGCCCTGCCCTCGTGCGGGCCCGCCCGTCACGTCGTTGATTGCTATGAACCCGTGACACGCGGCCGGGCCGCGGACTGCGCGCACCAGGACGGGAGGCGCACATGTCGGATCGGAAGATCTTCGTCTGCTACAGGCGCGAGGGCTCGGCGGGCCATGCGGGCCGCCTGTACGACCGGCTGAACCTGCGCTTCCCCGGCCGTGTCTTCATGGACGTCGCGGCCATCGGCCTGGGCACGCGATGGGCGGAGGTCATCGAGCAGACGCTCGGCTCGTGCGAGGTCGTCCTGCTGCTCATCGGTCGCCGGTGGCTCGAGCGCCTGCCGGACGGGACGCGCCGGATTGACGACCCGGACGACCCCCTGCGCGCCGAGATCACGACGGCGCTCCGGCTTCAGCGCCGCATCGTCCCCGTGCTCGTCGGCGGCGCGACCATGCCGGCGTCGGCCGACCTGCCCGACGACGTCGCCCCGATAACGGACTGGCAGGCGCTGAGTGTCGCCGACGACGACTTCGACCACGACGCGCAGCGGCTGATCCGTGCGATCGAGCGCTACCTGCACGAGGGCTCGGACGATCCGCACCTCGAGCAGCAGGGTGCCCGGCGCGCGCAGGTCGAGGCACTGCTGGCCGAGAGCGAGGCCGCGGCTCGCGCGGGCGCGTGGGTGAACGCGGCGCAGACGCTGCGGTCGGTCCTGTCGCTCGACCCGGGCAACCCCCGCGCCGCCGCTGCACTGCGCGACGTCGAGACGCGGTGGGCGGCCGCCTACGGGCAGGGCCAGGCCCGGGCGAGCGTGCCCTCGCGCCGCCGCACCTGGGCCGTGCTCGGCGTGGTGGCCGTGCTCGGCGCGATCTGCGCCGCGGCGGTGGGGCTGGTCGTCCTCGTCGCGCTCGTGACGGAGGATGCCGCGTCAGGGACGTTCGGTCCCGAGTACAGGTTTGCGGGACCGGGCGTCGAGACGTCGACCGCGCCTGCGGCACCTTCGACAGACGCAGGCGGTGCTGCGGCCGCAGGCGAGGGGGCACGTCCCGCAGCCTCGGTGCCGCCCCCGGCGTCGCGCGCCGCATCGCCCTCCCTCGCCGCGCGCCTGCCTGGGGAGTACGTACTCGCCGCCTACAGCCAGCAGGGCACCCGCCTTCCGGTGGTCGGCCGTTTGACGATCGTCGACGCGGGGGGCGGCGTCTTCCGCTTCGAGACACACGCCGCCAACCAGGTGACGGGCGCCGCGTTCTGGTGTCGCGGCCTCCTCCAGCAGCACGACGGCAGGTGGACGATGACGACCACCGAATCGAACGACCCCACGGTGCTGTCCTACCCCGTCCCGACGAGGCTGTCGCTCGACGGCGGCCTGCTGACCGCCTCCAATGACTTCGGCGAGGCAACCGTGTGGCAGAAGCAGTGAGGGGCCGGCACGTGCGCGTGCGGCCCCTCACGGCAACGGCGGGACGCGGTCCGGTTCGTGGCCCTGCGCGTCAGTCGATGATCCGTGAGCTCGTGAGCCTCACGTCGGCGCGCGCCCAGGCCTTCTCGAACCGGGCGCGGACGGCGCGCGCCTCGTCGTGGCGGCCCTGTGCCTCGAGGCTGGCGGCCAGGCCGAACAGCGACCAGCCGTTCTCCCTGAACTCCGCCAGATCCTCGGCGTAGACACGCTCGGCCTCCTCGGCGCGTCCCGCCTCGAGCAGCAGCGCCCCGAGCACCTGCCGCGTCGGGTGGTGCCAGAGGGGCGGCTCGCTGTACGGCAGCTCGTCCTCGAGCGCCACCGCCGCCTTCGCCTGCCCAATGGCCTCGGCGTGATCGCCGCGCCGCCCGGCCAGCTCGGCCAGCACGAGGTGCCGCGCGATCTTCAGGTTTATCGGCAGCGCCAGGTCCTTCAGAGTCGTCCTGAAGGCCTCGTGCTCCATCGTGGCCTCGAGCGCAGCGATCTCCGCCTCGGCGCGATCGAAGCGCCGGTCCGCGACGTAGGCCATCGCGCGCGCGTAGTGCCAGACGCCGTTGGCGTACGGCTGGTCCGTCGGCGGCTTCGGCTCGGTGAGGATGTCGCGCCACTTGCCGAACCGCACGTAGGCAAGCAGCGGCGTCACGGGGAAGTCCGAGTTCCACGACACGGCGCCGGCGTGGTGATGGGGCACCTTGTCGGCAACCGAGTGCGCGGCCCTGATCGCCACCTCGCTCCGTCCTTCCAGCGTCGCGGCCGCCCACAGGAAATGGAGGTTGTGCGGGTAGTAGCTGATTGGGTACAGCCCCTGCGCCTGGCACTGCGCCAGGTAGTGCTCGTCGGCCTCCACCGCGCGCTCGTTGGCGGCGGCCGCATCGGCATACCGCCCGACGCGGATGTAGATGTGCGACGGCATGTGCACCATGTGCCCGGCTGCCGGCATCAGGCCGCCCAGCCGATCGGCGCTCGGCACCGCGCGGTCGGGATCGTTGGACGCCTCGAGCACGTGGATGTAGTAGTGGTGCGCGCCCGCATGGTCGGGATTGAGCCTGATCACCTTCTCCAGCGTCTCGATGACGACCGCGGTATCGGGTCTGGGCGAGCCATCCTTCTGCCAGTAGTCCCACGGCATCGTGTTCATGAGCGCGTCGGCCAGCAGCGTCAGCACCTCGGTGTCGTCCGGCGCCGCGGCTGCGACGGCGCGCATGGCGTCGGCATACGCCCGGCCGAGCGCCTGGGCATCCCCCTCGCCGTCCGGCGAGAAGCGTGCGGCGAGCGCCTCGATCAGCCCGCGCTCGACAGGCGTGGCAGAAGCGGCTCGCGCCCTCGCCTCCTGGATGGCCGCGTAGGCGAGCCGTCCGTTTTCGGGCGTCATGGGCGCGTTCAGGTTCGGGCTGAGCGCCATGGCCTGCCCCCAGTACGCCATGGCGAGTGACGGATCGAGCCGCGCCGCTTCCTGGAACGCCCGCAGCGCTTCGGGGTGGTTGAAGGCGTAGAGCAGGCGCAAGCCCTGGTCGAAGAAGGCCTGGGCGTCTTCGTTGGACGTCGAGACCGGGTAGTGCAGGTCGCCGAGGCCCGACAGGCGTGGGGCCAGCGGCGCGTCGGCGTTGACGGCAGGCGCGGCGTGCAACGGATGCGACGCATGGCCGCCCACGCCGGGTGAGTAGGCCGCCATCACGGCGGCGAGTGCATGAACGAGCAATGATGACAACACAGAACACCTCCAGCGGCCGCGTTTGCGGGCGCAAACATGGATGGTGCCGCGCGGGTCTCCGACAAGTCGTGAGGGCGCGATGAAACGTCGATGAAGATGCGCGGACCGGCGATCGCGACGCCCGTCGGACGTCTGTGCGACGATGCGGTCCATGCCTGCAACCTTGTCGCGCCGCGAACTGCTGGCCGCCGTCCCGGCAGCGCTGCTCGGGGCGGCCGCCG
The DNA here is from genome assembly GCA_964430855.1 of uncultured Vicinamibacteraceae bacterium. Classification (GTDB taxonomy): domain Bacteria; phylum Acidobacteriota; class Vicinamibacteria; order Vicinamibacterales; family Vicinamibacteraceae; genus JAEZDP01. The sequence continues at coordinate 20,137 of CAYSHC010000068.1, forward strand.
CGCATGCCACCCAACACGAGGGGCGCATCCGCCCCTGGCGGGCCAACCCGTGGTACTGGGAGTACCGCGGGCGGCCGCTCGTTCTGCTGGGGACGAGCAAGGACGACAACCTGTTCCAGATTCCCGACCTCGAGGCGCATCTCGACGAGATGGC
>CAYSHC010000069.1:0-20270 GCA_964430855.1 uncultured Vicinamibacteraceae bacterium
TAATAGCGCTGGTCATCGTCTTCGAGGCGGTAGTACGCCTCGTTGTCGATGCCGCGCATCGAGAGGGTCGGGCCCATGTGGTTGCCCTCGGCCGTGTGGTTGTAGACCACGTCGAGGATGACCTCGATACCCGCCGCGTGCAGCGCCTTCACCATCTGCTTGAACTCGTGGACCTGGGCGCCCCGCTCGCTGCTCGCGTACTCGTTGTGCGGGGCCATGAAGCCGATCGAGTTGTAGCCCCAGTAGTTGCGCAGGCCCTTCTCCACCAGGTGCATGTCGTGCACGAACTGGTGGATGGGCTGCAGCTCCACGGCCGTGACCCCGAGCTTCAACAGGTAATCGATAACTGACGGATGTGCGAGGCCGAGGTACCGCCCGCGCAGCTCCTCCGGCAGCCCGGGGTGCCGCATCGTGAAGCCCTTCACGTGCATTTCGTAGAGGACGGTCTTGTGCAGCGGCGTGCGCGGCAGGTGGTCGCCCTCCCAGTCGAACGCGTTGTCGACCACCACCGACTTCGGCATGTAGCGCGCCGAGTCGAGCGTGTTCATCGAGTGATCGGGCTTCTTGAACCGGTAGCTGAAGACCGCCTCGTGCCAGCGGACCTGTCCCTCGATGGCCCGCGCGTAGGGGTCGAGCAGCAGCTTGCTCGGGTGGCACCAGAGGCCCTGATCCGGGTCGAACGGCCCGTGCACGCGGAACCCGTACCGGGTGCCCGGGCCGAGATCCGGCACGTAGCCGTGCCAGCAGAAGGCCGTCACCTCCGGCAGGTCGACGCGGCGCTCCCTGCCGCCCTCGTCGAACACGCAGAGCTCGACGCGCGAGGCCGACTCCGAGAACAGCGAGAAGTTCGTGCCGGCGCCATCGTAGACGGCGCCGAGCGGATAGGCTTGTCCAGGCCAGATTTCCATAAGGTCAACTCAACACGCTAGCAGGTTTTCTGCCAGCGCCGGTCGCCTGATGACGATTGGTCCAGGGAGGAAAGATTGGCGGACGCGCCGGAGGCCGAAGCCATACCTTGACTGCAAAGCGGTAACCCCGTGTATAATCGGCGTCTGTTGCGCGGCTCGTCCGCGTGACAGATCTGGGGCCACGGCCGCCACGGGCAGTCAGGTCGGCAAGAGGACAGCGTGGGGCTCGGTGCGGAAGCGGGGCGGTTAGCTCAGCTGGTAGAGCACCGGTCTTACACACCGGCTGTCACAGGTTCGAGTCCTGTACCGCCCACCAGCCCTACGCGTACGGCAACCGTGACGCGCGTCGGCTGGGCTGGCCGAGAGCGCGATGTCTTGAACGCCGCGGCTCGTCAGGTTCCGTTCACGAGTTCTCCTCCACGCCAGGTGGAGGCACAGGCTGTCAGCCTCGGCGACGAGCGCACGGACAGCACACGATGCGGGGTCGTAGCTCAGTTGGTTAGAGCGCCGGCCTGTCACGCCGGAGGCCGCGGGTTCGAGCCCCGTCGACCCCGCCACTCCCGCACGACACCCTGACCTCCCTCGACGCGTCTGCGTTATTGTCGTGCCATGACGGCGCGCGGCGCAGGCGGTTCCCGACGTTCGTCCATTCCGACCTACGCGCCGCAGCTGGCGACGCTTGTCGACGCCGCCCCTGACGGCGACGACTGGCTGCACGAGACCAAGTACGACGGCTTCCGCATGGGGCTGCGCGTCGACGGCGACGACGTGCGGCTGCTCACGCGGAACGGCCTGGACTGGTCGGCCCGCTTCGGCGCGCTCGTCGACGCCGCGCGTGCCCTGGCGGTGCGCACGGCCCTCGTCGACGGCGAGGTCGCGCTGCTGCTCCCCGACGGGCGTACGAGCTTCCAGGGGCTCCAGAAGGGCGACAGCGACGGCACCATCGTCTTCTTCGCGTTCGACCTGCTCCACGTGGACGGCGAGACGCTCGACGCCGTCCCGCTCGAGGCGCGCAAGCAGCGGCTCCTCGACGTGCTGCCACGCGGCGAGACGCCGCTGCGCCACTCCGACCATGTGACGGGCAACGGTCCCGGCGCCTACGCAGACGCCTGCCGCAGGGGCCTTGAAGGGATCGTCTCCAAGCGGCGCGACGCCGTCGTGACGCCGGGCCGCAGCCGCTCGTGGGTGAAGGTGAAGTGCGTCGCGCGGCAGGAGTTCGTGATCGGCGGCTTCACGGAACCGCAGGGCCGCCGCCAGGGCCTGGGCGCGCTGCACATCGGCTACTTCGACGACGGGAGGCTCGCCTGGGCCGGCAAGGTCGGCACGGGCTTCACCGAGCGCTCCGCCCGGGAGTTGCGCGCACGGCTCGACCCGCTCGTCCAGCCGACATGCCCGTTCGAGCCCGCGCCCAGGGGTGCCGTGGCGCGCGCGGCACGCTGGGTGCGACCGATGCTCGTCGCCGAGGTCGCCTTCACGGAGTGGACCGACGCCGGCCGCATCCGTCATCCCTCCTTCCAGGGCCTCCGCGAGGACAAGCTGGCAGAACGCGTCGTGCGCGAGCGGCCCGCACCGCACCCGTCCCGGGGCGCCGCCGCGCGGCAGGAGAAACGCCGGTGAGCGCGGCCGGACGCAGCGCGTCGCGAGGCACGCGCAGCCCCCGGCGCGTCGAGGTGGCCGGCATCGCCATCTCGAACCCTGATCGCGTGATGTACCCGGACGCGGGCGTGACGAAGCTGGAGCTCGCCCGCTACTACGAGCGCGTCGCCGACTGGATGCTGCCGCACATCACCGGGCGTCCCCTGTCGCTCGTCTTCTGCCCGGAGGGCATCGACGGCGAATGCGTGTACCTCAAGCACGCCAGATCCGGCGCGCCCGCGGCCCTGCGCCGGGTTCAGATCGCCGAGAAGACGAAGGTCGACGAGTACATGGTGGTCGAGTCGGTCGGCGGCCTGGTCTCGCTGATCCAGATGAACTGGATCGAGGCCCACACATGGAACTCGCGCATCGAGCATCTCGAGCAGCCGGATCGGCTGGTGTTCGACCTTGATCCGGGCCCCGACGTCGGCTGGGCGGCCGTCGTGCGGGCGGCGCGGGCCACGCGCGACGTGCTCGCCACGCATGGCCTGCGCGCCTGGGTGAAGACCAGCGGCGGCCGCGGCCTCCACGTCGTCGTCCCGATCCAGCCGCGCGCGTCATGGAAAGCGTGCCTGGCTTTCTGCGAGGGCATCGCCGGCGAGCTGGTACGCGACGCGCCGTCGCGGTTCACCACGCAGTTTGCGAAGGCGGGGCGCGAGCGCCACATCCTCGTCGATGTCCTGCGCAACAGGCGGGGCAACACGGTGATCACGGCGTACTCGCCGCGCGCGCGCCCCGGTGCGCCCGTGTCGGTCCCGCTCGCCTGGGACGAGCTGTCGGCCGGGCGGCGGCCGGAACGCTACACGGTCCGCAGCGTGCCGCGCCGCCTGGCGCGGTTGGAGAACGACCCCTGGGACGGCTACTGGACCTCGTCGCAGGCGCTGCCGGGCGCGTGACCCCTGCTCTGGACCCGTCGCACCGGTCAGCCCGCCGCGAGCGCGTCGTCCACGGCGGCGGCGAAGTCGCGGGCGACGTCGTCCATGGGCTGGTCGCCGTTGACGCGACGGAACGTCGCCCGTGTGCCGTACCACTCGACGAGCGGCTGCGTGTGGGCGACATAGGTCGCGATGCGCGCGCGCACGACGTCAATCTCGTCGTCGGCGCGCTTGACGAACGAGCCGCCGCACGAGGCGCAGAAGTCGGCGGGAGGCGACCCCACGTCGGCCTGGCCGCACCCGGAGCACACCCGGCGCGCGAGGATGCGCCCGACGATCACTTCCGGATCCATCTCGAGGTAGATGATGGCCAGCGGGCCGCGCCCCTCCAGCAGCCTGTCGAGTGCCTCGGCCTGCGGCACGGTCCGCGGGAACCCGTCGAGGAGGAAGCCCCGCGCGGCGTCAGGCTGGTCGAGCCGCTCGCGCACGAGGGCGATGATGGTGTCGTCGTCCACCAGCCCGCCGCGCGCCAGGATCCCCTCGACCGTCCGGCCGAGCGGCGTACGCTGGGCGATGCTCTGACGCAGCATGTCGCCGGTGGAGATCTGCGGGATGGCGTGCGCGCGCGAGTAGCGGGCGGCCTGCGTGCCCTTGCCCGCTCCCGGCAGGCCGAGCACGACGATGTTGCGAACGGTCACGGTCGTTCTGGTCTCCCGGTTGCCCCTGCCACGACCGGAGGGACGGAAGGGAAAGAGTATCGCGTCGGCTAGCTGCCGCGCAGCAGGGCCGTGGCGATGAGTGCCGCCGACACCGCCAGGAAGCCTACGGCGGAGCGGTACTCCTTGTTGCGCAGGGCACGCGCGAGACTGAACCGGCGGTGCACCGCCGGGGCCGTCCCGCTCGCGTAGCTGTCGTAGGCGTCGCCGAACGTGGCGCGCAGGTAGGCTTCCTCGGTCCTGATGGCGATGGCGATCGTCGTCGCGAGATAGACGGCCACGACGACCGCCACCACCCACGACGCCGACGCGACAGCAAAGCCGAGCCCCATCAGGATGGAGCCGGCATAGAGCGGGTGCCGCGTGAGGCGGTACGGTCCCGACTGGGTGACCTCCCGGCTCTTCTCGAGGTGCCCGGCCGCCCAGATCCGCAGGAGCTGCCCCAGGAGTGCGACGGGCAGGCCCACGAGCAGCGAGCGGCCGGTCGGCTGAACGAACCAGATCACGACGAGAGCGGCGACAAAGCCGAGCGGCACGCGCCAGCGCGCGAGGCCCGACCGTGGCGAGCGCGGGGTCACGTCACGCCTCCTGTGGCCCTGCGCCGGGGGGCTGCGGCCGCTGTCGTCGCAGCCGCTCGGTCACCGCCGCTGCGACGTCCTCGACGGGAATGCCCCCGAGGCACCACTGCCCCGAGGTGCAGCGGCGCTCGAAGACGCACTGGCAGGCATCGTGTCTCGAGACGACGAGGTCGTCTGGATGCCACGGGCCGTTGCGCGCGGGCGGCGTCGGTCCGAAGAGACCGACGACGGGCGTGCCGATGGCCGCCGCCAGGTGCAGGGGACCCGTGTCGCCCGCGACGACCACCTCGGCCGCCTGCGCCAGCGCCAGCAGGTCGAGGATGCCCGCCTCGGGCGCCATGACGGCGGCGCCGTCCGACGACGCCGTGGCGACGGCCGCGGCCAGCGACGCTTCGCCGGGGCCCCAGGCGACGAGGGTTCGCAACCCGTGCGCCCTGTACACGTCGTCGGCGAGGCTGGCGAAGCGTTCGACCGGCCACCGCTTGTTCGGCCACGCGGCGCCGGGGTTGACGAGCACGTAGCGCGCCTCCGGATCGCCGAGCAGGACGCGCGCCGACTTCACGACGACAGAAGGCGGGACGTCGATGTCAATCGGCGGCACGCCCGCCGGTGCGATGCCCAGCCGCTGGAGCAGCGACAGGTTCTGCTCGACGACGTGGCGGCCCGGCACGCCTCCCGTCTCGCCGTAGGCCAGCGCTGCCAGCGGCTCGCGCGCGAGGTCCTTCGCGAAGCCGATGACGCGGCGGGCCCCGCTCGCACGTGCGTAGGCCGCCGACTTCATGAGCCCCTGGAGGTCGAGGCACACGTCGTAGGCAGCTCGACGCATCGCGCGCGTCGCCCCGATGTCGACGCGCGAGCGCACGACGTGCACGGACGTCACGCCGCGGACGCGTGACACGAGCTCCGCATACGGCGCCTGCACGGCCCAGCCGACGCGCACGCCGGGCCAGGCCTCGACGAGCGCGCTGACGACAGGCATCGCGTGCACGACGTCGCCGAGCGCGCCGAGGCGGATGAGCAGCACCGACGGCATGCGCTCAGGCGTCCTGGCGGCGTCCGGGCGTGTCGTCGCGCGTGGCGGCCAGCTTCCGGACGATCTCGCGGGTGTGGTGGTCCTTGGAATCGCCGACGATGGCCGTGCGGCCACCGTAGGCGAGCACCGTGGCGCGCTCGGGGACCGTCTCGACGGTGTAGTCGGTGCCCTTGCAGTGGACGTCGGGCCTGAGGGCCTCGAGCAGCGGCGTCACCGTGTCGTCGTCGAAGAGGACGACGGCATCGACGCCCCGCAGCGAGGCGACGAGCTCGGCGCGCTCGACGCCCGTCATGATGGGGCGGCCCTCGCCCTTCAGCCGGCGCACGGCAGCGTCGTCGTTGATCGCGACGACCAGGACGTCGGCCTCGGCGGCGGCGCCCTGCAGGTAGCGCAGGTGGCCGACGTGCAGCAGGTCGAACACGCCGTTGGCCAGCGCGATGGTGCGCCCCGCCGCCCGCTGGTCGCGGACGAAGGCCAGCACCTGGTCGAGCGTCATGATCACGCGCCGCGCTCCACGGCATCGCGCAGCTCCGCGATGCTCACGGTGGCCGTCCCCCGCTTCATCACGACGAGGCCGCCGGCGAAGTTGGCCAGACGCGCCGCTTCCTCGAACGTCGCGCCCGCGGCAAGCGCGAGCGTCATCGTGGCGATGACGGTGTCGCCGGCGCCCGTGACGTCGGCGATCTCGTCGCTGCCGAAGATGGGCACGTGCACGGTCGGGACGTCGGGCTGGAACAGCGCCATGCCGCGACTGCCGCGCGTGATCAGCACGGCTTCCATGCCGGTCCGGGCCAGCAGCGTGCGGCCGGCCGACTCCAGCACCTTCGCGTTGTCGTCGATGCGGATGCCGAGCAGCTGCTCCACCTCCGACTCGTTGGGTGTCGAGGCGGTCAGGCCCGTGAAACGGTCCAGGGCGTAGCGCGAGTCGACCAGCACCGGCACCCGCGCGCCGCGGCGCCGGCGGACGAGGCGCTTGATGCGGGCCACGAGCCGCGGCGTAATCAGCCCGGCGCCATAGTCCGACACCACGACGGCGTCGCACCGCGCCAGCGCCCGTTCGAGGCGGACGGCGAAGGCATCATGCACCGCGCGGACCGGCACGGTGCCCTGGCGCCTGTCGATCCTGACGACCTGCTGCTTGGCCGAGTGGATTCCCCCCGCCAGCACGCGGGTCTTCGTCGGCGTGGCGTAGCCCACCACCTTCACGAGGCCATGCGTGTCGACGCCGGGCAGGAAGCTCGCGGCGAGCCGCTCGCCAGCCTCGTCACGCCCCACGCAGCCGAAGAGCTGCGTCCTGCCGCCGAGCGCGGCGGCGTTGTTGGCGGCATTGCCCGCCCCGCCCGCCACAACCTGGGTCGTGTCGTACTCGAGGATGAGCACGGGCGCCTCGCGCGACACGCGCGCCACGCGGCCGTAGAGGAACTCGTCGGCCGCCACGTCGCCGACCACGACGATGCGGCGGCCCGTCATGCGCTCGAGCAGGGCCAACAGCCGCTCACGCACGTTGCGCCTCGCCAGACAGGCTGCCGACCGCGCCGACGCCGTCGTCGGCGTCCTGCGCGAGAATCCAGCTCACGGCGGCCATGAGGTGATCGGCGACGTGGGCGGCACGCACGCCTCCCACGGGGCGGCGCTCGGCGCTGCGGCCGTAGCCGGTACGCAGGAGGATGCCGCCCCGCAGGCCCGCGGCAGCGGCCAGCCGCACGTCGGTCCAGCGGTCACCGATGGCGAAGGAGCGCGCGAGGTCGATGTCGAGATCGCGGGCTGCCTGCTCGACGAGCGCCGGGCCAGGCTTTCGGCAGCGGCACGCCACGCGCAGCTCTTCGACGACCCCGGCCTGGTGATGCGGGCAGTAGTAGTAGCCGTCGATGGACGCGCCTGCCGCCGCCAGCCTCGTCGACATCTCCGCGTGGGTGGCCTGCACGAACGCCTCGTCGAAGAGGCCGAGCGCGATGCCGCTCTGGTTGGTGACGACGACGCGACGGTAGCCCGCGCGCTCGAGGAGGCGCAGGGCGTCCACCGTCCAGGGGAACCACTGCAGGCGGTCGAGGCTGTCGAGGTAGCCGGCTTCCTCGATGAGGGTGCCGTCGCGATCGAGGAAGACGGCCGGCGCGCGTGCGGTCATCAACCGCGCATCGTAGCAGAGCCGGTGGGCCGATGCCTCACGCGGCGCGAATCGTCGTGGACGTGACGAGCGCCGTGAAGTCGCGCGCCACGATGTCGGCCTCGGTGTACAGCGGGCGGCACGCGGTCTTCGGCAGCGGCGCGATGGGCACGTCCGGGCCGGGGGGCTGCACGGCGAGCGCCTCGGCATAGCGCTGCGGGTACGACGGGTACCGCCGGAAGGTCGTGGCCACGATCTTCCCGTGCCGCGCGAGCAGCGTGTCGAGGTCGTCACGGACCACGGCCAGGACGGCGGCCTCCGGCCCGGTGGCGAGATACTCGCGGACGAGCAGCTCGACGGCGTCGAAGAACGCCGGCGGATGCGCGCGATGATCGGGCGTCCCGTCCGGCAGCGTCATCTCGCGGAAGCCGTTGCCGTCAGGTCCGATATGGAACAGCTCGTGGACGATGGTGTCGAGCCGGCAGACCCATGACGGCAGGTCGAAGTAGCGCTGACGCTTGCGCGCGGCCGGCTGCTCCGCGAAGCGCGGGAGCCCCACCGAGATCAGCCACTCCATCGCCGTGCCGTGGACGACGACCTGCGGCCAGCGCGTGACGAAGTACGGCGTACGTCTCGTGATGACCCCGGTCTGCGGGTCGGTCCAGAAGTAATAGCCGGGTTCGCTTGGCGGCTGTCCCAGCCAGTGACACGTCGCATTCGGCCCGCAGGCACCATGGCGGCCGCGCCGTGCAAACACGAGGACGCGGTTCATCGGCACGTGCCCGAGATCAGGGACACGTTCGACGATATCCGCCATCAGGCGGGTGAGAGCTTCGGTGTAATTCAGCATCACTGCTGGAACAATCGGCCGGGCGGGCGATCACATAAGACACTGCCGTCACGGGCGCCGTCAAGCTGAGCAGGTCTACTGTCGAGCCGGTTTCCGGCGCGATGCGTCAGCAGGTACCGACGCGTCAGCGCCGCGACCCGGCAACTGCCCCGCTCCCGGCGAGCCCATCCGCCGCAGGATCATCTGCTGCCGCGCCCGCAGGCGCGGCGGCGGCGACGCCGGGCTGTAGCGCACGGGGTTGATGAGCGCGCCGGCGAGCAGCGCCGCCTCGGACGCCGTGAGCCGCGATGCCGGCTTGCCGAAGTAGTGCCGGCTGGCCGCCTCTGCGCCCCAGACGCCGTCGCCCCACTCCACGACGTTCAGGTAGAGCTCGAAGATCCGCTGCTTGGTCAGCAGGCGCTCGAGCAGACGCGTAATCATCAGCTCACGCAGCTTGCGCACGGGGTTGCGCGACGGCGAGAGGTACAGGTTCTTCGCCAGCTGCTGCGTGATGGTGCTGCCGCCGCGCAGCACCCGGTCGCCGCCCTCGAGCCTGTCCTCGATGGCCTGGCGGATGGAGGCGAGGTCCACGCCGTCGTGCTGCCAGAACAGGTCGTCCTCGGCGATGAGCACCGCACGCTTCAAGGGCGTCGCGATCCGGCCGTACGGCACCCACGTGTACGCCCGCCGCGCGGGCACACCACGCGCGTGCGCCTCGTCGGCGCGGAGCCGCATGAACGCCGTCTCGACGGGCGGCTGGTCGACGAGCGGACGGACGTCTGGCAGCGTGAGATAGAGGCAGCCGAGCGCGGTGACGGCGATGCCGAGCGCCGCGGAGACGACGCGGCCGGTGATGCGCAGCGCGCCGCGGACACCACCCGGCCGCGAGCCGGCACGTCGCCGTCGGACGGCGGCGGACCGGCGGGGCGGCGGAGACATCGGCAGCAGTGTAGCGCGGCTACAATCTGCGCTCATGGCAGACGCAGCGGCCGGCGCGCCCGCCCCGGCCCACGACGTGATCACCGACGCGCTGCTGCGGCACCGTCGCGTCGTGACCTCCGTCGTCGTGCTGCTCGTCTTCGCCGCGACGCTGTTTGTCGCCGTCTCGCTGCTGCTCGCCGTCGACCAGCCATGGACGGGGCTGACCATGACGCGGACCGGCGAGGGCGACGCGGCGGTGGTGCGTGTGCTGGGCGTCGCCAGGCGCTCGCCTGCGGCGACGGCCGCCATCCGGGCGGGCGACGTCATCAGGACCATCGACGGGATCCCGGCCGCCGACGGCGAAGCGCTGCTCCGGTTGCATGACTCGCTGCGGCCCGGACGTACTCTGGCCATCCGCCTCGAGCGCGACGGCGTACCGCTGGAGCGCTCGCTCGTCGTCGGGCGGCATCTCGAGGGACCACGGCAGTGGGCGGGGATCGCCGCGCAGGTCCTGACGGTGTTCGCCCTCTTCTACGGCCTCGCGACGCTCGTCTACCGATGGCGGCCCGGCGACCCGCGCGCGCTGCTGTTCATGATGGTGTCGGCGGCCATCGGCACGTCGCTGCTGGCGATGGTGATCCCCGGCGGGATGAGCCGGCCGCCCGAGACGGTCGTGCCGCTGCCCGAGGCCTTCCGGCGCCTGAAGATGGCCGACCTGTTCGTCGTCACCACGAGCGGGCTGCTGTCGGGGCCGCTGCTGCTGCATTTCGTCCTGCTGTTCCCGCGTCCACGCCTGGCCCCACAGTCCCTGGGGCCGTTGCTCGGGTGGAGCTACCTGCTCCAGGTGCTGGTGGTCGTCGGCGCGACGCCGGCAGTGACGACCTGGCTGCTCGGCAGCCAGCCCGTGCCGGTCAGGGCCGCCGTCATGGCCGCCATCGCGGCGGCAGCACTCGCCGGCGGACTGCTCGTGTGGCGCCGCCATCACCGCACGAGCCCGCGACAGCCCTTGAGGCGGCGTCCGCTGGCGGCCGGCTCGCTCGTGGCGCTGGCGATCGTCGCGGTGTCGCACGCCGGGCTCGCGACCGTGGCATACGCCGCCCCGGGCTGGCTGAACGCGGCCGCCGTGGCCTGTTTCGTCGGGACGATCGTCGTCCTCGGCCTGTGCGCGGTGCTGTTCTACCCGGTGGGCGCTGTCGTGGGCCTGTGGTCGGCCTGGACGGTCGCCGACGCCACCGAGCGTCAGCAGATCCGGTGGCCGCTGCTCGGCATCGGGACGACGCTGACCACCGCGATAGTCCTCTCGCTCGGCACGACCGTCTGGTCGTTCCGTCGCGACCCGATGGCGGCAGACATCTACGCCGGCATCGAGGTCATCACGTGGGTGGCGTACCTGCTCATCCCGCTGTCGTTTGCGATGGCCATCCTTCGCTACGGCCTGATGGACATCCGCGTCATCATCCGCCTGACGTTCATCTACGCGGTGGCCTCCGCCGCGCTCGCGATGGCGTCCGGCGCCGTGGTCGTGCTGGTGACCGCGGTGGTGTCAGGCGCGGCCGAGAGCGGGCGCCTGACGACGATCCTGCTGACGCTGCTCGTCGTGGGGATGGTGGAGCCGGTGCGCCGCCGCATCCAGCAGGCCATCGACGTGCGGTTCTATCAGCAGGCGCCGGACCCGGCCGGCGTGCTGGCCCGCCACGGCGAGGCGCTGCGCCAGGTGACCCGGCGCGAAGAGCTCGAGCGCCGGCTGATGGCCGCCATGCAGGAGGCCGTGCCGCACCGGCCGACGATCGCGTTCCGGGCGCGCGAGGGCCGCCGGGGCTTCGACCCCGTCGCCGGCGGCAGCGCCGACGTCATCGACCTGCTCGAGGCGACACGCTGGCTCGACGGCCACCACGCCACGCTCCACGGCCCGATCCGCGTGGACGAAGCCGGCGATGGCGACCTCCGCCCGTGGCAGCGGCTCGGCATCGAGCTGCTGCTGCCCGTCCGGCACGCCGACTCGTTGCACCTGGTGGTGGCGGCCGGGCGCAAGCGTTCGGACGAGAACTGGTCGGAGCGCGACCTCGAGCTCATGTCGTCGCTGGCCGCGCAGTCGTCGATGGCGATCGGCGGGCTGAAGACACGCGTCCGTGACGCGTCGATGCGCGAGGCGTTCGACAGCCAGCAGGCGCTGCTGCCGCAGGAGCTGCCGCAGCCGCCCGGGTACACGCTGGCCGGCGCCTGGCACCCGGCCCTGGCCGTGGGCGGCGACTACTACGACGCGTGGTGGCTGTCGGAAGAGGCGCTCGCCGTGTGCATCGCCGACGTCTCGGGCAAGGGCCTGCCCGCCTCGCTCGTCATGGCGAACCTCCAGGCGACGGTGAAGGCGCTGGCGCACCCCCGGCTCTCGCCGGCCGCCCTCTGCACGCGCGTGAACCAGACGATGGCGGCCAACCTGCGGCGCGGGCGCTTCGTGACGTTCTTCTTCGGGATCCTCTGGACGGCGCAGCACCGCTTCACGTTCGCCAACGCCGGGCACAACCCGCCCATCCTCGTGCTGCCGCACGTGACGCGCGAGCTCGGCCTCGGTGACCCGGCGCTGAACCTGCGGCGCAGCCACGACTACCGTGACGCCGAGATCGCGTTCGAACCCGGCGCGCAGCTGCTGCTGTTCACCGACGGCATCACTGAAGGCCGCTCGCCGGCGGGCGAGGAATTCGGCGCCGAACGCCTGACGGCGCTCCTTGCCGGCAGGCAGCGCAGCGCGCCGGCCCTGCGCGACGACGTGCTCTCGGCCATCGCGGCGTGGACGCAGGGGCAGTTCGACGACGACGTGACGATGCTCGCGGTCGTGCGTCAGCCCTGACGGACCCGCAGGGTCATCCGCAACCCGGGGCACCGCCCTCAACGTCAACGTCCGGCGACCTGGACGATCTTGATGCGGTCGCCGGCGCGGGGCTGCTCCTCCACGCTCCTGCCGTTCATCACCGCCAGCGTGGCGGCCGGCACGAGGTCGCGGCCCGGGCCCGTCGCGATGCGCTGCCACGTGTCGCCCTCGCGCACGGTGTAGAGCGCGACGACATTGGGACGGATGTCGCGGGCCTCGCTGGCGGCCAGCGGCCTGAACGAACGCAGCGTGGCCGAGAAGGCCGGCTCCACCTGGTTGAAGTACTGCGCCGGCGCGAGGCCGGCGATGCGGTACACCCGCTTGTCGTGCGCGATCCACGCGATGCGCAGCCCGGCCGAGCCGACGTCCTGCAACTGGCCCTGGAACGTGCCGATGAAGGCATCGAGGCCGTTGACCTTCGTCGCGCCGCCGGAGACCAGCCGGAGCCCGGACTGGCCGAGGTCGTTGGCCGCGACCTGCTCCATCGTGGAGCCGCGCGGCTGCTGCACGAGCTGAAGGAAGACCACGGCGTTGCCCGCGGGCTCCCGTGCCACGACCTGCGTCGGGGCGTTCTGGATGGGCCACTGCTCCGGGAACTGGAGCTCGAAACGGAGGTCCGGGTGCAGGAACGTCCGCCCGCGAATGACGCCCTCGGCGGGGTTGTCGCCGAAGACGATGCCGTCGATACGCTGGAGGAACGCGGCGCGCTCGACCCGGTACGACGCAGCGGGGTCGGCAGCGAGCGCCTGCACCGTCTCCTGGACGCGGGCAATGCGGTCCTCCGGCATCGGGTGCGTGGACATCCAGTTGGGCACGCCCTTGCGGTCGCTGCCCTCCCCGATACGCGACAGCGTCTCGAGCAGCGTGACCACGCCCTGCGGGTGCCACCCGTTCCTGGCGGCGTACCCCGCCCCGAGCCTGTCGGCCTCGAGCTCGTCGTCGCGGCCGAAGCGGAGGAAGAGCAGCCCGAGGCCCGCTTCGGCGGCCTGGCCGAAGGGACGCAGCTCGGGGACGAAGATCTGGCCGAGGAGCAGGCCGATGGAGGCGCCCGTCGCCTTGCTGTACTGCGCCGCCGAGTGACGGGCGGTGACGTGCGCGATCTCGTGCCCCATCACGCCGGCCAGCTCGGCCTCGTCGTTCAGGTGCGCCAGGATGCCGCGCGTGATGTAGATGAACCCGCCGGGCACCGCAAACGCGTTGACGGCCGGGGAATCGACGACGGTGAACGTCCAGGGGAGGTCGGGCCGCTCGCTGTTGCCGGCCAGCCGCCTGCCCACGCCCGTGATGTACTCCTGGAGCGCGGCGTGGTCGTAGACGCCCATCTCCTGCTGGATTTGCGGATGGGTCTGCTGTCCCAGCGCGATCTCCTGGGCCTCGCTCATGAGGTTGAACTCGCGCTTGCCCGTCGCCGGGTTCGTCGCGCATGCAAGCGTCAGCAGTCCGGCCGTGGCGGCGATCGTGGCTGCCGTGGCGAGATGTCTCATGAAGAGGGACGCTCCGGCCCTGTGGACGCGCCACCGCTGGCCGGCGGCTGCGCCATGGCCCTCATCCTGTCCAGATCCGGCACGCCGATGCAACACGTCCCCATGGCGCGAGGCCGATATACTCGGGGCCTGACGTGGAGCTGCTGATGGGGATCGTCGTGCTGGGCGTGTCGCTGGCCGTGGCGCTGGTGCTGCCCGTGGTGTCGTTCCTGAGGGCCTCGCGTGCCGCGCGCGAGACGCGGCAGCTGACGCTCGAGGTCGCCGCTCTGCGCCGCGAACTCGAGGCGCTGCGGGGCGCGGGGTCCGGCGACGCTCCGGAGGCGCCCGCCACAAGCGACGCGGCCTGGCATGCGACGGTGCAGGCGCTCAACCAGGGACGAATCGACGCGCCGCCGGTGACGGGCCCGGAACCGGCGTCCGAGTCGATGCCGGACACGCCTGAACCCGCAGGCCCGGCGACCACAGACCCGACGGCGCGGGCGGGGCCGGCCGCGCCCGCAGCACCGGCAGCCGGCGATGCAGGCACGGCGGGCACGTGGCCGCCCCCACTGCCCGCCACGCCCGCGTCGCAGCCGATCGACGCGGCCGCCGCCCTCGAGCAGCGCATCGGCGCACGCTGGCTCCTCTATGCCGGGATGGCCGCGCTCATCCTCGGCCTGAGCTACTTCGTCAAGTTCGCGTTCGACAACGGCTGGGTGAGCGAGCCGTTGCGCGTGGCCGTCGGCCTGGCCGCGGGCGTGGCGCTCATCGTCGCAGGCCTGCGCTTCTCCCGCCGCGGACTGGCACTCTTCGGCCACGTGCTCGCGGGCGGCGGCATCGTCGCGCTCTACGTGGCGCTGTACGCCGCCCTGCACATGTACGCGTTGATTGGCCCCGGCACCGCGTTTGTGGCCATGGTGCTCGTCACCGGCCTGTCGGCGGCGCTGGCCGACAGGGAGCACTCGCAGGCCCTGGCGATGCTGGCGCTGGCGGGCGGGTTCGCGACGCCGGCACTCATCGGGGGCGAGGGCAGTCAGCTGGTCCTGTTCACCTACGTCGTGCTGCTCGTGGCGGGGGCGGCCCTGCTTGCCTTCAAGCACGCCTGGCCCCTGTTGTCTCTGGTGGCCTACGCGCTCACCGTGCTGACCGTGCTGGTGTGGGCCGTCACGTCGTACACGCCGGCGGCCTGGCTGCGCACCGAGCTGTTCCTCACGCTCTATGTCGTCATCTTCATGGCCGTCCTGCTGGGCCTGCGGCGCCGCGCCGGCGCCGACCTGGCGAGCCGCGCCGTTGCCGCGGTGCTGCTGTCGGCGCCGCTGCTCTACCACGTGGCGTCCATCTCGGTGCTCGCCCCGCAGCCCGGCGCGCTGCTGGTGTACTTCGTGCTGTCCACGGTGGCCGCCCTGTCGGTGAGCCACCACACGCACCTCCCGTGGCTGCGCTCGGTGGTGCTGCTGCTCGTCGCGCTGCCGCTGATGGCCTGGATGACCGGGTTGCGGCGGCCCGGCTGGTACGCCGGCGCCATCATCACGACGTGCGCCGTCTACCTGCTGCACCTGGCCGGGCAATGGCGTGACGTCAGCGACGACGAGGAGCCCGCGGAGGTGCCCATCGCGGAGGTGGTGCACACGCACCTCAATGGCCTGTTCCTGCCTGCGGCCCTGTACCTGTTCCTCGAGACGCGCGCCGCCTGGTGGAACGCGCCGATGCTGACGGGCCTCGCGCTGTGGAACGCCGGCCTGGCGTTCTTCACGCTGGGGTGGATGCGGGTGCTGGCCTGGCAGTTCGGTGCCGTCGCCGCGACGCTGACCGCCGTGGCCATCGGCGCGTGGTTCGACGGCCCGGCCGTCGCGGTGGGATGGGCGATGGAGGCCGCGGCCCTCGGGCGGTTCGCCCTCGTGCACCGCAACGCCTGGCTCGGCGCGGGCAGCGGCGCCCTGTTTGTGATCGCCGCCCTCCGCCTGATCGACGTCCTCGGCGAGCCGCTCGCGGTCTCGAGCTGGCCCGTCGTCAACACGCGTGCGCTCGCGGCCGCGGTGGTCATCGGCGCGGCCGCCTGGATGGCCCGGCTCCTCCGCCAGGCCGGCAGGGCGGACGCCCCGGCACGGACGCTGCTCATCCTCGGCGGGCACGTACTGGCCGTCGCCTGGCTCTCGGCGGAGATTCACGCCATCTTCGGCGCGCGCGCGTACGCCGCGAGTTCGGGCGGGCGGCCCTCCGGCGCCGCCCGCGCGGAGCTGTTCGAGCAGGTGGCGCTCTCGGTGAGCTGGGCGCTGTATGCCGTCGGGCTCATCGCGGCCGGGATGCTCCGCCGGTACGCCCCTGTCCGCTATCTCGGCATCGCCCTGTTCGGGCTCACCATCGTCAAGGTGCTGCTGCGCGACATCGCCGAGCTCGACCGCGTCTACCAGATGCTCAGCGTCCTCGGCGTCGGGGCGCTGCTGCTGCTGGCCTCCTACCTGTATCAGCGGATGGCTCCCGCCGCGCCGTCCGCACCCTCGCCGGACCGCGCATGGGATCCGGCGGCCACCGACGGCCCCCCACCGCCGGACGGGGCCGCCGAACCGCTCGATTGACTTGCAGTCCGCCCCCCTCACAGGATCCACGTGACTCATGTCGGAGTTTGACTTCTCCCAGGCGCGCATCCTGGCCGTCGACGACCAGACGCAGAACGTCACCGTGCTGCAGCGGCTGCTCCAGCGCGCGGGGTTCGAGCGGGTCCAGACGACCACCGACCCGCACAGCGCGGTCGCGATGTTCCACGCCGAGCAGCCCGACCTCGTGCTGCTCGACCTGCACATGCCCGGCATGGACGGCTTCGCGGTGCTCGACGCGATCTCGCCGTCGATCCCGCCCGACACCTACCTGCCGATCGTCTTCATCACTGCAGACGTGGACGCGCACCTGAAGAAGAAGGCGCTGTCGCGGGGCGCCAAGGATTTCGTCAACAAGCCCTTCGACCCGTCGGAGATCGTGCTGCGCATCCGCAACCTGCTCGAGGCGCGGTTCCTCTACCGCGCGCTGGAGGAGCAGAACGAGATCCTCGAGCAGCGCGTGCGCGAGCGGACGGAGGAGCTGGAGCAGGCGCAGCTCGAGCTGCTGCACCGGCTATCGCGTGCCGCGGACTTCCGCGACGACGACACGATGCAGCACACCGAGCGGGTCGGCCGGACCTCGGCGGCGCTGGCCAGGGAACTGGGCCTGAGCGAGGAGACGGTCACGCTCATCCGCCGGGCCGCGCCGCTGCACGACCTCGGCAAGATCGCGGTGCCCGACAGTATCCTGCTCAAGGGCGGACGGCTCAACGACGAAGAGTTCGCCGTCGTGAAGAGCCACACGGAGATCGGCGCGCGCCTCCTGTCGGGCAGCGCGCACCCGCTGCTGCAGATGGCCGAGGAGATCGCGCGCACGCACCACGAACAGTGGGACGGCTCGGGGTACCTCCAGGGACTGCGCGAGGAGCAGATCCCGCTCGTGAGCCGGATCGTCGCCGTGGCCGACGTCTTCGACGCGCTCACGCACGCGCGCGCCTACAAGCAGCGGTGGCCGCTGCCCGAGGCCGTGGAGGAACTGCGCCGCCAGCGCGGGTCGCAGTTCGACCCGGCTGTCGTCGACGCGTTGCTGCGCATCATCGAGCGCGGCGAGCTCACGGTCGACGAGTGATCACCTGATGCCACTGACGCATGAGGCGTCAGGCATCAGCCATGAAGCCTAGGCCTCAACCAGCGCCCTGTCGATCTGCTCTGCCGCCTGGCGCCCCTCGGCGATGGCCCACACGATGAGCGAGGCGCCACGGCGGGCGTCGCCAGCGACGTAGACGCCGGGGACGTTGGTCTGTCGCGTCACCGGGTCGGCGGCCACACGACCGGCGGCGTCGCACCCCACGCCGAGCTGCTCGAACAGCGCGTGCTTCTCCGGTCCGGTGAAGCCCATGGCGAGCAGCAGCAGATCCACCTCCTCGGAAAACTCGGTGCCGGGGATGGGTTCGAAGGCCAGCCGGCCGTCGCGCGAGACCATCTCGACGCGCACGCCGTGCAGGCGCTTCAGCACCCCGTTCTCGCCCTCGAGGCGGGTGGTCATGATGGCGTAGTCGCGCTCGCCGCCCTCCTCGTGCGCCGCCGAGACGCGGTAGATGTTGGGCCAGAGCGGCCACGGGTCGCCGGGCCCGCGCTGGTCCGGCGGCCGCGGGGCGATCTCGTACTGGCGCACGCTGGCCGCGCCCTGCCGGTGCGCGGTGCCCAGGCAGTCGGCTCCCGTGTCGCCGCCGCCGAGGATGACCACGCGCTTGCCTGTCGCGAGAATCCGCTCCTCGTCGGGCACCGCGTCGCCCGCGACGACCCGGTTCTGCTGCTCCAGGTAGGTCATCGCGTAGTAGACGCCCTTCAGGTCGGCCCCGGGCACGGTCAGCGCGCGCGGCTGCGTCGCGCCCACCGTCAGGCAGATGGCGTCGAAGCTGGCACGCAGCTCGCTGCCCGTCACGTCGACGCCGACGTTGACGCCCGTCCGGAACTCGACGCCCTCGGCTGCCAGCTGCTCGAGCCGGCGGTCCAGCAGGCGGCGGTGCATCTTGAAATCGGGGATGCCGTAGCGCAGCAGGCCCCCGATCCGATCGGCCCGCTCGAACAGCACGACGTCGTGCCCCTTCCGCGCGAGCTGTTGCGCCGCGGCGAGGCCCGCCGGGCCCGACCCGACCACGGCCACGCGCCGCCCGGTGCGCATTGCCGGCGGCTGCGGCACCACCCAGCCCTGGTCGTACGCGTGGTCGATGATGGCGACCTCGACCTGCTTGATCGTCACGGGCTGGTCGTTGATGCCCAGGACGCACGCGGCCTCGCACGGCGCCGGGCAGAGGCGCCCCGTGAACTCCGGGAAGTTGTTCGTCGCGTGCAGCCGGGCCACGGCCTCGCGCCAGCGGTCGCGGTAGATGAGGTCGTTCCAGTCGGGAACGAGGTTCCCGAGCGGACACCCCTGGTGGCAGAACGGAATGCCGCAGTCCATGCAGCGGCTGGCCTGTGCCTTCAGCTTGTCGGCGGGGAACGGCTCGTAGACCTCCAGCCAGTCCTTCACCCGCTCGGCGACGGGCCGCCGCGTCGGCGTCTCCCGCGTGATCTCGAGAAATCCTGTCGGCTTGCCCATCAGACCGCCACTCCCAGCGTCTCGGCCCCCTGGGCCTCGAGCGCCTTCTTGTATTCGATCGGCATCACGCGGACGAACCGCGCGACGCTGGTGCTCCACTGCTCGAGCACCCGCTCGCCGATCCGGCTGCCGGTGAGCGCGCAGTGGCGCTCGATGAGCCCCTTCACAAACTCCTCGTCGCTCTCGTCGATGGCCTCGAGCAGCACCATCTCGCGGTTGCAGCGCTGCGCGAAGTCGCCGTCCGGGTCGATGACGTAGGCGATGCCGCCGCTCATGCCGGCCCCGAAGTTCCGTCCCGTCGCGCCGAGCACCACCACGCGGCCGCCGGTCATGTACTCGCAGCCGTGGTCGCCGACACCCTCCACGACGGCCGTCGCGCCGCTGTTGCGCACGGCGAAGCGCTCGCCGACCACGCCGCGGATGAACGCCTCGCCGCTCGTCGCGCCGTAGAGCACGACGTTGCCGGCGATGATGTTGCGCTCGGCCTCGAAGGTGGCCTCGGCAGGCGGCACGACGATCAGGCGGCCGCCGGAGAGGCCCTTCCCGACATAGTCGTTGGCGTCACCCTCGAGCCGCAGCGTGATGCCCCGCGGGACGAAGGCCCCGAAGCTCTGGCCCGCCGACCCCTTGAAGGTGAACTCGATCGTGCCGTCGGGCAGCCCCTCCGCGCCGTAGCGTCGCGACACCTCGCTGCCGAGCATGGCGCCCACGGTGCGGTGGACGTTGCGGATCGGCAGGCTCGCGCGCACCGGCGCGCCGCGCGTGAGCGCCGGCTCGGCGATCTCGATGAGCCGGACGTCGAGCGCGTCGGCGAGCGACACCTGCTGCGTCGTCGTGCGGCAGAGCGCCACGGTGGGCCTGCCCTCGTCGTCCGCCTTCAGGTGCGACGCGTCGAGCACGGCCGACAGGTCGATGCCGCGCGCCTTCCAGTGGTCCACGGCGGGCGTCATGTCGAGCAGGTCGACGCGGCCCACCATCTCGTCGAGGGTCCGGAAGCCGAGCGCCGCCATGTACTCGCGCACTTCCTGCGCGACGAAGTGGAAGAAGTTGATGACGTGTTCGGCCTGGCCCGTGAACCGCGCGCGCAGCGCCGGGTTCTGCGTCGCCACGCCGACCGGGCAGGTGTCGAGGTGGCACACCCGCATCATCACGCAGCCCATGACGACGAGCGGGGCCGTCGAGAAGCCGAACTCCTCGGCCCCGAGC
>CAYSHC010000070.1:0-8037 GCA_964430855.1 uncultured Vicinamibacteraceae bacterium
CTGCTCGGCGCGGTGCCGGCGCCCGGCTGCGACGGCGGCGACAGCGTGCCCACCTCGCCATCGCCGCCGACGGGCAGCGGCGGCGGCGGAGGCGGCACGCCGCCCATGACGGCGACGATCACCATCGGCCCCAACGGCGTCAGCCCGGCGGCGGTGACCATCGCCCGGGGCGGACGCGTCACGGTGACCAACAACAACACGCGCGTGCACGAGATCTCGTCCGATCCGCACCCGAACCACACCGACTGCGTCGAGATCAACGCGCTCGGCGCGCTCTCGCCCGGCGAGACGGGCATGACGGCGCCGTTCTCCGTGGCGCGGCGGTGCGGCTTCCACGATCACCTCGACCACGACAACCCGGCGCTGCGCGGCTCCATCACGATCCAGTAGGCGGGCACGCACCGCGCCAGCAACCGCACCATCAACGAGCGAAGGGGGACACGATGACACGGTCGGTGGCATTCAGCATGGCGACGGCATTCGTGCTCGGCATGGGCGCCGTCGAAGCGCACGCACAGCAGCAGGTCACCGTGCGCGCGATGCTCGGCGGCAACCACGAGGTGCCCGGCGTCAGCACGGGCGCTCACGGCGTGGCGACCGTCACCGTGGACCGCGGCGCCGGGCGCATCGACTACCAGATCGACATCTTCAACCTGCCGACGGGCATCCTCGCGTCGCACATCCACGTGGGCGCCGAGGGCGTGAACGGGCCGATCATCTTCGGCTTCCCCGTGGCCGCCGTCGGGCAGTCGGGCGCGTTCCAGCTGAAGGGCTCGCTGTCGAGCAGCGAGCTCCAGCCGCGCGAGGCGCTCGGTATCCGGACGTTCGACGATGCGGCGTTCGCCATCGCGAGCGGCACGGCGTACGTGAACGTGCACACGCAGGCGTTCCAGGGGGGCGAGATCCGCGGGCAGCTGTGTCCGATGACGACGCACGACAACGTGTTCAACGGCGTCGCGCTCTGCACCAGCGGCCAGTGACAGGCCGCCATCACGGCGGCCAGGATGCCGCCGGCTGCGCACGATGTCCCGGGCGGGGACGGGCGCGGCCGGCGGCGTTCGCGGGCGGCTTTCCGCTTGCGGCGCACCGCTTGCCGCTTTCCGCGAACCGCGTGCCGCGCAGCGCTTGCGGGACGTGCAGGCGCGCCGGCAAGCTGACGTGCCGGCTGTGCACCACAGCCTTACCGGAAATCGTGCGACGGCGACGCCGGGCCTTCGGCGTGCAGGTCGGCCACCCGCTCCGCACGCACGGCTGTCACCCCTTCCTCCTGCTGCAGCACGCCCTCCACGAGCAGGAAGGGTGCCTCGACGATGAGCACGCGCTGACGGTCGAAGACGTCGGGCCGGATGATCACGTTGGTGAGCCCGGCCTCGTCCTCGAGCGTGAGGAACACCATGCCCCTGGCCGTGCCGGGACGCTGCCGGGTGATGACCGCACCGGCCACGCGCACCCGGCGTCCCGCGCGCGTGCGCGGCAGCTGATCGGAGCGCAGCACGCCGCGCAGGCTGAGGTCGCGCCGGTGCAGCGCCATCGGGTGGGGCCCGAGCGTGACGCCGGTGCCGTCGTAGTCGGCCGTCAGCCGCTCGACGGGGGTCATCGGCGCGAGCGGGGAGGACGGCGGGCGCGCGCCTGCGGCCTCGGCCGCGCCGGACGGCACGTCGGCGCGCGTTGCCTGCACCGCCACCGGCGCGACGCCGTCGGCCTCGAGCGGCGTGAACAGGTCGGCGGCCGGCCGCGCGGCACGCTCGGCCTCCCACAGCGCCGCCCGCCTGTCGTAGCCGAGGCTGTTGAGCGCGCCGATGCTCGCGAGGCGGTTCAACTCGTCGCGGCGCAGCCCGGTGCGCGCGACGAGGTCGTCCACGGACCGGAACCGCGGGCGCGCCGGATCCGGCGCCTGGCCGTCGCCCCCCGGCGGGCGTGCCGCGGCCGTCAGCGGGACGCCGCCGCGCCAGTCGTGCGCGCAGACGTTGCAGTAGGCCTCCCACGTCCCGGCGGCCGCCTCGACCTCGATCATCGAGGGGTCGTCGCCACCGCACTTGGGACAGGCATCGGGATGCGCGTCAGGGCGACCAGGTCCACCTTCGGTGACATGGTTGTGTCGGACGGCTCGGCGAGCCGTCCCTGCCTTCTCCATCTGTCTACCCACTTCCTCCCTGAGCCCCTGCACCATGCAGAAGCCGAGGCGCACGGCGCCGTCGTCCTCGATGACGCACTTCCACTGCGAGACCTGCACGTTCACCGGCCTGAAGCGCACGCCGTGCCGCTGCGCGTCCTTGATCAGCGTGGCGGGGTGATAGAAGCCGAGCGGCTGGTTGTTGAGCAGCGCGGCGAAGAAGGCCGCCGGGTAGTGCGCCTTCAGGTACGCGCTCGCATAGACGAGCAGCGCGAAGCTCGCGGCGTGCGACTCGGGGAAGCCGTACAGCGCAAACGACGTGATCGAGAGCACGATGGCATCGGCCGTCGCCCCCGTGATGCCGTTGCGTGCCATCCCGTCGCGCAGCCGCTGCTCGATGGCCCGCATCCGCGCCTCGGACCGCTTGAACCCCATCGCGCGGCGCAGTTCCTCGGCCTCGCCGCCGGAGAAGCCGGCCACCGCCATCGCCATGCGCAGCAGCTGCTCCTGGAAGAGCGGCACGCCCAGCGTGCGCTCGAGGATCGGCTCGAGCGACGGGTGCGCATACGTCACCGGTTCCTCACCTTTCCTGCGGCGCAGGTACGGGTGCACCATCTGCCCCACGATCGGGCCCGGCCGGATGAGCGCCACCTGCACGACGATGTCGTAGAAGGTCCGCGGCCCGAGGCGCGGCAGCGTCGCCATCTGGGCGCGCGACTCCACCTGGAACAGGCCGACCGTGTCGGCCTCCTGCAGCATCCGGTAGACGTCGGGGTCATCCTGCGGCAGGTGCGCCAGGTCGACGCGCGGCGGCGCCTCCGGCGGCACGTCCGCGTTGACGACGGTGATGGCTTCCTGGAGGACGGCCAGCATGCCGAGACCGAGCAGGTCCACCTTCACGATGCCCATGTCGGCGCAGTCGTCCTTGTCCCACTGCACCACTACGCGGTTGGGCATGCTGGCGTTCTCGAGGGGCACCACCTCGTCGAGCCGGCCCTGGCACACCACCATGCCCCCCGAGTGCTGGCCGAGGTGCCGCGGGATGTCCTGCATCCGCACCCACAGGTCCGCGAAGTGCCGGATCTGCGGCGCGTCGGCGTCCGCGCCCGCGTCGCGCAGGTGCTTGGCCATCGTGTCGGCGGGGTCGCGCCACTCGAACGGGCTGACGTGCCGGGCCAGCCGATCGACGAGCGCCGGCGGACAGCCGAGCACCTTCCCCACCTCGCGGGCCGCGCTGCGCCCCCTGTAGGTGATCACGTTGGCCGTCATGGCCGCCCCGCGCGGACCGTAGCGGTCGAAGACGTACTGGATGACGCGCTCGCGCCGCTCGCCGCTCGGCAGGTCGAGGTCGATGTCGGGCCACTCGCCGCGCTCCTCCGAGAGGAACCGCTCGAAGAGCAGCCCCATCCCCACCGGGTCGACCGCCGTGATGCCGAGGCTGTAGCAGACAGCGCTGTTGGCGGCCGAGCCGCGGCCCTGCACGAGGATGTCGTGCCGCCGGCAGAAGTTGACCAGGTCCCAGACGATGAGGAAGTACCCGGCGAGGTCGAGCCGCTCGATGAGATCGAGCTCGCGCGCGACCTGCCGCTGCGCCCGCTCGTGGTACGGCCGGTACCGCCACCGTGCGCCCGCGTCGGTGATGCGCCGCAGGAAGCTGATCTGCGTCTCGCCCTCGGGCACGGGATAGTCGGGGAACCGGTAGCCGAGGTCGGCCAGCGTGAACTCGAGCCGATCGGCCAGCTCGCGCACGCTGCGCAGGGCATCGGGACGGTCGCGGAAGAGCGCCGCCATCTGCGCGGGCGACTTGAGGTAGCGCTCGGCGTTGGCCGCCAGGCGACGACCCGCCTGCGCCAGCGTCGTCCCGTGACGGATGCAGGTGAGCACGTCGTAGAGCGGACGGTCGTCCGGCGTGGCGAACCGCACGCCGTTTGTCGCCACGACCGGCACCCGGAAGGCCTCGGCCAGCGACTGGAGGATGCGCCCGTCGGCGACCTCGTCGCGCGTGAGGTGCCGCTGCAGCTCGACGTACACCTGGCTCCGCCCGAAGAGGCCCACGAGCTGGTCGAGCAGGCCGCCGACGCCATGCCGCTCGACCGCGAGGACCGCCCGGCCGACGAGCGCCACGAGCCCGCGCGTCTGCCCCTCGAGGTCGTCGAGCGTGAGCGCGCCCTGCCCCTTGGGTGCCGCCAGCTTCATCTTCGTGATCAGCCGGCACAGCGTGCGGTAGCCCTCGCGCGACTCGACGAGCACCGGCAGCCGCCACAGGAGCGGCGGCCGCAGCACGCCGTCGATCTGCCGGCGGGCCGGCCCCCGTGCCGGTGGCGGCGGGCCGTCGTGCGCCGTCCCCGTGCGGATGGTGAGCTCTGCCCCCACCAGCGCCCGCACGCCTGCCGCCTTCGCCGCCTGGTGTGCCCGTGGCGCTCCATAGACGCCATCGCGATCGAGGATGGCGATGGCCGGCATGTCGAGCGCCGCCGCGCGCGCGACGAGCGTCTCGGGCAGCGACGCGCCGTCGAGGAACGAGAACGCCGAAGCGGCGTGGAGTTCGATGAACATCTCAATCGATCTCGCCCTCCAGCCACCACTGCTGCGTCTGCCGGTCCTGGTACACCCGATACGTCGTGCCGTCGCGCAGGGCGACGTCCCATTCGTCGCGATCCCACGTGGTTTCGGCCGCGGCGCCCGATTCCCACCAGCCGCCGGACGACCGCCAGGGCCCTGATGCCGTGGCGATGGGACCGTCGGGCCAGCCGCGCGCCCCGATCTGCAGCGACAGGGGACGCAGGCCGCCGGGCGCCGTCGTGACCGTGACGGGCCAGGGCCGGCGGAGCCGCCGCAGGTGATACCCGGTGGTGTCGAGCCCGCCCTCGAACTCGGGCTCCACGGCCTCCCCCCGCGTCCGCCCGGCCGGCATCGTCGCGGCGCGGAGCGGCGGGCGCGCCGCCGCCACGGCGACGGCCGCGTCCGGCTCGAACGGCTGCATGGCCACGGCGCCGGGGCACCGCGAATCGACGAGCGCGGGCGAGCCGCAGCGGCCCTCGCCCATCAGGGCGGTGAGCCGCGCGAGCAGCGCGACGCGGCTGTCATCGGTCGGCAGTGCCTTACGCAACAGCGAGTGCTGCGTGATGCGCCCGGGCGCCGGGTCCACCTGCACCGTGATCACGTCGATGCCCGCCGGGGCGGGATGCGCCTCGAGGTCGAGCAGCAGCAGCGTCCGCAGCACACGCGGGTCGCGCACCGGCGCCGGCAGCTCGATGGCGCGCAGGTGCGTGCGCCGATCGGTGAGCCGCAGCACCAGGCGCACGACGATGGCGGCGCGGTCGCGCCGCTCGAGATGGGCACACAGCGGATCGAGCAGGCGCGGCAGGACGAACGACAGCGGCTCGAGGCCCTCGATGGGCCACTCGAGCTCCAGCGTCTGCTCGAACGGGTCGTCAGGGCGCGGCGTGCGCAGCGGCCGCGGGTCGAGGCCGCGGGCCCGCTGCTGCAGCCAGTGCCCGACGCGGCCCAGCCGCGCATGGAGGTCGTCGGGCGGCAGCATGGCCAGCTGGCCGCACGTGCGGATGCCCCAGCGGCGCAGCGTCTCGCGCACGTCGGTCCAGGTGCAGGCGTCGGCCGCGGTCATGCCAGGCATGCGCGTGTGCGACGACACGAGGCCGTGCCCGGCCGAGAGCCGATAGTGCCGGGCCCCGCCAAGGCGGCGGGTGGTCGTCCGCGCCGCCGCGTCCCCCTCGGGCGCGCGGGCCGTGGTGACCCCCGGCAGCAGGGCGAGCGCGTCGACGGGCAGCGTGGCCAGCGCGGCCTGCTCCTGCCCTGCCGGCACGTACGCCAGGTCGGCGCCAGGCCACGCCGCACGCAACAGGGCGACGCCCCACGCCTCGGCCGTCGCCACGCGGACGTGCAGCCCCTGCTCCAGGGCCAGCTGGCAGGCGGCATCGGCAATGCCCTCGGGACCGCCGAAGAGCCGGCGCAGCCCGCTGACGTCGAGCACGACGTCGCCGGGCGCCATGCGCTCCCAGCGCGGCGTCATGTCGGCGGCCACAGCGTCGAGCCGGTCGAGCGCACGGGGATCCGTTGCGGTGAGGTGCAGCGCTGCGAACATCGCCGCCGCCTCCTACCCGGCCCGTGCCACGCGGGCCGCCACGGGCACGGCCAGCGGCCGGCGCGCGCTGTGCACGTCGCAGGTGGTGGCCAGCGCCTCCAGCCGCCGCTGCCGCGCGCTGTCGCCCTCCCACCGTGGCGTCGCCTGCAGCCGCACCGACAGGCCCTGGGCGCTGCGCGTGAGGGGCTGCGCCGCAAACAGCACCAGCGCCACCTCGCGCCCCTCGACGAGCCGGTGCAGCCGCATCCACGTGGAGGCCGGCAGCTGACGCAGTGCGGCGGCAGGAATGTCGCAGAGGTCGAGCGCGACGAGGCCGAAGCCGCCCGCCTGCGTGACGAGCGTCGCGGCCTTGAGCGCCCGCTGCACCGCGAGCCCCACGAGATCGGCCGCCTCGGCATCGCGCGACGGACGCAGCGCCAGCTCGCCCGGCGAGAGCGCCATCCCGCGCACCCAGAGCACCTGCGACAGGCGCACGCCGGCAGCCGCCGCCAGGGCCGGATCGCCGCGATCGAGCGTGTCGATCCAGGCGGCCACGTCACCACGCTGCGTCGCAGCCGCCAGCAGCGTAAGCAGCAGGCGGCTGCGTCCCGACGAGCGCGGGCCAATCACTTCGGAGACGTGCCCGCGCGGCACGCCGCCCTCGAGCCGGGCATCGAGCTCTGGCACGCCGGTCGCCAGCCGCGCGACGGCGGGCATCCGGCCAGCGATGGTGCGATCGAGCCGCCGCTGCTGGAGCAGGGTTTCGAGATGAGCACGGGAACGAAGAGGCACCATGGTCGTTTCGCTTTTTGTTTGCCTGCGGCCAAGTGTAGGCGAGGCGAAAGTAAAGCGCAAGACCGGAACGCAGGTGCCTGACAGCGCCTGACAAATCCTTCTGGTCTTTTCCGCGACGCGCGGAGCCAGACGTCAAAAGTTGCCGAAATAGACACCTTTTCAACAGGACGAGCCTTAAAAGTCACCCTTCAGGAAGTCTTGCCATTCCCGAAATCAACAGAGAATTGACGGTCTTTCGATATTACGAGCCCAGTCTGGCCGATACGACGTCACTCTACGGACGCGGGCACGTCACTTGCTGTGTCGTCTGTCCGACAACTTCAACAGGAGTCGTGACGTGACACGCAAGCTGATGGCGGTGGTGGTGGGCATGGGAACGATCGTGTGGACGGGGGCGGCAGAGGCAGCCCCGCTGACCATTCCTGCGGGCGGCACCTGGGTGTCGATGGCCGGGATCACCCTCAACGAAGACGGCACGCCGTTCTGGGAGCACCCGTCGTGGGACGGCCCCGCGAAGAACATCGGGTACCAGTTGCAGGCGCTGCTCGGCGCGGACTTCGCCTCGCTCGAGTACCTGAGCGCGGATGCGCCGTTCCAGATTGGCGGCACCGCCGAGCAGATCCGGCTGACGGTGGAAGTGGCGGGCCAGCAGGACGCCAACCGCCTGCTGTATGACAACGGCCACGGCGACCAGGCGATCTTCGATGGTCCGGCCGGGCCAGGGACATCGTTTGCCGGCATCATCGACGGCCCCTTCTCGTTCGTCTTCTACTCGAACGGCAATGCGGCCACCCGGTTCGCCACCGACGATGCCGCGACGGTGAACCAGTTCGCGCTCTTCAGGCTGACGGGTACGCAGCAGTACTACCTCGGCATCGAGGACCTGCCCCTCGCCAACAGCGATCGCGACTACAACGACATGATCGTGGCCTTCCAGCTTCAGCCGGTCCCCGATCCGGATCCCGTGCCGGAGCCCGCGACGCTGCTCCTCGTCGGGCTCGGCCTGCTCGGCGGCGCCGCGCGTCTGCGTCGTCGGTAGGGACGGCCC